>CAMNFV010000294.1 GCA_946537515.1 uncultured Ruminococcus sp. | reverse complement strand
TTGACACGCTATGCCCCTCGCATGACACGCTATAAAACAAAAATCCCCCGCGCATATACGCAGGGGTGGATACGCCTGATGCGATTCGAACGCACGACCTTCAGAGTCGGAGTCTGACACTCTATCCAGCTGAGCTACAGGCGCATATTCATATACGGAAATTCCGTACCTTATTATTATACCAGATTTTTACGCGATTTGCAAGCCCTTTTTTGAAATTTGTGCAGAAAAACCATTTCCGCCGAAATTACAGCGAAAGGATGGCAGGCAATGAATACCAATCATGAACAAAAAAACCGTTCGGTTTATGTTGTTGTGACACGTACCGGAACAAATGTTGCACGAGCAATCCGCGTTTTTTCCAGAATGCCGTATTCCCATGTGTCACTTTCCGCCGATGCCTCCCTGCATCAGCTCTACAGCTTCTGCCGCAACTATAAACCGATTCCGCTCCCCGCAACCTTCAATACCGAGATCATCGGCGAGGGGACACTCGGCAAATTCGATACGATTCCCTGCGAGATCTACGAGATCCGGCTGACAGAGGAGCAGTATGCGCATTTTCAGCTCATCATCAACTATTTCTGCGATCACCGCAAGCAGTATTCCTACAGCATCCTCGGCCTGATCATGGTCAAGCTGCAAATCAAACGAAATCTCGAACGAAAATTTGTCTGCTCACAGTTTGTCGCGCATGTGCTGAAGGAATGCGGCGTCACACTCGAAAAGCCGCCGTGTCTCTATTCGCCTGACGATCTGCGCTATCTGCCCGATGCAAAGCTGATCTACCGCGGCGAGCTCAACCGCTATTACCGCGATCTCCACGAAAATGAGCTGTCTTATTCCCCGCTCATGATGAACCACGCAGTCTGATCTCCCGCACGGTCAGCGAGAATGCCGAGCCGCAGAAACAGCTTAAGCATGCAGGGCGGCATTTGCTCCGCAAGCTGCCCTGCTGTCTGCTTTGCATCTGCGGACGCGGGCAGCGGAATGCGCCATTCCCCGCCGCCGAGCTCCACGGAAACTGCCGTTTTCCGGCCTGCGGAATCCTCCGCGGCAGGTCTGAGCTGCGCCATGACAGGCTGTCCGCCGTAGAGGATCTGACGGGTACGCTGTGCTGCTTTGAGCATACCGACCCCGAGCAGCAGAATACAGAGATAACAGAAAGCCACCAGCAGAGCGGCTTTTTTTGCGCGTCTGCGCTGTTTTCGCGTCATTTGCATCATCCTTTCGGTTTATGTATCCCCGCTGCTTTCCTCCGCAAGCTGCCGGATCGTTTCGCTGAGCGACCGGCCGACCAGCTCGCCCGCGTAGCGCGCCTCCTCCAGCGTATTGCCCTGCGAACCGACCTCAATCAGCAGGCTGCCGTTTGTGAGATTCTGGTTATATTTCCGGTAATCAAACATGATCGGGCGCGTCAGACCGGGGAAAAGCGTTTCGGCATTCTGCTGAAGGGCACTCGCGAGGTGGAAATTCTCGCGGTAATTCGGCATGCCCATCGTGCCGTCATCGCAGCCGGAAATAATCATGATCTGCGCAGACTGCCTGCCGTTGACGGTGCAGACCGGTGCGATGACCGTCGAGCCGTCCGCGATCGCATCGCGGTGAATATCCAGTGCAATGCATATGCTCGGATATTCCTCCAGCACGGATCTGATCGTTTTTGCGCTGTTGCCGTAGGCGCCGCTCCAGACCGGATAATCATGGATCTCCTTTGCATGCACAACGCCGATCCCGGCCGCACTGAGCTGCTCCGCGATCGCATCACCGACCGCGACCATATCCTTGTCGGGCTCAGTAGTCCGGAAATTGAAGCTGCTGTCGTATCCGCCGGTTTTTTCGGCGACATAGCTCTCGGTCGTGTGCGTATGATAGATCAGCACCATCGGCGTGCCGTCGAGCTTCAGGTCGAGCGACGGTTTGATCTTGCTCTCCGCAAGCAGATCGCTGTTTGACCAGAAGGTGCTGTTGCGAACCTGTCCGCCGTTGGGCAGTGCAAAAAACATCGTGCCTTTCTGGGTGCCGAAGTGTTTGTCGAGGATCTTGCCGCCGGTCTGCGTATCCGGACACTGATACGGTCTTGCATGCCACATGGCCTGTGAGCCGCTCGATTCGATGTTGATGACATGCTCCGGGGCGGGTGCTTCGGCGGCGGGGGCATGCGCCTCCGGGGCGGTATAGCTGCCCGAGACAGGCTCCTGCTGTTTTTCCGCGCCGGACGGTTCTGCTGATTGTTCGCCGGATTCCGGAGCATCTGCTGCATAGGGCAGAGCGGTCATGCCGATCTTGGTGCGCTTCATGAACGGAACAGCCTGCTGTGCGGTCATGAGCACGGCGCTGATGCCGCAGAACAGTGCAGCGGTTTTGAGCTTCAGTCGCATAAAGGTTGCTTCCTCCTCATTATTCCCGATTTGGTACAGCTTATGCGCCGCAGCGGGCAAATATGCTTTCATGTGCCTCCGGCGGATCGTTTGGTACGAATATAGAAGATTCAAGTCTATAGTATATCTGATATGCAGTCGGAAATACTATGGCGTTTT
>CAMNFV010000293.1 GCA_946537515.1 uncultured Ruminococcus sp. | reverse complement strand
ATCCGTTCTAAACCACCTTTTTTGTGCGAGAATCCACCCAAATCTTTATTAGCCCAAATAAAACAAACCGGCGCGGCAGATCGGATTCTGCTGCGCCGGTTTGTCTGCGGATATCAGTCTGTGTATACGGTACATGCCCCGCCGCATAGAATGCGCTGAAGGTGGTGTACGTTATGCTGACATTTTTATCGGGTTTATTCGGGCAAATGACATTTTTTCTGCTGCATGTCGATCATACGGCCGCATTTCCGCAGCCGCTCAGCCGTGCCGAGGAGGACGAATGTCTCGCCCGTCTGGCAGAGGGCGATGAGGACGCCAGACAGAAGCTGATCTCCCACAATCTCCGGCTGGTCGCACATATGACAAAAAAATTCTACACCCCGGAGCGGGAGCAGGATGAGCTCATCTCGATCGGAACCCTCGGGCTCATCAAGGCGGTGTCATCCTTCAGGCAGGAAAAGGGTGCGCGCTTTGCGACCTATGCGAGCCGCTGCATCGAAAACGAGATTCTGATGCACTACCGCGCAAAGAAAAAGACAGCCGGCGAGGTTTTCTTTGAGGATCCGCTGGAATATGACAAGGACGGCAATGCGCTGACGCTGCTCGACGTGATGCCGGACGGCAGCGACCTTGAGGAGCAGGTCATCCGGAGCATGCAGGAAAAACAGCTCTATCATTTTCTGCAAACCCGCCTCTCCCCCCGCGAATGGGAGGTCATCGTCCGGCGGTACGGGCTGTTCGGCAGACCGCCGCAGACACAGCGTGAAGCGGCAGAAGCGCTGTCGATCAGCCGGTCATATGTCTCCCGCATTGAAAAGCACGCGCTGAAGGTGCTGCGGGAGGCCTACGAATCAGCGGAATAGCGGGATCTGCTGTGTGATGCAGTGGATGTTTCCCCCGCCGAGCAGGATCGCCCGCGCTGAGATCGGGGCGATCTCCCGCCCGGGAATGCAGCCGCGCAGGATCTCACATGCCCGCGCATCATCCGCCGCATATTCTCCGCCGAACTGCGGCACCAGCACGCAGTCATTGCCGAAATAAAAGTTGACATAGGATGCGGCAAGCCGTTCGCCCGGCTCACGGGTATCCTCCCCTTCTGCAAAGACATATCCCTCGCATTCCGCCGCAGTCACGCAGACGGGCTTGTGCGGAACCGGCAGCTTCGTGATCTTCAGGTGCCGGCCCCTGGCATCTGTCTCACGCGACAGCACATCGAAATCCGCCTGCGACATCGCATGCTGCGGGTCATCCGGATCATCGCACCACGCCAGCACGACCTCGCCGGGCGCTGTGAATGCGCAGATATTGTCGATATGCTCATTTGTTTCGTCGTTGTAAATGCCGAACGGGATCCAGATGACCTTTTCCGCGCCGAGCATTTCCAGCAGCGTTTCGGTGATCTGCGCCCTGGTCATCTGCGGATTGCGCCCGCCCGAGAGCAGGCAGGCCTCCGTGACCAGCACAGTGCCCTCGCCGTCACAATGGATCGCGCCGCCCTCCAGGACAAACGGGCGCGCATCATAGCAGGCCTTGCGCAGTGCCGCGCAGACTGCGCCCGCAGCCGCATCGTCCTGCTGATAATCGGGATACAGGCCGTCGAAATCACCGCCCCAAGCGTTGAACTGCCACGATATCCCGCGTACTTCGCCTGTGCTGTCATTCCGGACAAAGGTCGGTGCGACATCCCGCGCCCATGCATCGTCAGTCGGGATGTGCAGCAGCGTGACCGATTCCGGCAGCATTTTTTTTGCGGGTTCGGCTGTGCGGTCATTGACCAGCATATACACCTGCTCACACTGCGAAAGCCGCGCTGCGATCTCTGTGAATGCCCGCTGTGCGTCCTTTGCGCCGTGTGCCCACGAACCCGGACGCTCCGGAAAGATCATCAGAGTTCCGTGATGCGGTTCAAATTCTGCCGGCATGTGAAAGCCGTCTGTTTTCGGTGTGTTCATAAAAGGCTCCTTTGTCCGGGCGGGGGCAGCGGATCCGGGGCTGAGATTCCCCGGAGGACGATCGTGACAAATCCAAACAGAAGAAAGAACAGAATGCCTGCAACGATCATGCCAGCCATCGAAAAGGCACTCCCTGCTCCGTCACCGTTCCAGACATGAAACCGGTGATCGCTGCCCTCATACACGCTCAGCGTCCGTGTCTTTCCGGGCGAATTGAGTCGGGTTTCGCTGTATGTATAGGTTTTTCCGTCAATCTGATATTCCCAAATTACATTGTAATATTTTCTGTAGCGGTCATCTGCATCCCGCCGGTATTCTTCGGAAACCACCGACCTCGTCGCCGTCACAGAGAGCGTCCTTTCTGCATTCCGATACGCATCGGCTTCCCGGGAATCACTGACGCGCAAGTACACGAACAGGAAAATGATTCCCGCATAAAAGACCCAGACCAGCGGGATGCAGACGCAGCGGACAATGACCTGCCAGCGCTTCATGGCATGGCGGTGTCTCAGTGCATTTCGTTTCATTCTAGGACAACCTTTCCCTGAAATCATCATAGCCAAACTGCCGGATGATCTCACAGCCGCCTGAT
>CAMNFV010000292.1 GCA_946537515.1 uncultured Ruminococcus sp. | reverse complement strand
CGATGCTGCAAATGAAAAAGAGGGAAATATGAAAATTCTATGGAAAAAGGCTGCGGCGTCCGTTTTATCCGCAGGATTGCTGCTGAATGCCGTTTCGATGCTGCCGGCGCATCTGATGACGGCCGGTGCAGCATCGCAGACCATTACAAACGACTGCTTC
The DNA here is from genome assembly GCA_946537515.1 of uncultured Ruminococcus sp. Taxonomy (GTDB): domain Bacteria; phylum Bacillota; class Clostridia; order Oscillospirales; family Ruminococcaceae; genus Firm-04. The sequence goes on along the minus strand of CAMNFV010000292.1, from coordinate 2,399 downwards.
TGGAAGGATACCGACGGCAATTTTATCTATTCGCAGGGCGGCGGCGTGTTCAAATTCGGAGACACCTATTACTGGTACGGCGTCCACTACGGCGGCGCGGAGACCTATGCCCAGAACCCGACCAAGCTCAACAGCGACACCGGCTTCCGTTCTATCACCTGTTATTCCTCAAAGGATCTTGTGAACTGGAAATTTGAAAACGATGTTCTCACGCCGCATTCAAAGGGATTTGGCTCGGCTTCCTGGCTCGGCAGAATGGGCGTTGCATATTGTCCGCAGTCGAAAAAATATGTGCTCGTCACACAGTATAATGACAGCGTACTGTTTGCAGCCAGTGATACGCCGACCGGTGATTTCGAGGTCAAGAATGTGCAGGATCAGATCGAGGGCGTCCTCAAACAGGGCACCGGCGATCAGACTGTTTTCGTCGATGATGACGGCCAGGCATATCTGATCTGCTCCAACAAGGGCGGCAGAGGCTATCAGTATGTTGCGCGCCTGCGTCCGAGCGATTTTCTTGCCGCGGAGAAGGCCGTTCAGGTCGGCAAGGGCAGCGGCAGAGAAGGCGACTGCATGTTCAAATTCAAAAATAAATATTATTTCTGCGCATCCGATCTGCACGGCTGGAATGCCTCGCACAGCTATTACATGGTCGCTGACAACATCAACGGACCGTATTCCGGCTGGAAGGTTATGGACGGCACCGATATGGATTTTTCCCATGTCACACAGACCGGCTTCTTCTATACAGTCAAAGGTACCAAGCAGGAGACCGTTATCTTCTGCGGCGACCGCTGGAGCGATTTCGCCGGAAACGGTCTCGGCTATAATCAATGGGTTCCGCTGACCGTTGACGGCAGCAATGTCAAATTCAATTCGCTGAGCGAGTGGAATCTCGATGCGGAGACCGGCGAATGGTCTGTCGGCACCGGCAATAACTATGTGCTGAATCCGAGTTTCGATGCAGACCGCGTGTCACAGTCTGAACTGGCAGGCTGGAAGGCTTCCGGTTCCGGCTGCGGAAATGCAAGCGGCGCACGCACCGGCAGATGGTGCGGCCAGCTTTACAGCGGCAGCAATTTCAGCGGCAGTCAGACACAGGATATTACGCTGCCGAACGGCACCTATACGCTGAAAGCATATTACCAGACCGGCGGCATGAACAGCGCAAAGATCTTTATCTCCGGCTACGGCGGCGAGGAAAAGAGCGTCGATGTCAAAGCAAAAGCAGACAGCTGGACGGAAATCACGATCTCCGACATCCCGGTCACGAGCGGCAAATGCACCGTCGGTTTTTCCGCGTCCGGTAACGGCGGCGCATGGTTCAAGGTTGATGATTTCTCTCTGATCGGAAACGGCGAACCGCCTGAGCCGATCAAATATGCAGACGGCAGACTGATTACCGGACTGACCGTTAATGATTCGGAGAATGCAGCAGACTGGTCGGTCGTAACAAAAGCAAAGCAGACCGGCAGCGCCGTCTTCGGAGACAGAGCATTCCGGTTTACTGATATGCCTGCGGTGCTGGACGGTGCAGAATGGGTACAGACCGCCTGTGATTCCAAAATCTATGCAAATGAACAGGCATCCTTTACGGCAGGCGCCGATCTGACTGCGTATATCCTGCTGGATACGCGGATAACCGATCTGCCGGCGTGGCTCGGCGACTGGACCAGAACCGAAGATACGCTGTCCGATGACGGCAATCCGGTCGTCACCTATCAGCTCTATCAAAAGGATTTTGCCGCCGGAGAAACCGTTACGCTCGGCGTTCTGGGACAGAGTTCCTGTGTCAATTATTCGGCCGCGGTCACGGAACAGAAAAAATCGCCTGTCACAGGTGACATCAATGCCGACGGCATCTGCAATCAGGACGATCTTGTGATGATGCGGGATTATCTGCTCACCGCCGGCACATTGACCGCAGAGCAGGGCGCAGCTGCCGATCTGAACAAAGATGACATCATCAGTGCAGCGGATCTCACAGAACTCAAGCGCATTCTGCTCGGCTGATATAGAGCTATAAAATGCAAGCAGCGCCCCGTTTATGCCGGTACTCATATAGAAGTTTTGCCCCGAAGCGTTTCACAAAAGCGCTTCGGGGCATTGTTTTTTATACTGGTGCTATAATTAATCAGAATTTGTGGCTTTTCGTATAGCAAATATGACACACGCCCCAATCATAACACCGCTCGTATTTAATATTATGTCATCAATATCTGTATGCCTTTCGGGACATAGCAGTTGGGACAGCTCAATAAAGATAATAAAACAAATCCCTGCGAACACTGTTTTTTTGATATTATCAAGCTTGCGAAAACAGATAGGCCATACTATTCCTACAGGTATAAACATTGCTATGTTCCCGATAATATTGATAAGCCATCCATCATATCTGT
>CAMNFV010000291.1 GCA_946537515.1 uncultured Ruminococcus sp. | reverse complement strand
TTAGGGAGAGGGGAGACCTGAGCGCAGCGAAGACTTCCCTCTCCCTGTGGTTCTTGCCCTCGCATTCGCGCCCCGCGCCCAGTTAAAATAAACGATAGGACACCAGATAAAGAGAAGATGACAAATACAATTAGAATTCCTGATACCAATTCAACAGAAACGCCATAGTACTTCTGACCTTGCATCAGAAATACTATGGCTAAAACTTCTATATCAGCGCAGTCCTTTGCTGCTGTCTGTTCACATCAATATACATCTTTTTCATTTCTGAATCCCGTCACATCCGGATAATCTGAGATAAAACGTTTCAAGATTTTCCGCAAAGATCCCATAAGGATTCTCTTCATACACTTCAAAATGACCGTATCCCGGATCATTCCATTCGATCGTTCCGGTATCCTGATTGAACAGCAGCAGAAAATCATCACCGACATCGGTATAAAAAGAGCCGATCAGCGCCCGTCTGCCCATATCATATCCGCCGGTCCATTTTCCAAAAGCAGCTTGTATCGCAGATTCAAAATTTACCGCGGAACAGAGCGGATACAACTCATAATCGACATCGCCGGAAATCAGCGAAATCCAGTCTGCATATGCATCGGAAGCAGGCGGCAGAAAGCAGCTGTTATCCAGATGATACGTCCCTTTGATACAACGCTGTTCGCCGCACAAAACTCTGGAATAAAAGTCTTTGAGTCCCGCATGAACCGGAAATCCAAGCAAAGCTTCAGCCGCATCCCAATCCAGCGGAACCGTTCCGGGCGGCGTATGGATCAAATCTTCAAATGTGATCAATTTGCGTTTCCTCTGAATTTGGCAGCGATTTCAGAAATGCGCTGCAAACGGTGATTGACGCCGGAACGCGAAAGCGGCGGATCCAGCTTTGCGCCGAGCTCCCGCAGGCTTGCTTCCGGATCGGCAAGGCGTGCCGCTGCGATTTCCTGCAAAACAGCAGGCAGCGAATCCAGCCCGACTTTCTCACGGATCAGCTCGATGTCTGAAATCTGCTGTTCACCGGCCGCAACGCTCTTGTCAATATTGGCAAGGTCACAGTTTGTGCGGCGATTTGTCATACTGCGAACATTTTTATAGACCTGCTGCGCCGCAAGTTCCATAGAGGCATTCGGCGCACCAAAATAGGTCAGCGCATCACAGATCTGCTCATTCTGCTTGAGATACAGCACCGTATCATGCTTGCGGACAGTTGCCTTCAGGCGGATTTCAGGCTGAGCCGCAGCCAGAACATCCGCGAATACTGCCGCAAATTCCGCATCAGAGAGCGCGATTTCCAGATGATACCGGCGCTCCGGATCGGTCACGCTGCCGCACATGACAAAGCATCCTGCCGCAGCAAAGGCGAGCCCTCTGCCGCCGAGTGCGGAGAGGATCGCCGGACGTTCTGTATGCGCGGGGAAAAGCGGCTTTGTCAGCGCCGCGACCTGATCGGCACCCTGGATCGTAAAGCACCACATCGCCTGCCGTCCGGCGCGCGCTCGGAATTCCGTATCAAACCGGATGCCGCTGCTGACGCTCTGAATCAGCTTCGGGAAAAGCTCCGCAAATGCTTCACATTCCGTTTGCAGGATGATCTCGGAAGCAGTACAGCGGCGCGCAGACAGCAGAATCCCGGTTAAAAATGCGCGGCGGTCTGCCGGTTTCCGGATACCGGAGCAGATCTCCGTTTTGACCTGATTGGAAAAGGATGCCATCGGCATCACCCCCGGTTAAATTGAAATTACAGATATGCGGCCAGGAATTTCGCCTGACGGTCACGGCGTTTTGTGATCCGGTTCTGCACCCAGATCTCATAGGGCATCCAGCGCGGATCCCGTTCCGCAGCCGAATCATCCACGCCGTCTGTTGTATAGGTGAAAATGATGCCGCCGTCATAGATCTCAAACTCGATCTCGCGCTGCTCTTTTCCGGTATAGCCGTCAATCCAGCCGTCCGCAGTATAAAGATGCTCCTCTTCGGGATCCAGTCCGCCCGGCACATCGGATTTGCGGATGTTATTCAGATAATAGGTCACGCCGTCCGCATCATGCAGCACATAGTTTTTGCCTGCGGGCGCAGGGTCGGAAAAGAGTCCGCCGTCATCGGTGATCTCTGCATCCGCAATCGTCACGAGCTCAAAATCACCGTAGGTTTTCTTCTGCCATTTGGGTTCTCTGATCTCCGGCGCCGGATACTCATCAAAATCATCTGCATTGAGATGCAGCGCAGCGAGCGCCTCAAAAACACGCTGCTTTTCGTTCGTATGATTGAGCCATGCCGCATTGCTGAGCGCAGCCTCGTTCTGCCATACATCCCAGTCCGCACGCATCGCCGCACGAGCCTCATAGGTATCGCGGAGCGTCAGCTTTGCACGATCCAGAAAAGCATAGAACACATGATACTGCAAAACGACAAACAGACAATTCACGAGCAGCGAGAGCGTTTCCGCATCCGGCTTCTCTGCTAGAATTGCGCGCATTGCCTTGTCGATCAGATTCTCTGCGGCAGCTTTTTTGCCGCGATATACTGCATCCGAAAGCGCCTTCAGATCACAGTATTCAGCGATCAGCTCCTCCGGCTGAATTCCCATTGCCATTGTTGTTCCTCCTATTTTCTAATATGACTTATTATAACATATTC
>CAMNFV010000290.1 GCA_946537515.1 uncultured Ruminococcus sp. | reverse complement strand
CGATCGGCGTCACGGAGCATGATAAGCTGATTCCGCGGCCCGCTCCGGGGCCGGTTCAGCGTCTGCTCTCGCTGGAACAACTGCTTGAACATTTGGCACATAACGAACTGAGCGACGATAACCTGTTGCTGCTGCGCGACTACTGCTCGCGCATTCACAACCGGTATGAGTATAACCGACTGTTCGGCAAGCATCTGGAAGAATACATCGCGCAATTCGGCTTCTCCCCGCGCACAATAGCCGACAATATCCAGAATGCTTACGAAAACGGTAATCTTCCGCCGTATTTCAGCCCGTCTGAGGACAACTCTGTCCGCATGGCGCTGATTGACGATCTCATCAGCAATGTTCCGGCGCGAAAGATGCTGCTGGAACTGCAAAAGGGCTACTATGTCACGACGGAGGAAGACCCCGACACGCTGATCTATGCGGGATTCTCCAAAGAGGACGCGAAAGACTATATCGAAAACTTTGAGCGCTATCTCGATGAGCACAAGGACAGCATCGAGGCGCTGCGCATCATCTATAATGCAGAAGATACGCTGATTACACATTCCATGCTGACGGAACTGCGCGACCGTCTGCTGACTGAAAGCAGACAATTCGGCGTGGAGCAGATCTGGAAGAACTATAAAACGCTGGACGACAGCGGCAATGTCGATGAGCTGGACACTGGCAGCAACGCAAAGGCGCTGACGAATCTGATTCAGATTGTGCGGTATGCCTACGGCAAAAATCCGCGCCTGACCAGCCTGATCACCGGCTATGCGCAGAAATTCCACCTGTACTGCGGCCAGACGCAGCGCAGCCTGACCGACGAACAGACCGAGATCATGAAGCAGATCGCGGATTTCGTCATCATGCAGGGCGCGGTCACGGCGGCGGATCTCAACGAGATCGACGCAGATCTCTGGCGGCAGGGCATCCGTGCATTTGCACAGCCTGCGATGTTCAATGAGGAAATCGCGGCACTCTCAAAATTCTTATTGAAGGCGGCATAACACATGGCAGCACAAAAATCAGAATCCGCACTGCTGAAAAAGGTATGGAACATCGCAAATGTGATGTCCTCGGCGGGCGTCGGATTTACGGACTATATCACGCAGTTCACCTATATTCTCTTTCTCAAAATGGACGATGAACGCGAACAGCTCGGTCTGGGCAGCAATCTGCCGGAGGGCTGCAAATGGGCAGACCTGAAAGCGGAAAGCGGCGAAGATCTTGTAAAGACATACGAGGCAATTCTGAAAACGCTCTCAGAGCAAAAAGGTCTGATCGGCACGATCTTCACAAAAGCCGCAAACAAAATCTTCGAGCCTGTTTATCTGAAAAAGATCATTGATATGGTCGATGAAGAAAACTGGTACATGATGGACAGCGACCTCAAGGGCGCGATCTATGAGGGCATCCTCGAAAAGAACGGTCAGGACAAGAAAAGCGGTGCGGGACAGTATTTCACGCCGCGTGCGCTGATTCAGGCGATTGTTGAGGTTTTGAATCCGAAGATCACGGAAACAGTCGGCGACCCCTGCTGTGGTACCGGCGGCTTTCTGCTCGGCGCATACGCACACATGAGAACGCAGAGCAAGGACGCAGAAAAGCAGAAGTTTCTGAAAAATCATGCGCTGTTCGGCGCGGACAATACGCCGCTTGTTGTCACACTGGCTTCGATGAATCTGTATCTGCACGACATCGGCATCAAGGAAAGCCCGGTCATTTATCAGGATTCACTGCTTGACAAATCAGAACGTTTGTTCGACGTAATCGCAACGAATCCACCTTTCGGTGCAAGACCGCAGGGTGCTGTCGGCGTACAGAGCGTGCGCACGGATTTCATCGAAACATCGGATAATCAGGTGAACTTTTTGCAGCATATCATGTCGATCGTCAAGACGGGCGGCAGAGTCGGCGTGGTGCTGCCGGACAGCGTTCTGACGGACAGCGGCTCGACCAAACAGGTGCGCGATGAGCTGCTGAAAGAATTCAATCTGCACACGATCCTGCGGCTGCCGACCGGCATTTTCTATGCGAACGGCGTCAAGACGAATGTGCTGTTCTTTGACAAGGGTGAGCCGACAAAGGACATCTGGGTATATGATTACCGCACGGGCATCAAGCACACGATGGCGCAGAAGCCCATGACCAGAGCCGATCTCGATGAATTTGTGCAGTGCTATTGCAGCGGCCACAAGGCAGACCGCGCCGAGACCTATTCCGCGGAGAATCCGAACGGCAGGTGGCGGCGTTTTTCGGCGGCGGAGGTTGCTGCGCGCGATGACCTGAACTTCAAGTGGATCGACCTCACGGAGGAGGACGAGCGCACGGTCGGCGAGATCATGGACGATATGCAGGCACAGGCGGACGCGATCAGCGGTGCGCTGGAGACGCTGCGCGGAATCTTAGGAGGGTTGAGCCTTGATTGATACGAAAGCACTGCGCAGCCGCGTGCTGGATCTGGCGATTCAGGGGAAGCTGACCGAGCAGCTGGAAAGCGACGGCACAGCGGAAGAACTCTGGCAGCAGATTCAGGCGGAGAAACAGCGGCTCATCAAAGAGGGCAAGCTCAAAAAGGAAAAGCCCCTGCCGGAGATCACACCGGACGAGATTCCGTTTGAGATTCCGGAGAATTGGAAGTGG
>CAMNFV010000289.1 GCA_946537515.1 uncultured Ruminococcus sp. | reverse complement strand
CTCAAGCGCTTCGGCATTGAGTGCATCTTCGTCGATCAGGAAGCTTCCCGCGAAGAGCTCCAGAAAGCGATCAAGCCGAATACCCGCTGCGTCTTCGGTGAAACGCTTGCGAACCCGGCACTCGCCGTGCTCGATATCAAGAAATTCGCAGATTTTGCACATGAAAACGGTATGCCGCTGATCGTGGACAATACCTTCCCGACTCCGATCCTCTGCCGTCCGAAGGAATTCGGCGCCGATGTCGTCATCCACTCCACCACAAAATACATGGACGGCCATGCCGTTCAGGGCGGCGGTGTCATCGTCGATTGCGGTACCTTCCCCTGGGATAACGGCAAATATCCGGAATTCACAGAGCCGGATGAGAGCTATCACGGCGTCTGCTATGTCCGCGAATTCGGCAATATGGCTTATATCATCAAGGCAAGAATGCAGCTGATGCGTGATTTCGGATGCTATCCGAGCGCAACGAACGCATTCTATCTCAACCTCGGTCTGGAGACACTCGCGATCCGCATGAAGCAGTATTGCGAAAATGCACAGAAGGTCGCAGAGTTCCTGCAGAGCCGTCCGGAGGTCGAATCCGTCAGCTATCCGGGCCTTGCATCCGATCCGTATCATGAGCGTGCAAAGGTCTATCTGAAGGACGGCTGCAGCGGCGTCATCTCGTTCGTCATCAAGGGCGGCAGAACCACCGCGATGAACTGGATGGATTCGCTGAAGCTCGCTTCAAATGTTGTTCACGTTGCGGATATCCGCACCTGCGTCCTGCATCCGGCTTCTGAAACGCACCGTCAGCTCACCGATGAGCAGCTGATCGCCGCAGGCATCAATGCAGGCATGATCCGTCTGTCTGTCGGTCTGGAAAATGTCGATGACATCATTGCTGACCTCGCACAGGCTTTCGACGCTGTCAAATAAATCTATCCACATATACAAAAACCGCGGAATCAGGTTCGCCCCGATTCCGCGTTTTTTTATTCCTGTGATACAAATACTGCCGGAGGCGTGAGAAGTAACCCAACACCGACTTCGTTAATGTCCGGAAGTTCGCCGTCCGGCTTGCTGATGAGAAAGACATAGACGCCTTTCATCGGCATACGCTCCGCGTCAGGCTCCGTAATCGACAGCATCAGCTTACCGGTATCTGTCACTTCCCAGGAGTCCAGCCGCCTCCACGCTTTATCAGAGATCGCATAAACTGCGACAACATCACGATTCTGTTCCAGATGATTCCGCAGATGTGTATTATAGGCTTCCTCCGGTTCTCTGAACTGCCGGAAAACAAAGCTGCCCTCCGGCATTCTGCTCAGCTCCCGCACAACATCCTCCGGCGTATTCGGCTCCATGCCGCCGTTCTCAAACGGATTGAGAATTTCAACCTCCGGCAGCGTATAAACGGGCTCCGTGCCGCTCGCTTCAGTTGTCGGAGCCGTTTCGGCTGTTGTGGCCGAGGTTGTCCGCGGCGGCTCCGTGGTATCCGGCGGCAGAGAAGTCGTCGGCTCCGTATCGGCTGCCGTCTGTTCGGGCTCTGTCCGGCGCACCTGCTGCGATTCGGTCTGTATTGCGCTGTCCTGTGATTGTTCTGTTACTGCGGCGAATTTCGTTGTTGTCACAGCGGATCCAGTCTCCGCGGTATGCGCTGCGGATTCTGCTGTATGACCGGTTGCAGCCGCAGTCGTTTCCGCTTCGGTGATCTCCGTGACCTGCTCCGAGGAAGATGCCGCCTGCATCCAGCCATTGCGATCGTGATGAAAATACAGCACCGCACCGACCACCAGCAGCAGACATGCCGCCGCTGCGATCCATCCGCCATAACGCAGATACGTACCGTTTGAAAATGCCTTGCGTCTGATCTCCGGTGCCGTGACACCGCCGAATCCCGGATGCTCTGCTGCATCAAACAGCGTTTCTGCCGCATCGGGATTTTCCGGTGCATTCCGGAGCGCTGCTTCGATATCCTCCGGCGCGATTTCGCTCATTGCCTTTAAAAGCATCATCGTATTCATATCTGTTCACCTCCCAGATATTGCTTTAATTCCTGCCGTGTGCGGTAAAGCGTCACCTTCACCTTGCTCACGCTGATCTGATTCCGCTCCGCAATCTCCTTCACCGGCAGCATATAGACATAGCGCAGAATAAAGAGATTCCGCGCCTCCGCCGGGACATTCCGCAGAAATGCGCGCAGCATCTCGCCGGTTTCCGCCTCCGTGATCTCTGCCTCTACATCGTCCGGCGCCGCCAGACATTCCGCCAGCTCCTCCAGCAGGACAGCCGTCTGCGTTCCGCCGCGCTTTTCGGCATGGAGCCGTTCATAAAGATTCAGCGCGGCATTGCGCATCAGTCTGACCAGATAGGCAGAAAAATGTGCCGGATGCTGCGGCGGGATCGTATTCCACACCTTGAGCCACACATCATTGCAGCATTCCTCTGCGTCCTGCGGATTGCCGAGAATCCGGATGCCGAGTTTGCGGCAGCGGCTGCCGTATTTCTGTTCCGTTTCGGTAATTGCCCTTTCATCGCGCGCAAAATACAAGGCAATAATCGCTTCATCCTCCATGGCTCCTGCCCCCTTTCCGAAGACGTCCTCTATCTATTCAGACAGATTTCGCCGCATTTTGGTTACAAGAATCAAGGTATCGCTATGCGATGATTATGAATGGGGC
>CAMNFV010000288.1 GCA_946537515.1 uncultured Ruminococcus sp. | reverse complement strand
ATCACATTTTTGAGATTTTGTCAAGCCCCTTTCGGAACTTTTTTCTCTCGCCGTCTCCGCTCTCTCGCGGCGACTTGTATATAATAACATAGATCGAGCAATTTGTCAAGCGTTTTCTTCGATTTTTTTCGAGTTTTACGTTCTGCACAAACACTTATTCATTTGCCAAAATTATGAGGGCAAAATTACCAGAGCCTTCCGGTTTTCGTCCATAAATGCACGGTAAGTCACCGCACCGCTGGTCAGTTTTACGGCATCCCGGATCTCCGTCGATGTCGGCAGTATATCCGTAACCGCCTGCATCACTGACACATCCGCCATACGAAATTCCAGCAGCATCGGATCCCCGAGCCATGTTCCCGCCATTGTCGCCAGATCGCCCGCCTGCTTTACAATCAGTGCATTCCGTGCATAGTAATTCTCTGAATCATCCGTGCAGGGCGGCGGCGTAAACGCAGAGAGATCCGGCTGGTGATCCCCGAACAGTTCATCCGGGACTGCAAAGCAGGTATGCGTTGTGTGTCCCTTATACTGCTCAGAATCGTCCCATGTCACATCTATATTATAGAATTTCCCGTTTGCTTCCGCGATATTCCAGACATGATTTTCCGTCTGATTGATGGTTCCGGTCACGTTCATCACATTAAGTCCCGCTCTGCGCGCAGTATATAAAAACGCCTTGGAATATCCCTCGCACTTCGCCTCGCCCTCTTCCAGGCAGCCGTATGCCTCGTCCTGATACGTACCATTGATATAATCGCAGGAATCCGCAATGCCGTCGTGAATTGCAAGCAGCTTGTCAATTTCATCTGCTCCCGCAGGGATTTTATTCAGGATCGCATCCGCACGGACTGTCAGCGCCGCACGCATCCTGTCAACATCTTCCTTCGGAATTTTGTAGCGCATATGCGCCTCATCCATCAGTTCGGCCGTTTCGTAGACGGAATCCAGATAGAAAAACTGCGGCTCCTGCTCCGCAAGCAGCAGATAGACACGGGTATACGTCTGTTTATCATACGTGCCCGGCAGCTTAATCGTTTCCTCATACGCATCAACTCCGCGGTAGAGCGCGCCGTAAAGCGCCTTCTCCGTCGCGCTGAGCTGACTGTACGGATAACGCAGCTTTGCATCCTCACGCGGAAGCGCGCCCTTGCGCGAGCGAATCCAGCCCATATTGAACAGCAATGTAAATAGAAGTGCTGCGATCATCGCAAGCAGCACAACGATCACGATTACCTTACTCCGTTTGCTCATGCTCCGTCTCCTCATGTTCCCCGCAGATTCGTTCCGCCTGAATACGGCTGATCCAGTTATCCTCATAGGATAATAATGTATAGCGAATGCCGTCCTGCTCTGCCGAAAGCGTTTCGCCCTCTTCCGGGATTCTTCCGAGCAGATGCACGACGAACGCGCTCATTGTATCAAATTCATCATCCGGTTCAAACGGGACGCCCAGTTTCGGGAGAATATCCTCAGGATCGGCTTCGCCGGCAATCGACCATACGCCCTCGGAAAGCTCGGTGAATTCCGCTTCTTCGTCATCATATTCATCCTGAATATTGCCGACAATTTCCTCAAGCAGGTCTTCCATTGTCACCATGCCCGCCGTGCCGCCGTATTCATCTGAAACGATCGCAAGCTGCATCTTATCGCGCCGCATCTGCTGGAATACATCTCTGCATTTCGCAGTCTCCGGCACAAAGCTCACCTCACGCATCAGCTCCGTCACAGAGCAGTCCTTTGCCTTGCCAACCAGCGGCAGCAGGTCTTTCACCAGTACGATGCCGATAATCGTATCAATCTGATTTTCATAGACCGGAATTCGCGAATAGCCGCCTTCCAGCGCAATGGAAGCGGTTTCGGTTGCGGTCGCGGTCTTCGGAACTGCGGTCATATCCTTGCGGTGCGTCATGACATCCGAAACCGGAACGTCATCAAATGTGAAAATATTGTTGATCATCTCGCGCTGGCTCTCTTCAATGCCGCCGGTCTCATTGCCCGCATCGACGAGCAGCCGGATCTCCTCTTCCGTGACGACATCCACGCTGTCCGCGGCCGGAATCCGGAAAAGCTTGCAGAGCAGCGCCGTAATACCGGACGCAATCGCCCAGAAGGGCGTCAGCAGCAGGATCAGCAGCCGCACAGAGGGTACGCAGAATTTTGCCAGCGCTTCACAGCGGTGCATCGCCAGCCGCTTCGGGAACATATCCGTCAGCACGGCAAGAACCGGCATCAGCACCAGCGTCAGCAGAACAGCCGCCAGCATCGAACCGCCCGCGAACGGAAACAGTACCGTAATCCGGCCGCCCAGCAGCAGCCAGCAGACCATACCGATCAGCAGCGCAGAAAAAATCCGGTGCATAGTAAAGCTGCGCCGCATTCTGGTCGGCTGCGAAATCAGCCGGTCGAGCGGCTGCCAGGCCTTATCCTCTGCCGCGCGCGCATGTACAACCGCGTCATTGATCTCCGTCAGCGCTGCCTCACACGCAGAATACCATGCGCGCAGAACCGCAAACAGAGCCAGCAGTACAATCACGAGCCATAATCGGTCGCCGTCTTGTCCCATGATTCAGAATCATCCTTTCATTGTTCAGAAAAAAATTTATATAATGCGTCTATTATATCATATTACATCACAAAATGCAAGACGCGCCAAATGAGATAAATTAGAAA
>CAMNFV010000287.1 GCA_946537515.1 uncultured Ruminococcus sp. | reverse complement strand
ATGTGGATTCTGCCGTGTGTTCTGCCGCACTTGCACGGTGTCTGGTCGATGCGGCCGATATCGCCGGTGCGGAAGCGGATCAGCGGTCTTGCGTGCTTGCGGAGCGTTGTGAAGACCAGCTCACCGGTCTCGCCGGGCGGCAGGATCTCGCCGGTATGAATATCAACAGTTTCCACAAGGATGTGGTTTTCTGCGATGTGCAGGCCGTCGTGATATTCGCACTGTGCTGCGCAGGCGCCGAAAATATCAGAAAGTCCGTAGAAATCAAAGACCTCTGCGCCCCAGATATCTTCGATTGCTTTTCTGGTCGCGTCAATCGAACCGCCGAGCTCGCCGGCAACAATGATCTTCTTGATGTTGAAATCCTTCTTCGGATCGTAGCCGGATTTCAGTGCCTTTTCACCGAGCTGCCATGCGTAGGACGGCGAGGTCCAGATGATCGTCGGCTGATAGGTCTTGAGGATGAACAGCAGGCGTTCGCTCGGAAGCGTACCGCCCCAAATGCAGAGTGCGCCGAGATTCTGCGCACCGATGACGTCCGGGCCGCCGACATACAGCGAGAAATTCAGCGCGTGGACATAGCGGTCATTCGGTCTCATGCCGATCTGCCAGAACCAGCGGCTCTCGGTCTCCTGGAATTCATCGAAGTCCTTCTTCGTGAACGGGCTCATGGTCGGGACACCGGTCGAACCGGACGAGGTCGAGATAAAGACGACATCCTCTTCCGGGACGGCGGCCAGTTCACCGAGGAATGAGCCGACACCCTGCGTATCGCGCTGGGTTTTCTTGTTGATGAACGGGAACTTTTGTAGGTCGCTCAGCTGCTTGATATCCGAGGGCTTGACGCCGGCTTCATCAAACGAGCGCTTGTAATACGGCGCGTGGTCGTATGCAAACTGTACGATTTCCTGAAGGTCAGCAAGCTGACGCTTTTCCAGTTCGGGACGGGGCAGCGTTTCCAGCTCCTCGTCCCAGTATTTACTGTTGATATCTCTGCTCATTGTTATGATCCTCCTGAGTAATCATATGTATTTGGTATGCTTTTATTATACACGATTCTGCGTGATTTGTCCAATACCTAGCTTTTATACTGGGTTATAAGCTCCGGCTATAACCGGCTGCAAATTCCAATGAGAAACAGCAAGTCTTCATTTCTCACGCCTGATTTCAATAATTGAAATTCTTCTCAATGTACGCCCATTTCTTGTCGCGGGCTTCGATGATCGTATTGAGATCGGCGGCATCCAGATGCTTGAAGCGGCCCTGCTTTTTCAGATACGCTTCGACGCCGGTAAAGGATTTCGGCTTGTGATTCAGCGTAAATTCGCCGTTTTCATATTCTGCAAGATACCAGAGGCCGCAGTCCACGACCTCCTTTGCAATCTCAACGGTCTCATCCGGCGCAATGCCCCAGCCCGTCGGACAGGGCGCGATCACATGGATATATTTTGTACCCTGAATTTTGGAAGCCTTCTCGACCTTTTTGATGAAATCCGCGAGATAGCCGACGCTCGCCGTTGCGGCATAGGGAATGCCGTGCGCCGCTGCAATCTCAAACATATTCTTTTTCGGCCGCAGATTGCCGTGGATATTCGCTCCGGCAGGCGTGGTTGTCGTGCGTGCGCCGAAGGGCGTCAGGCCGCTTTTCTGGATGCCGGTGTTCATATAGGCTTCGTTATCATAGCAGATGTAAATGATGTTGTCATTGCGGTCAATCGCGCCGGAAAGCGCCTGGATACCGATATCTGCCGTTCCGCCGTCGCCTGCAAAGCCGACTGCGGTGAAATCACGGTATCCGCGTGCACGGAGTCCCGCTTCCACGCCGGTCAGCATGGATGCCGTTCCGGCAAAGGTCGATATGATCGAATTATTGGAAAAGCAAAGCTGCGGGAAATTGAATCCGACCGCCGACATACATCCTGCCGGCAGAACGGAAACCGCATTCTGCCCAAGTACCTTGAGCGCCGCTCTGACGGCAAGACTGCCGCCGCATCCCGCACAGGCCTTGTGTCCGTAAAAATATTCATCGCGGGAAAGCCGTTCAGCCGTTTGATTCGCCATTGCCGTCACCTCCGATTCCGATAAAATTCACATGCGCTGTACCGTTCTGCATTCCGGCAAAAATCGCTTCGATATCATGGGCAGAGATATTTCTGCCGCCGAGTCCGCCGATGAAATTATATCCCGGAATACGGAGCCCGGCCTTTTGCAGCGCTGAATTGACATTTGTATAAACCGTACCCTCATTGCCGAAGGAGATATCCTTCTCCAGCACGCCGAATGCCTTTGCATTCTGAAGCGCAGCCGCGATCTCTGCATTCGGGAACGGCCGCATATAACGGATGCGGACAACGCCCGCTTTGATCCCCTGCGCACGCAGTTTATCCGCGGTTTCCCGGCAGAGACCGGCAATGCTGCCGAGCGTCACAAGGATGAAATCCGCATCCTCTGTGCGGTAATTGTCGAGCAGGCCGGAATACGCTCTGCCGAAAATTTCCGCAAATGCAGATTCTGTCTCCGCAACAACATCCTTTGCCGCAAGCATTCCTTCGTGTGCCTTATATTTGAAAATATAGTTGGTATCCGGGCCGGCAGAGAATGCCATATTCTTCGGATTCGTAAAATCAATGCAGTTGTCGGTCACATAGGGCGGCAGAAACTGATCGGCCTGCGCCTGCTCCGGAATCTCTACGGTCTCATAGGTGTGCGTCAGCACAAAGCCGTCGAGATTGACCATGACCGGTGTCGA
>CAMNFV010000286.1 GCA_946537515.1 uncultured Ruminococcus sp. | reverse complement strand
GTCCGCGCAGCGGACACCGCAATTTCTCATTTCTAATTTCTCATTTCTAATTTCCAAATCCCTTCTCTTCCATTGAAATTTACGGCTGAATGTGGTATACTGGAATCTGACAGAATGTCCCGCGGAATTCTCATGCAGGACATACGGAGTACACATCATTCTGATAAGCTGAAGATACGGAGGAGGTGAGGCAAATGACATACCGGATCCTGCTGGTCGAGGATAATGTGCAGATCTGCCGGATGATCGGCGATTATTTTTCTGCACAGACTGATAATCTCTGCGAACTCGATACCGTACAGAACGGCGCAGACGGGCTCGATGCTGCACAAAGCGGCAATTACGACCTGATTATGCTGGATGTCATGCTGCCTGATCTGGACGGATTTTCGATCTGCCGCAGCATCCGTTCCGTATCGGATGTGCCGCTGCTCTTTCTCACGGCGCGCGCCCGTGAGGAGGATGTGCTCTACGGCTATACGCTCGGCTGCGACGACTATGTCATCAAGCCGTTTTCGCTCGCGACGCTCTATGCAAAGGTGCAGGCGCTGCTCAATCGCGCGAAGGGTACTGTTTTGCAGCGCGAACTGGTCTGCGGAGAGATCACGCTCAATCCGCTGACGCTTGCCGTCACAGCGAACGGTCAGCCCGTGACGCTGCCTGCAAAGGAATTCGCGCTGCTGCAATATCTGATGGAGCATAAGGACTGGGTCGTCTCGCGCGATCAGCTCCTGGACCGCATCTGGGGCAGCGATTTCTTCGGCAGCGACCGCGTCGTCGATACGCACATCAAAAAGCTGCGCAAGGCGCTCGGCAGCGCCGGCAAACAAATCCGTACCGTCATCTCCAAAGGGTATCAGCTCAAAAGTTACACCTAGGAGGCGATCAGAATGAAGAAGAAAGCAAAAGGTAAGATCAGATTCCGGATATTTTTCCTGATATGGTTTGCAATTTGTATCCTCGCAGGCTGCGCATGGATCGGTCATTTTTACAAGGAGGGCTGGCAGGAATGCCGGACTGCTTCTCCGCGTGATACGCTGGCGCAGAAAGAGATCGAAAGCGTTGAATACAGGCTGAAACAGACAGACGAGCAAGGGGATTCCGTTCCGGTACGGCTTGCGGGACTCAGAATGTCTCCAGACGACTATGAGGAAAGTGCATGGGTGCTGTATCAGCCGGAGACCGGTGAATTCTATACCGATCAGCCGTGTTATGCGGCGTATGTCTGGCAGAACGGGGAATCAAAACAGTACTATCTGTACGATACGGAAACGATCAGCCGGCTGTATGATTCCGTTCACTTTTTATACGGCGGGGAACCGCTTCTTTACAGCATTTATGTAAAGGATGATCAGTTTGTACCGGGCGAATTATTTGTTGTAAAGGATTCGTATTTGCCGTTTCCGCGCTATCAGACGGAAGGCAGGAAAATTGCCGGGGAATGGATTGATCTGACACCGGATAATACCGACGGCTGGACGAAAATATGCAGCGACCGGAGTAAGGAATATCTGGCTTCGTATCACGACGTCTATGTATCTGAATCGCATCTGGAAGAATCCGCAAAGAAAACCAGTATGGACGGTAATTCATATTTATCGGGTGCCGGGCTGATCGGCTGCGCCAATGCACCGGAAGCGGATGCATTCCGGCAGAAGATCCGTTCGGAGCTTGCGGATGAATATGCAAGGATACGGGAAAACCAGAAGCAGCGCTATAAAGATGCAGAAAACGGTTCAGTTTCGGCGGAAACCTTAGACGAGTATCATGTGGCAGACCGGAAGGAACTGCTCGAATTCTATCAGAGAAGCGACAAGGCACAGCGGCGTGATCTGCCGAAGCAGATGTATAAGAAATTTCAGTATGATACGACGGGCCGCTCCTGGAACTTTTCCTTTGAGGATGCAGATGTACACTTCCGCGGTGAGGACTGGATGCTGTATCATTTCCAGTATATTAATCCGCAGAAAATGTTCTACAGATTGTTCTTGGTCTTTCTGCCGCTGATGATCCCGCCTCTCCTCGTTTTCAGCCTGCTGATCGGCCTGCTGCTCGCGGTCATCACATATTCGGTTTACAGCAGGCGCTATGACATCGAAGCCTACCGCAGAAGCTTAACCGGTGCGCTCGCCCACGATCTGAAAACGCCGCTCTCCGTGATCTACGGCAATGCGGAAAATCTCCGTGCGCATGTGCATCCGGAGAATGCGGACGAATACGCTGACTGCATCATGGAGAATGTCACGCATATCGACGAGATGATCGCAGGCGTACTCGGACTTGCACAGCTCGAACGCAGAACTGCCCCGCCGATGAAAGACAACGCCGATCTGGCAGCGCTGCTGCATACGGCATTTCAGCGCAAGACGGCTGCCATGAAACAGCGCGGCCTGACGCTTGAAGAATCCGGCAATCTGCCGCTCAGGGGCAATGCCGATATGCTGACACAGCTTGCGGAAAATCTTGCGGCCAATGCGGTACAGCACGCATCCGAGGGCGGAAAGATTACCGTATCTGCTGAAAAGAATACCCTGCGCATCAGCAATCCCTATACGGGCGAGCTGGATGTGAAGGCACTCTGCGAACCGTTCAAACGCGGCGATGCGGCACGCGGCAGTCAGTCCGGCAGCGGCCTTGGTCTGAGCATCGTGCAGCAGATCGCAGCGCTGCATCATCTCCGCTTGACGATCACGGCGAAAGACGGCATCTTTACGGCAGAACTGAAAAAGACAATGCTGCCGATTCTGAAACGGAAATAAAGTAACC
>CAMNFV010000285.1 GCA_946537515.1 uncultured Ruminococcus sp. | reverse complement strand
ATACACACAGCACATCCGGCGGGCTTTAGATCAATGGCAGCGGGCCCTGCCCGCATTTTTGATTTCTCATTTTAATTGAAAACTGACAAAAATCTGGCGTGGTGCCTGAAAAAAGCCCTGAAAATGTGCGAAATCTGCCGGAAATCTTGACAGAAGGGCGGCGGCGGTGTTATAATCAGGTGTTGCAGACTCAAAAAATCTGCGCGGCATCAGGCAGCGCACGTATAAAGGAGGGATATCACAATGAAAGAGAACATTGTTCCGTCCTATCTGCCGGCGGCATCGGTGACGATGAAAAATCAGGCCGACGGAGATCAGGTCACGCTGTTCCGCCCCTATGAGGCCTTTCGGCTTGCGGAGCTTGAAGCTCATGCAAAGCAGAATGAACGCGGCGCACTTCTCCAGCTCGGGCAGCGCTATTTCAGCGGTATACTCGGCGCAGAGCAGGATTTTCAGAAGGCGTATGACTATCTGAAGCGTGCGGCGGCACTCGGCGTACAGGATGCGCAGATGCTGCTCGCAGCATATTATATCAGCGAGGAGACCGGCGTCCTGAAGCGTGATCCGCAGAAGTGCATTGAGATGCTGACGCTTGCGGCGGAAAACGGCTCCTGGAAGGCCATGGAGAAGCTTGCACAGGCGTATCGTGCAGGCGGAAACGGCGTGACACCCGATCATGAGAAGTCTTATGAATGGGCGGTGCAGGCAGAGCGGATGATCCGTATTTACTGGGCATTCTACACACAGCCGTTTTTTGTGGATTTCGATGAGACGCTCAAAGAGATTCTGCATGCACATACACGGATCTCGTTTGCACTTGCGTCCTGCCATGCGGACGGCATCGGCACAAAGCGTGACCTCGATGCGGCCATGCAGCGGATTGACGCGGGCGAACAGTTTGTCTGTCAGGCAACCGGACTCGCGAAAGTCCCGATGTTTGAAGAACGGCGCAGGCAGCTGCAGGCGCGCGTGAAGAAGGATGAAGCCCGCGCAGAGAAAGCGCGTAAGGAAGCTGAAAAGAAGAAGTGAGGGAATCAACTTGGTTAGAGAAGATTTGAGAAATATCGCGATCATTGCGCACGTTGACCACGGCAAGACCACGCTGGTCGATGAAATGCTCAAGCAGAGCGGCGCATTCCGCGAGAATCAGTCCGTCGCAGAGCGCGTCATGGACTCGAATGACCTGGAGCGTGAGCGCGGCATCACAATCCTTGCAAAGAATACGTCGATCATGTATAACGGCGTCAAGATCAACATCATCGACACTCCCGGCCACGCGGATTTCTCCGGCGAGGTTGAGCGTGTTCTGAACATGGTAGACGGCGTTCTGCTGCTCGTGGATGCGGCGGAAGGCCCGATGCCGCAGACCAGATTCGTGCTTTCCAAAGCGCTTGAAATGGGCCAGAAGATTATCATTGTCGTCAACAAGATCGACCGCCCGGATGCACGTCTGGATCAGATCGGCGATGAGGTCTTAGAGCTCCTGCTCGACCTTGATGCAAATGATGAGCAGCTGGAAAGCCCGGTGCTCTTCTGCTCCGGCAGAAGCGGTACCGCATCGCTCTCGCAGTATGAGCCGGGCGAAAACCTCAAGCCGCTCTTTGATACGATCCTCAGCTATATCGAGCCGCCGCAGGGCGATCCGGATGAGCCGCTTCAAATGCTGATTTCCTCGATCGACTACAACGAATATGTCGGCAGAATCGGTATCGGCAGAATCATCCGCGGTACGGCGAAGGTCGGCCAGCAGGTTCAGGTCGGCAACTTCCACAGCGAGGAGAAGCCGGTCAATGCAAAGCTCGTGACGCTGCTTCAGATCGAGCAGCTGCAGCGTGTCTCCACGCAGAGCGCGACCGTCGGCGATATCGTCTGGGTATCCGGCATCGACGGCATCAACATCGGTGATACGATCTGTGCAGCCGGCAGCTATGAGCCGGTCAGCTTCACGAAAATCAGCGAACCGACTGTCGAAATGACATTCTCTGTCAATGACAGCCCGCTCGCAGGCAGAGAGGGCAAGTTTGTCACATCCCGCCAGCTCCGCGAGCGCCTCTATAAGGAACTGCTCAAGGACGTTTCCCTGCGCGTAACCGATACCGAATCGACGGATTCCTTCCTCGTCGCAGGCAGAGGCGAAATGCACCTCTCGATCCTCATTGAAAATATGAGAAGAGAAGGCTATGAGCTCGCTGTCTCGCCTCCGCGCGTACTCTTTAAAGAGATCGACGGCAAGCGCTGCGAGCCGGTCGAGCGCGTTTCGATCGACGTGCCGGAAAACTGTGTCGGTGCCGTCATGGAAAAACTCGGCGCCCGCAAGGGTGAGATGCAGGAGATGCATCCGCAGGGCAGCAGAATGCGTCTGGAATTCCTGATCCCGTCCCGCGGCCTTTTCGGCTACAAGAGCGAATTTTTAACCGATACCAAGGGCGAGGGCATCATGTCCGCCGTATTTGAAAAATATGAGCCGTATAAGGGCGATATAGAGCGCCGTGCGGTCGGTTCGCTGATCTCCTATGAGACAGGCGAGGCGGTCACATACGGCCTCTATAACGCGCAGGAGCGCGGCAGTCTGTTCATTCCGGCAGGCACCGAGGTCTATGAGGGCATGGTCGTCGGCTGCTCGCCGAAATCTGAGGATATTGTCGTCAATGTCTGCAAGAGAAAGCATCTGACCAATACCCGTGCAAGCGGAAGCGATGATGCGCTCCGCCTGATCCCGCCGAAGGATATGTCTCTGGAAGACTGTCTCGAATACCTGGCTGAGGATGAGCTGCTTGAGGTCACACCGGAGCATCTGCGAATCCGCAAGCGCATTCTCGATAACAGCCT
>CAMNFV010000284.1 GCA_946537515.1 uncultured Ruminococcus sp. | reverse complement strand
GCAGCAGCGGCAGAATCAGCGCTGTATGCAGGATCGCCGTCAGCAGCATTTGCTTTGCATAGGCTGCCGAAAAAGCGCGCCCGCAGCAGAAGAACGGAAACAGCCGCAGCAGAATCATCATTGCGGCGCCCTGCACCGCGCTCCATTGCCCTTCTGACTGCATCCGCTCGCCCCCTTTTCGTATAATCGGGAATAGTATCTCCGGATTTGCGGGGATTATCCGGCGGCATAGTGCACAAAATGCAGCTTCGATTTTATGCAGAACGCTGAACTTGTACGGCGCGTCTTGCGCACATGCAGAAGATATGCTATGATAATAAAATCAGCATACAATTTATTCCGGCAGGAACCTGTCAGCGGCAATGTAGCGCAGCATTGCCGGAAGCTGAACGGGCAGAATCCGGCGGGAATATCCGCTTGCTGAAACATGAATCGAGAGGGGAAAATTCAATGAAAGCAATGAGAGGTGCGGCGATGCTGTGCGCTGCCTGTCTGATCGGGACAGGCATATGCAGCTTGCCGGCACCTGCGGCTGTTTATGCCGCAGAGGAGGAAACGGCACCGGAATTTGAAGGGCTCAGATATGAGACCGCAGACGGTGCGGTTACGATTACGGGTTTTACGTCCGATCTGACGGGAAAGGTGACTGTCCCTGCGGAGATCGACGGGCTGCCTGTAACAAAAATCGGAGAGGGCGCGTTTAAGTATAACTTCAAGATCACGGAAGTGACGCTGCCGGACAGCATTACAGAGCTCGGAAAACTGGCGTTCAAAAGCTGCGGAAAGATGACAAAAGCCACGCTGCCGAAAAATCTGACAGCGATTCCGGAGAGCTGCTTTGAGGAATGCCGGAAGCTGGAGAGCCTTGTGATCCCGGAGCCGGTCAAAAGCCTCGGCGAACTGGCCTTTGCACAATGCCGTGCGCTGGCCGATCTGACTGTACCGGAGGGGCTTGAAACCGTCGGGGAGGATGCCTTCCTGAATACGCCCTGGCTGGAGGCGAAACGTGCGGAAAATCCGTTTGTTATCATCAATCATGTGCTGATCGACGGCAAGGCCTGCTCCGGGGATATCACAATTCCTTCGGATGTGACGGTGATCGGTCCGAGTGCGTTTGCCCATGATTATTATCTGAAAAATGTGCTTGTGCCGGAGAATGTCAAGGAAATTGCACGCCTGGGATTCTTCAACTGCACCGGTCTTGAGAGCATTACGGTTCTGAATCCGGAATGTAAAATTTACGATATAGACGGCACAATCTCCAATATCTATAATAAGCATCAGTTCAGCTTTATGGGCGCGATCCGCGGCTATGAGAATTCGACCTTGCAGGCATTCTGTGAACCGCGGGATTATCCTTTTGAAGTGATTACGGCGGTCAGGGGCGATTACGATCTGAACGGCAAAGTCAGCTCGGATGATGCGCAGAATGTCCTGAATTACTATGCGCAGGCGGTTGCAGGCAGTACACCGGCGCTGAATGCTCTGCAAAAAGAGGGCACGGATGTCAACGGCGACGGCGCGATTGACTCTGCCGATGCGCAGCTGATTCTGCTCTATTATGTGCAGAATACGCTGGCCGGTGTTCCGACAACATGGGAGCAGCTGACAGCAGAAAGCAGCAGCTGAATCTGATCAAAGCGAATTTGGATAATACAGTAAACCGGAGTGGGATAAATCCTGCTCCGGTTGTTCATTATCACGATTTTTGCGGCAGAAACGCAATTTTGGTGTAACTACTAAAACAGAGGTACAGTTTTTATCAATAACGCAGATTCTGCCGGAAAACACTTGACTTCCTGATTTCTTCGGCTATAATGAAAGCGAAAGGACAAACGCCCGCTTGTTCTGAATAATCAGGAAAGGATGATGGATCATGAAACAACTGAAAACAATTTGTCTGACAACTGCAATGCTGATGATGTTATCCGGGACGGCGGCCTTTCCCGTTCAGGCGGAATCCGGGGAAACAGAGGAAAAGCCCGGGATTTTTGTCAGCGCATATGCCACAGAGCCGGATCGCTCGGTCTTTCGGCTCGGAGAGGAGCCGGATCTGACCGGTGCAATGGTCAACGGCTACGGGCTTGTTGCCCGCGGAACGGAAGAACTGGTACATTTTGACTTCTTTGGCTCACCGCTTACAGATCAGGAACTGGATTTTTCCGAGGTCGATAATACCAAGCCCGGAACCTATCCGGTCTATATGGTCGTGAGCGGCTGGGATGCCGAGCCGGTACGCTGCAAGATGCTGGAGCTGAAATATGTGGATGACAAGACCGATTTTGCAGAGCTTACCCTTTCGTATCCGGACTCATCCCGGTATTATGAGGTCGGTGAACCGCTCGATCTGAAGGATGTCCTGCTGACTGCCGCCGGCAGAACGGACGGCGAGGACTGGAACATTCTGCGGCAGCCGCTGACGGCGTATCCGGAGTATGTCGATGCCGCCGGTTATGACAGCACAAAGCCCGGCGACTATGATATCCTCGTCAGTATCGGCGGCACGACTGAGAAAATCGTTGCTACCGTAGTTGAGGCGATCGAACGCGAACCCGGTGACTGGGATCGGGATGCGGAGATTACCGGCGCGGATGCACAGAATGTTCTGAATGCATATACAACGCTGCTTGCAGGCGGCACGCCGGTCATGAATTCGGAACAGAAAAAGGCCGCCGATGTTAACGGCGACGGCAAGATCGACTCTGCCGATGCGCAGATGATCCTGCTCTATTATGTGCAGAATACGATCACGGACATTCCGACAGGCTGGGATGATCTGCTCAAATAAAACTGAAATAACAGATGCCGCGTGTCCTTTCCGGATGCGCGGCTATTTTTGCATACGCACCTCG
>CAMNFV010000283.1 GCA_946537515.1 uncultured Ruminococcus sp. | reverse complement strand
AAGCAGCATCAGCTTGCGCTGAATGAGGAAAACAATGTCCCGCAGAGCTATGAGATCCCGGTCAGCGGGGACGGCCTGCACCGGTTCACGCTGTTCAAGCGGCAGGATTCGACCCATTCGTTCACGCTCTGCGGCATTTCACTCGCAGACGGCGCCGATCTTGCGGAGCTGCCGCCGCTTCCCGCACTGAAGCTCGAATGCTACGGCGACAGTGTCACGGCGGGCTCTGTGGTCGAGGCCGTGGAGCATGTGGCAGCATGCGATCCGCCGGTCTATGACTCGAAGCTCGACAATGCGTGGCACAGCTACGCGATGCAGACGGCAAGACTGCTGGGTGCGCAGGTGCATCTGGTCGCGCAGGGCGGCATCGCGCTCTTTGACAATACCGGCTATTTCGACAACGGCCGGTACGGCATGGAGACTGCCTACGACAAGCTCGCATATTTTCCCGGCGACGGTATGACGCAGTGGGATTTTTCGCGGTATATCCCCGATTTTGTTACCGTCGCGATCGGGCAGAACGATCAGCATTTCGACGGGCGCGATCAGCTTCTCTCCCCCGAACAGCGGGAGCGCTGGCTTGAGAACTACTGCGGCATTCTCGCAGATCTGATGCAGAAATATCCCGATGCGACGTTTATTCTGCTGCTGACGGTGCTGATGCACGACGACTTCTGGGAGCAGCTTCTCGATGATGCCTGTGAGCGCATGAACAGCCCGCGCGTGCTGCGGTTCCGCTTTTCGCGCACCGGAATGGCTACGCCCGGTCATCCGCGCATTCCGGAGCAGTGCGAAATGGCCTGCGAGCTGACTGAGTTCATTCAGTCGCTGCGCCGCTGAACTGCCGGTGCAGCGCCTTACAGAACAGCAGACCGATGATGCAGAGCACGAACCATAATGCCGAAAAGAGCGGGCAGATCTGCCCGAGCAGATTGAGCGGCCGGTCGGTATAATCCCATACCTGCCAGCCCATGATGAGATTGTCGATCACGCCGACGGTGAATTCCGCCGCCGTGATGAATCCGGCGCCGAGCAGCGCGCAGACCGGACGCGGCTCGTGCAGGTGATGCTCCATGCTGTACAGCAGCGCAAGGCTGATCCCGCCGAGCAGCCCCATGGTCCAGTGCGTGCGTCCGCGCAGCGCGATCTCAAACAGGCAGTATGCGAAGAATCCGAATAAAAATGCGGCAACGTATTCGCCGGCGTGTCTGTGCATCTGTATTCCCCCTTGCGAATCCGCAATTCGCAAATAGTATATGAATCCCGGCCGGATTTATCCGCCTGAAAACACCATATGAAAGGGAAATAACCGTATGAAATATATGAAACGGATGCTCGGATGTCTGTTTGCACTGTCTGTCTGCATGCTGACAGGCTGCGGAGACAGCAGCTCACAGGATTCTGCTTCTGCTGCGCCGCGCAAAATCATTATTGACACGGATACCGGCGCTGATGATGCATCTGCGATCATTCTCGCCGCAAAGAATCAGTCGGTTGACCTGATGGGCGTGACGGTGCTTGTCGGAAATGTCGATCTGGAGCAGGGCGCGGACAATGCGCTGATGGCACTGGAAATGGCCGGCTCGGATGCGCCGGTCTACAAGGGCGAGGCGGAAAACTCCGGCGGCGTCGAGATTGATGCGTTCAGCGTGTTCGGCACCGACGGCATGGGCGACGCTGATCTCATTCACCCGAAAAACAGCGCACGCGAGGAACATGCGATCGACTTCATCCTCGATTCGGTCCGTCAGAATCCCGGCGAGGTGGAAATCGTTGCACTCGGGCCCGCAACGAACATCGCAAAGGCGATCGAACGCGATCCGGAAACGATGAAGCAGGTGAAGATGATCTGGTCGATGGGCAGCGCGGGACTTGGCCCGGGCAATGCAACGCCGGTCGCGGAATTCAATGTGTACGCGGATCCGGGCGCATACAAAACGATGCTTGATTCCGGCATTGATATTACCGTGATCGGGCTGGATATGTGCGACGGCGAGGCACAGTGGACAAACAAGCAGATGGAAATTCTCGAAAAAACGAATGACACGGGCAGATTTGTCGCAAAATCCTTCGGAAAGATCCGGGAATTCTATGCGGCGAACGGCTCTGCGGATTCGGTCATGAACTGTGACGCGCTTGCGATGACCTGTGTGCTGAATCCGGATTTCGTCAAGAAAACGGTCGAGTGCCACGCAAGCTGCATCACCGACCCGGGCGAGGCCTATTCGCAGGTCATTTTCTACCGGAAGGGCTTTACATATGATGTCGCTGCAAATGATTTTGATTACAATGTGCGGCTTGTCAATGAGGTTGTGAAATCGGACTTCTTTACGATGTACCGGGACGCGATCAAATAAGCTGCGCCATGGAATACCATCAGGTTTAGATCAGGAGGCTAATATGCGCGAAAGCGGAATACTGCTGCCGGTCTCGGCGCTGCCGTCGGAATACGGCATCGGCAAGCTCGGACAGGCAGCCTATCGGTTTGTGGATTTTCTGAGTGAGGCGGGCTGCCATTACTGGCAGGTGCTCCCGCTGACCCCGACCAGCTACGGTGATTCACCCTATCAGTCCCCCTCATGCTTTGCGGGCAATCCGTATCTGATCGACTTTGACCGCCTTGCGGCAAGGGGCTGGCTCGATTCGATCGAGGGGATGCAGTGGGATACCCAGGGCGATGAGATCGACTATGCACTGCTGTACCGGCAGGTTTTGTCTGTCCTGCGGCGTGCCTATCAGCGCTTTTCGCGCCGCAGGCCGACCGATTACAAGAAATTCTGTTCGGCACACAAGGGCTGGCTCGACAGCTATGCGCTGTTTATGGCGCTGAAGGATGCCCATGAGGGCAGACCGTGGAGCGAGT
>CAMNFV010000282.1 GCA_946537515.1 uncultured Ruminococcus sp. | reverse complement strand
CTCTCATTTCACTTTTTATAAATTATCGCCAGTTTCGCATGAAACTATGCGATACCGCAACTCCTCATCTCTCCTTCCGAACTCCTATCGCCCCGTTCTTCCTATCATCACGTCTTGCTTTTTACGGCTCAATGTGATATAATACAAGAAGAAACATACGGAAACCTGCCGCAGAGGAGGAATGCAGATTGGCTTTCCTGATGTTCCGGCCCGGTCCGTTCGGAAGGTATCTTCTGACCGGCGCAGCGCTTGCACTTCTGCTCGGGCTGATCTGCCGCGGGATCGGGAAACTGATGCAGCCTTTCTCCCGCTGGAAATACTTTACCGGTACGCTGAAATCTGCCGTTCAGACTGCATCCGGGACTGTGCTGACAGTCGAATTCACCGACAGCCGCCGGCTTCAGCATACGGTTTCATTTCCGGTGCAGATGCAGGATTCTGCTGATATACACCCCGGATCACAAATGCGGATTGCTGTTCTGTGCACGCTCTATGAAGCGGGCACGCTGCCGCATGATCCGGAAAATGCAGCGGATGCAGCAGGGAAAATTCTGCCTGCGGATATCTGCCGGAAACAGCTCCGGAGAGAGATTCTGCATACGCTTCTGTGTCAGCTGCCGGTCTGGGCGGCGGCGGCATTGCTCTTTGCCGTTTCTGTCAGGCTGTGCTTTCCGAAGTCATAACGCGCATACTGCGATTTGCGCAGGCATATAAAATTTTATGGAATCCCCAATCTATCGAACTGTCAAAAGGAGAAAAATCCATATGATCGCAACCGTAACGATGAATCCGGCTGTGGACTACACCGTATTGCTGGAGTCTCCGCTGCTGCATAACGACGTCAACCGTACCTCGCATGAGCGGATTACCGCCGGCGGCAAGGGCGTCAATGTCTCGCTGATTTTACAGCAGCTTGAGATTCCGACGACTGTATACGGATACCTCTCCGGTACGACCGGAACCATGATCGCAGAACAGTTGCTTCGGACTCAAATTCCGACTGACTGGATCAATGTGCCGAATCAGATGAACCGTATCAACCTGAAAATCAAAGAGGATCACGCTGTCACCGAGCTCAACGGCAGAGGCGTATCCGTTTCGGCGGCGGAGACGGAACAGCTGCTCAATAAGCTTCGCAAATACGGCGATCATGATTATATCGTACTGGCGGGCTCCGTACCGGCCGGCGCGCCTGCTTCGCATTATGCGGATGTCATGCAGGCACTCGGTGAATCCGGCGTGCGTTTTGCGGTCGATGCAGAGGGCGAAACGCTGCGACAGGCGCTTGCGATGCATCCGTTTGTGGTCAAGCCGAATCTGCGGGAGCTCTGCTCGCTCTTTGAGGACGGCGGTACAATGGATACGTGGTGGGATGCGCTTCCTTACGGCAAAAAGCTGATCGAATGGGGTGCACAGAATGCGCTGCTTTCACTCGGCGGCGAGGGCGCGCTGCTCTTTACGGATGCAGGCAGAGTCTGGCATCTTTCCGCGCCGCACGGACAGGTCAAGAATGCGGTCGGCTCCGGCGATGCAATGCTCGGCGGCTTCCTTGCAGGCTGTGCAAAGGGGAAATCGCTGACGGAATCGCTGCGCATGGGCATTGCGGCAGGCTCGGCAACAGCCTTCAGCGAATGGATTGCAAACCGCTCGCAAATGGATAATCTGCTGCGGACGCTCCCTGAGCCGACGGAGCTGCTGTGAACCGGATATGATGAATGGTATCCGGAAGCATCTGAAGTCGAACGGCTGCTCAGTCAGCCGGTAATCGAATGGGAAGGCGAATCAAAATAGCATACAACAAAGCCCGAATGCAGAGCGTACACTCCGCGTCCGGGCTTTCATTATTTTACGATTTTATCCGAATGCAGTATCAGGAGATCCTGCGGCGCAAGCTCCAGATCACTCCGCGGCAGAACGGTCAGCCCGCCGCGCAGCACGAGCAGGATTTGAAGCTGATAATCGGACTGAACATCCCCGACGGTCTTTCCGCAGAAATCGTGATCTGCACGGAGCAGCAGCTCCCCGACCTCGCGCACATCCTGAAAACGGGTATCCGCATGTTCCTTCTGCGTATACTGCTCGACGAAACCGGCGCTGATGATACCGGTCGGGATCGCGACGACGCCGACGCCTAAGAATGCGATACAGATCGCCATGGCCTTGCCGACGACCGTCACGGGGTAAATATCGCCGTAGCCGACGGTCAGCAGCGTGGACATGCTCCACCAGATGCCCGAAAACGCATTGCGGAAGTTTTCCGGCTGCGCATCATGCTCGGCGCCGTACATGCAGAGCGAGGATGACAGCATCAGGACAATGATGATAAACACCGAGGAGAGAATCTGATTGCGCTTCTCATACAGAACCGTCGTAATGACCTGGAACGAGTCGTACTGTGCATTGATGCGGAACAGATGCAGGATTCGGACAACACGCAGCATCCGGAATACAATAAAGCCGTCGAGGAAGAAAAACGGCAGAATTGTCATCAGATCGACAACGCCGTCAAAGGAACGCAGAAATCGCAGCCGCGCTTTCGCCGGCGTGCGGTCGGGATAGAGCAGATCGGCCGTCCAGATGCGCAGGATGTATTCCACACAGAAAATGCACGCCGTTACGACTTCGATCATACGCAGGGCCGGATAAAGCGGCGCAAAGAAATCAAAGGTTTCCAGGAACATAACAAGAATATTCAGGATAATGACTGCAACAATGAACCAGTCAAAGGCGCGGCTCGGCAGGTCTTCCGTATTGCCGATCTGGATGATATCAAAAATACGTTTCTTCTTCATTTGTCTTCGCCCCCTCTTTCGATTATAGCATATTTTCGCGGAAAGCGCAAGGAGTGAAAAGAAAATGAGAAAT
>CAMNFV010000281.1 GCA_946537515.1 uncultured Ruminococcus sp. | reverse complement strand
AGAAGCACTACAAACCGGACAGATCGTTCCCGCTCACATACCAGTATCTGGTCTTTATCGGTTTACTTATTCTGTTGTTTGCCTTGATATAACCCGAATAGAAAAACAGCCGCGAAACCTGTTCTTGGGTTTCGCGGCCTTTTTGCTGTATAATTATTTCTGCGGGAGTTTCGTGTCCGCGGCTTTGTCTGTTGTCTCTGCAATAACCGGCAGCGGATATGTCTCTCCGGCAAGCTCTGCCGTATAGTGCAGCAGTATGTGCATCGCATCGGTGACATCGAGTGTCCCGTTCCGGTCTGCATCTCCGTTGCGGCGCTGCGTCGCGTTGATCTGCGGCGTATTGCCCGCGACAGTCTCCGTATAGTATACTAACAGTTCCTGCGCATCTTCCAGCCCGACGGTGTCATCCGCGTTGAAATCCCCGCAGAGCAGCGTGCGCGGAATCTGCATCAGCGCCTGTTCCGCCGCAAGGAGTGCGGCCTCTGCTTCCGCGGATGTTTTTGCTGCACTGATCCTCGGAGCAGTAATTTTTAGCTGCGCGGAGACCTTCTTCTGCTCCAATGCGTCATAGCGTGCCAGACTATCGGTTGTCTGCTGTTCAAGCGCCGCCTGACAGCAGCGAATACTCTCCGCTAAAAATTCGCTGCGCAGAAAATCCTGCCGTTTTGCGAGATTCTTCCGGATATACTCCACACATTCGGCATAGGTCGTGCCATTATCCGGCCCGATCGGCCTATAGGGCTTGCCGCCAAACATATGCCAGCGAATGCGGTTCATTTCCGCACCCGGCGCAATGGCTTCCCCCATTTTGGCAATGCCGCCCTCCGGATCATTCAGCTCCGTCAGGAACGCATCGAATTTTTCCTCATAGAGCAGCGAAACCCGGCGCGCAAATACATCATCCTGCCAGAGTTTCAGAATCCACGGCTGATCGGCAATGCCCGTCTTTTCGGCTGTTTCAGGATCATAGCCGCTGATCGGAACATAGCGCGCATAGATCGTCGTCGGGATAACTGCATAATGCAGCCTGCCGTTCAGATCCGGCACCGCAAGACTGTAATTCTGATAAGCCAGGTCAAAATCCCAGACCGGCCCGTAATGCAGCTTGCCGTCGCCTGTCTGATCCGAATCCTTATAGAAATAAAAGCTGGTCGAAGTGCCGTCCGTATTTTCGGTGATTTCCTGAATCAGATAGCCCAGCGCCAGCGAATCCGTATCGAGATATTCGCTGTAATGCCGGCCGAGACTGTTGCAGCCGTTCTCCGAATAGATCGCATCCTCAAGCTCCTGCACGAATCCGCGGATATACTCTGTCTGCGCTTTAGATGCATATTCCGGCTCGCAGACCTCACAGACCACGCCGCGATTCGTCACAAATTCGCCGCGCTTGGGACGTCCCCGGATCTGAAACTGAATCAGATAACCGCCTGTGATATCCGCAGGATCATTCGGAATTTCATAGTACTGATAGCTGCCGGGCTCCTCGCCGTTGAGCGTTCCGCCGACCACCCGCCGCGGATATTCCTCCAGCGGCTGTTCATTGAGCTTTTCTGTGGCTTTTTGCAGATCGGTGATTGCAACACGCTCCGACTGTACCTGCACCCGCTCGGAGAGCTGATAGACGCCGCGATAGTCGCCGTCCAGATAGAGATCAATAAACACCGCATCCGGCGTAAACGCAATGCCCGCATTCCGGCTCATCGCAAACGCGATCTCATTGCGCAGCATAGCGTGATCGAGAAAATTGCTGAGGAGTGCCCATTTTTTTGCAGCGCCCATCCCGAAGAGCGCCGCCTTTTTCGGCAGCTTGAAGTTATAAGGCTTTTTCCCCTCGGTATAGTCCCATGAGGAATTGCCGCGCCCCTTGATTTTTTCAAGCGCCCCCTGATACTGCACGGTCCCGTCCGCGCCGATCATAAATGCATCGCCCTTGGTTTCAAGCTGCTTTGCGCGTGCGAGCAGCTCCATGCCGCCCTCCTCCAGCGTCACATACATACAGCCGAGATTCGACTGCATCACATGCAGTTCGCCGAGTTCGGACTCCCCTGCCTGCATGGCAAATGTTTCCGCCTTGCTGAGCAGATCAGTCTCCGCGCCGGATTCCACCGCGGTATCATTGAGCAAAAGCGGCGCATCATCCGGTGTCTCATAGGTGATCGTCAGGTGCGCAGGATCGGCAGTCGCCGGCAAAAACAGATACCAGCTCTCCGCCCAGTCGATATACACAGCGGAAACCTTCGCATCTGCTGCCTCTTTCTGAGGAAAGACACCGGACACCGAAAGACTGAATTCCTTCGGCTCCTCCGGCATATCCGGTTCCGCTGCTTCTGCCTCTGCACTGCACCGGAATACGGCGATACCGGCGAAGCAGAGTGCCGCTGCCGCCGGTATCAGAATTTTGAATCCGTTTCGGATCATCATAAAACCCCTCAAATATTGCCTGTGAGCGAATCCAACAGGACCTTGGCGATCTGTGCCGTGGTGATATCCCAGCTTTCACGCTCTTCAATCAGAATGCAGAATGCGACCGGACAGCTTTCATCGAGACAATAGCCGACGAGCAGCGAATTTTCATACTGTCTGCCGTCATCGCTGACCTGTGCCGTTCCGCTCTTGACACCGCAGGTGTAATTGCCGAGCGAAACATAGTAATGCTCCGCCGCATTTTTGGTCATGACCGCCTGCACCGCCTTTGCAGCAGTCGGTGTGAACATCTGCTCGGTGTGCATATGGGATGCGAGCGAGACCTGCTTCTGATCGGCAGTCGTTTTCGATTCCAGCAGATACGGCTTGACTGCCGTTCCGGTGCCGTTTGCGATCGCGCCCTGCCATAGCATCAGTTGGAACGGACTGACAAGCGTCTTGCCCTGTCCGAG
>CAMNFV010000280.1 GCA_946537515.1 uncultured Ruminococcus sp. | reverse complement strand
GTTTTTTTCAACTTCCCATTGAAATTCATGCAGACATGTGATATAATGGCATTATATAAAACCGTTTCTACGGAAAAGAAAGGAGCATTTCCATGAAAGCAATCGTGATCTACTATTCTCAATCCTGCGGCAATACGCGCAAAATCGCAGAAATGATCGGCCTGACAACCGGCGCTGACCTCTGCGAGATCCAGACCGCCGAGGATTACGGCAGCGATTATGACGCCGTGATGTCAAAGGCACGCGACGAGATCAACAGCGGATTTATCCCGGAGATCAAGCCGCTGACTGCCGATCTGTCGCAATATGATACTGTCATTATCGGTACGCCGACTTGGTGGTACACCATGGCGCCGGCTGTCCGCGCATTCATGCGGCAGTATGACCTGACCGGCAAGCGCGTCTACGCATTCCAGACCCACGGCGGCCAGCCCGGACGTGCACTCAAGGATATCCGGATGCTTTCCAAGGGTGAAAACATCGGTGACTTTGCTGTCGAATTTGATTCCATGGGCGGCTCCAATATGAAAACAACGCTGGACGAGCTGCGCGCATGGATCGCAGCAATCCAGTAAACCCGTGATGAAGCGGGGGAAAATCGGAATCCTGCTGCTCTGTGCGGCATGGATTTGCAGCGGCTGCGCGTATGTGCCGGGAACCGAACAGAGTTCTGAATCAACAGCGCTGTATTCCGGCAGAGACAAGCGCCAGCTCTATCAGGCGATTTACGAAGCTGCATCAAATTTCCGGGAACATGTTTCCGTTTCCGGCGAACCGGAGAGCAGCCTGATTTCAGAAATCTGTCAGCAGATCAACGCCGATCATCCGGAGATATTCTGGTTTTCGGGCTGGAGTGCTTCTTCAACCGACGGCAGCGTCACGGATATCCAGCTGAAAATCCCGCCGCAGTCCGAGCAGCACGAATGCAGATACATGTATCAGCAGCTGCTGGATGCGGCCGAAGCAATCCGCAAAGATATTCCTGAACATGCATCCGACTATGAAAAGGCGCTGACCGTTCACGATTACCTCACCGCGCATACCCGTTATGACGCGCAGGCAGAACACGGTGCCGATGCCTACGGCTGTCTGGTCGAACATACGGCCTTCTGCGAGGGATATTCCAGAGCCTTCCTGCTGCTGATGAACCAGCTTGAGATTCCCGCCGGATTATCGAGCGGCATGGCCAGCGGTGTCGGCCACATGTGGAACTATATCCAGCTGGACGGCGATTATTACTGGGTGGATGTCACATGGGATGATACGCGGATCGAGGGCGCCGATGACGAGCAATGCAATCATTATTACTGTTTTATCAACGATGACCTGCTGATGCAGTCACATTCACTCGGCAGCGGGCAGCTGTATATTCCGGAATGCAGCAGCATGAAAATGAATTATTTCATGCAGAACGGTCTGTATCTGGAGCAGTATGATTATGAGGCGGTCCGGGCGGTGATCGAAACGCAGCTTCAGCAGGGGAAAAATCCGGTTGAGCTGATGTTTGATTCCAAAGCGTCCTATGATGCCGCGCTGCATGATCTCTTTGATGAAAACAATATCTGGACTTTTGATTCTTTTCCGGCGGATTCAGACGGCTGCGTGTATTCCGGCTGTGAAAATCCGTTTGTACTCCGCATTGATCTGACATCTTCCGGTGAACCGGCCGATGCAGAGCCGACAGAATCCGAAGCGCCGGTCAATGACGCCGCATAATAAAAGAAGCCGCTGAATGCAAGCACATTCAGCGGCTTTGTTATATCCGGATTATTTTTTCGCCCAGCCATAGGCGATGCCGTTTGCATAGCCGCCGACCGTTTTGGTATCGACAAGCTGATCGCAGACCTGATTGAGATAGACATAGTAAGCAGCCGGCGCAAGATGCACGCCGTCGCCGCCGTTATAGGAAGGATTCAGGCTGCCGTCCCAGGTTTTGAGGCCGGACGCAACATCGACGAAGCCGGTGGAAGTCCCGTAGAGGTGATCGCGGATCGTCTGATTGAGCGTCTCAATCTTCTGATTCGTGCTGAATGTCGTATCCGATGTGATCGGCGTGACCGATGCAACGAAAAAGACGGAATCCGGCATGACGCTGCGGATTGTTTTCAGCAGGAAATCATAGTTCTGACAATAGACATCGGGCGTTGTCATATTGACATCATTCATGCCCATTGAGAAGATGATATACCGCGGCTTCAGGACGGTCAGCGCATAGGCGACACCGAATTCATTTCCGCGGACATCGAATGTATACTCAAAAATATTGCGCGCACCGACACAGCCCTTTGCAACGACATTGTCATCCGGCAGAATGCCGTAGACACGCAGTCCGCTGCAAATACTGTCTCCGACAAAAACAGTATCATGCAAAAATGCATAATCCTCTGCCGTCAGACCATAGGCATCCGGCGTCGTATCGACGGCAGCTTCGGTCGTCACAACCGGCAGTTCTCCGATTGTAAACGAAGCAGTCTCCGTTGTCGTCACAGTTGTAGCGGCAGCGGTTGTCGTCGTGACGGTCGTTGTGGTAGTGGTCGTTGTGGTTGCAGCAGAAGAGGTTGTTGTCTCGGTTTCTGTTGTCTCCGGAGCAGAAGAAGATTCTGCTTCCGAGAGCAAAGTAATTTCCTCCAGGCGATCTTCGAGCGCAGAGGAATCCTCTACCCCGCAGCCTGTCAGGCATATCGCAGCAGCAAGCACAGCGCCCCGTCCGAGCACACGCCTGCGCAGATGCAGCATCAAATCAGTCACCGCTTTCTTTTATTATCTATCTATATAGAGATATTTTACCACAAATGCCGCAAAATGTCAACCTCTCCGCCGGATTTTTCAGAAGAGTGAGAAATTAGAAATGAGAAATGAGAAATTGCGGTATGCGCTGCGCGCATGATTTTA
>CAMNFV010000279.1 GCA_946537515.1 uncultured Ruminococcus sp. | reverse complement strand
GTCCATGCCGGAGGCGGTATACAGCAGTGTCGATTTGCCCGATCCGGACGGCCCCATGACCGCGACCATTTCGCCCTCGGAGACCGTAAAGCTGACATTCTTCAGCACATTGTTCTGACGCTTGTTCGTGATGTATGTTTTGCACAGATCCTTGACCTCTAAAATCGTGTTCATGATGATACTCCTCTCTTATTCAATGTCCGCTGTCTGGGACGCCTTGACTGTTTTCGTGTACAGTGCCGTTGCCCCTGCGCTCAGCGCCGTGACCAGCAGCAGCACGGCAGGCAGGATGACAAACAGCTCCAGCGGCCGGTAGGTGTAGGACAGGCTGTAGCCGGTCGCACCCATGATGCCGAAGATCGGGGTCAGCGAAAGCCGGGTCAGCGGAATGCAGAACACCGCCGAGAGCACAACTGCCGCACCTGCCGTGATCACAAACCGGAGCGTATGCTGCCCGATGATGCGGCGGCTGCGAATGCCGATCGCTTTCATCAGCGCGATCTCGCTCGTTTCCTTCGAGATGAACGAGCGCTCCATCAGCACGGTGATCAGCGCCGTGACGATCATCGTGATGATCAGCAGCAGATATTCCACTGCACGAAGCGTATCGGCAACCATCGTGCAGTCGCGGACAAAGCCCGCGGTGTCAAACACCTCGTTTGTGTCAAAGATTTCCCCGATCCTTTCCATTCTGCGGCTGATCTCCGCCTGATCGGGATGATCGGTAAAGGTCGCCTGCGTAAAGAAGCCGCCGATACTGTCACGGTAGTGGGTCGGCGCATCATTGTGCAGCCGGACGATCTCGCCGAGCTGGTTCATCGTCGTGAACTTGCCGGAGATGATGTAATCATCCGTTTCGCCGTTCATCTCGATCTGCACCGTGTCACCGATGCCCGCTTTGAGCATCTCCGCAACCTGCGGGGTCACCATGATCTCATTGGCATTCTGCGGCAGGCTGCCCTCCTCGCAGGTATATTCGCTCATCTGCGTGTGAAAGCCCTTCTGACAGGTCAGCATCACCGACACATCGCCGGATGTAAACTTATATTTATACATCAGCTCGGTCATAACCTTTGCAGGCATATCATGTTCCGCAAGCATGTTTTCGATCTCTTTCATCTCTTTCTCATATTCCTCATCGGGGAAATCGCCCGAAAGCAGAACACTGTTCATCTTCTCCGCTGTGAAATAGACATCCGCGCGGTTGTGACCGAACAGATAAAACAGGCTGTCGCCCTCCAGCGTATTCGCGCAGGTCGCAAGGATCATCGTCAGACTCAGGCAGAGTGCCAGCACCACAGCAATGATACTGAACTGCTTTGGACTGCTCAGCACATCATTGACCGCAAGATAGCCCGTCGGACGGAGCGGCGATTTGCCGATGCGCATGCCGCGCTTTTTGCGGAAGCGCTCACCGGTCTGACCGCTGCGCACTGCGTCGATCGGGGACATTTTCCGGATGCGCGCCGTGCAGGAATAGCAGAACAGCATGATGACTGCAACGACTGCAAATGCACAGAGCAGCGCGGTCAGAATGCCGTGACGGCTGCCGAGCACCATCGTATCGGATGCGCTTTTCAGCAGCAGCCTTTCAAACGGGATCGAAAACCCGAAGCCGATCAGTGCGCCGATGACAGAAATGCCGAAATACTTGACAATGTACAGCAGGCGGATCCTGCTGCTGCGGAGACCGATTGCCTTCATCACGCCGATCTCGCGGAATTCCTCTGTCAGCGTGAAGCCGATCGTAAAGCGCAGAACAATGAACGAAATCAGAATCAGGCAAACGCTGACAATGATCAGCACCGCTGCAATGACCATGCTCATCACATAGGAGGTTCTAATCGTAGAAATCGGCGCATCAAACAGGACGCCCTTCGCCTCGCCGAGCATACCCTTGACAGCAGATGTGTCATCCGAATAGATGTAGTTTACGCTGCCCTGCATATTCTCCGCAGCGGGATTATCCGCTGCAATCCGCTGAAAGTCCGTGTCATTCAGAAGCACACGCGCCGCAGACATGAAATCCGAACCGAACAGCGCATCCTTGCAGCCGCCGCACAGCGTCAGCTTCATCTGTTTATCGCCCAGAGAGATTTCATATTGTTCGCCGATCTTCAGATTGTATTGTTTCAGAATGCTGCCGGAGATATAGAATTCTCCCTCGCGCACCGCTGTCAGCTTTTGATTGTCGGAATCGAAATACCGGATTGCACTGCCGCCGATCGGCTGAACCATCATAAAGCTGCGTTTTTCGATTGCCTTCTTTCCGTCCTTTTTCACCGAGGTCAAGGAAGTCACATATACCGGTTCGGACCGGAAATCGCGCACACAGTCCGCCTCGCTGAACAAAGCATCGAAATCTGTCTCACGGTCCATCGCCATGACAATGTAGTCGCAGTCGAGGTGTGCCTCCTCGAAATAGTGGTCGAGCCCGTTCATTACGGTAATAATGTTATTGACACTGCTCGCGACGAACATCGCCGCCAGCGCCACGAACAGCAGCAGTATGATGTTCATGGTCTTTTTGCGCTTGAGGTCTTTTTTCAGGATTCTCCAAAACATATCGCAATCTCCTTTGCTGTAATGATACCGCATCCGGCCGCTTTTGTCAATCCCCCGGCTGTGGCTTTATTCTAGCATGAAAATTGTGAAATAATCCTTAAATGGATTTCATCGCGAAAAAAAGCCCCTGCCCAGAGGCAGGGGGATGATTAGTTTAGAGCTCATTATACTTGCAATCGCCGTCAGAACAGTGAATGGTTGCGACCGAGATCAACCGATAATTCGGCCCATACACTATCCCAACCCATTGAGCCTTCATCATATCTTCACTGACAACATCCGACAGACTGTCACATCTTGCAAACGCCTGCGCTCCGACCTTTTCAATGAAACCGCTGA
>CAMNFV010000278.1 GCA_946537515.1 uncultured Ruminococcus sp. | reverse complement strand
GGGGTGGAAGGATTTGAACCCTCGAAATAACGGAGTCAGAGTCCGCTGCCTTACCGCTTGGCGACACCCCAGTTTCTCGTCTGTTTCCTGACGACTTATATATTATATCATAATCTTTTGAATTTGTAAAGGGGTATTTTGAAATTTTCTGAAATTTTTGCGTTTTCACAAAAAAGACTTGCTTTTTTCATGCAAATTTGCTATAATGCTTATGGAAGCTGTGTGATCGGCAGCTTTCGTTTTGACAGGATGCCTCTGTTTGGAAGCATATTGTATGCATGTGCTACGATGCGATGCATACAAATATCCTGAAAACGCATAAAGGAAATGAGATAATGAAGAAGCTTTATTTTATCACAAACCTACACTCCGGCAAAAGTGAAATGCGCAGTAAGCTTGCCTCTGTGGTCGATCAATTTACCGCAGCAGGCTTTGAAGTGACCGTCCGGACGACGCAGGGCAGAAAGGATGCGACCGCCGCAGCCGAATATGCCTGCCTGACCGGACAGTATGATCTGATTGTTTGCTCCGGCGGCGACGGCACGCTCAATGAGGTTGTGCAGGGACTGATGCACAGCCAGACGCCGCTCCCGCTCGGCTATATCCCTTGCGGCTCTACCAATGACTTCGGCAGGTCTCTCAAAATGTCCTCCGATGTCGAGGAAGCCGTGGATCAGATCATCAACGGGCACCCTTTCAGCTGCGATATCGGCACTTTTAACGGCAGAAATTTCCTCTATGTTGCCGCGTTCGGCGCATTTACCGAGACCGTCTACGAAACCCCGCAGAATGTCAAGAATGTCATCGGACATATGGCCTATCTGCTGCACGGTCTCACGCTGCTCCCGAGTATTCGTCCGCTCCATATGAAGATTGAATATGACGGCAAGGTCGTCGAGGATGATTTCCTCTTCGGCATGGTCAGCAATACGGCCTCTGTCGGCGGTATGCTCAAACTCAATAACTTCCGGCTCGATGACGGAACCTTTGAGGTCATGCTGATCCGCAAGCCGCCCAATGTCATTCAGCTCAATAAGATCCTGACGCAGCTGCTTGACATCAATATGGATATTGACGAAGAATATGTTTCGTATTTCCGCGCAGGTCAGCTCCGGTTTATCTCCAATGAGGAGATTCCCTGGACGCTCGACGGCGAATACGGCGGGAAATCCTGCGATACGGAAATCGGAATCTGCAACCGCGCAATTACCTTCTGGGTGAGCGACGATGCGCCGTATAATGATGATGAGATCAAGCGGATCTTTACCCTGGAACAGATGGAGGCTCCTCATTTCGATAAGGAGGAATGAACGCCGCTCAGACGGCATTCATCAACATCATGCGACTGTTTCTCATTGATTATGAAAATGTCAACTCGGCAGGGCTGCACGGCATCGGACAGGCTTCAAAAGAGGACAGAATCATTCTGTTCTACAGCCATGCAGCAAATACGCTTTCGTTCGAGATCATGGACGAAATGATGGACGCGGAGATCCTGCCGGAGCGCGTCTGTCTCGAAAAGACCGGAAAGAATGCGCTGGATTTTCAGCTCGTTACCTTTCTCGGTTACCTGATTGCCAAGGAGAAGGCCGATGAATATTATATCATCAGCCGCGATTCCGGCTTTCAGTCCGCAATTACATTCTGTCAGGCATATCTGGGCGTCAAGGTGCAGCTCAAGCCTTCGATGAAGGCAGCGCTCGGCAGCAAAAAGCAGCCCGCGATTCAGCCCGAAATGCCGAAGCAGGAGCCGAAAACGCCTGCCAAAAAGACCGCTAAGCTCCAGCCCGTTCCCAAGAAGGTCAAGGGCATCCGGGTTCAGGAGCAGCCGAAAAAGGGCAAGCGTGCCGCAGTCAGCCTGCGGAAAAAAGCAACGGTGATTCAGGTTCAGCCTGCCGGCGGTTCGCCCGTTGTGCTGCCGAAGTCGGAACATATCCCCGTTGACCTTGAAATGGTGCTCTCACTCGTGCATCCCGCGATCAGTTCGGATACTGCGGCGGAGATTCTGCATTGCCTGCAGGACAGCCACAGCAAAACTGAATTCCACAATGCGCTGCAGCAGCACTTCGACAATGATAATGCCAAGCAGTATTATCACAGCATGAAGCCCTGCTTCGTGACCTTTGCCGAATAACCAAAAACAGAGCCGTGTTCAGTCCGCACGGCTCTGTTTCTTTTTATGCTTCCGGGGATTTCTCGCAGCGTGCGATGATTTCCTCGGGGATGCCCTTGCGCAGCTCGCAGAGGCGGTGCAGATCCTGCTCGATGTTCGCGTGCATCCCGGTGCGGATCCACTCGGTGATCAGGCCGAAGCAGGTGCATTTGTAAAACTGCATCAGGATCCGGCGGTCGTCCTCGCTGATCGTATGCTCCCGGAGAAGCGTATCTGTATACGTCCGGACGACGGATTCGCAGACTTCCCAGAGATAATGCTCATACATCTCGCGGTTGACAGAATGATAGATATGGAAAATCGCGCGCTTATTCTGATGTGCAAATTCAGTTAATGCTTGCAGGCAGATTTCGATTGAGTCGATCGTCGGGTATTTTTCGATGATCTGCGTCACCTCGTCCATGATGATCTCTTCTGCCAGCGTCGGAATATCTGCGAAATGATAGTAAAACGAATTCCGGTTGATGCCGCATTCCTCGACAATATCCTTGACTGTAATCTGTTTCAGAGGCCGCTCATCCAGCAGCTTGATGAATGCCTGCTTGATCGCGTTCTTGGTAAAGTTCGGCATGATCCTGCTCCTTTCTACGGCTCCATTATATCACATTATACCGAAAAGTTCAATGGGAGAAAAGAAAATTAGAAATGAGAAATTAGAAATGAGAAATTGCGGTGTCCGCTGGCGCGGACGATTTTTTATAGATAGAAGTTAGGAAGGAGGAGTGAGGAGCTGCGGTGTCGCTTCGCGATGATTTATAATAGGCAGAGGTTAGTTGAGAGAATCAACGCTCAT
>CAMNFV010000277.1 GCA_946537515.1 uncultured Ruminococcus sp. | reverse complement strand
CCGGATGCTGCTGCATAATATCCAGCACCTCAATGAAATCGCGGATCACCTCACGCGGCGTCAGATTGCTGTCGGCGCCGATTCTGCCGTATTCGATCTTGATGAAAGCGTCCATATCCGCCGCGGTGACGATCTGCTGATAGTCATAGAGCACCGCATGAATCTCCGCAAGCTTCTCAACGAGAATCCGCATTTCGGCATAGCTCAGCGGCTCCAGGCGGATGATCGGCGCATGAAGATTATTCTGTCCGTCACAGTATTTGCCGTCTACCAGACGCGAACGCAGCGCCTCATAGCTGTAAATGCCGCGGCGCGGGTCTTCCATGCACTGCGGCGTACCGCACATCACAATGCCGAGATACTGCGCCTTGCCCTGCATCGTGTCATTGTACATCGTCAGAATCTTCTCATAGTTTTTCTCGCGCGAAATGCTCTGCGGAATCTTGTAGAGATTCACAAGCTCATCGACCAGCACGATCAGGCCCTGATATCCGGCCTGCTTTAAGAACATCGCAAAAAGCTTGATGTATTCGTACCAGTCGTCATCGCGGATGCAGATGCTGACGCCGAGATCATTTTTCGCCTCGGTCTTATTCTGATATTCGCCGCGGAACCACTTGATGACCTTTGCCTTTGTCTCCGCATCGTCATTGACAAACGACTGATAATAGATGCGCAGAAGCGTTGCAAAATCAAAGCCGTGGACAAGGCTGCTCAGCGAATCGACCATCTGATAGATCTGCTTCTCAACCTGCTTGTGGAATGCCGGATCAGTCAGTTCCAGGCCGCTTTCCGCTGCGACATTCGTCCGGATGCCGTTGATCCAGCGGTCGAGAATCAGCGAGAGCGCGCCGCCGTCTGGCTTCGTTTTGGTCGAGAGATTCTGCATCAGTTCCTTATAAGTCGCGATGCCCTGCCCGTTTGCGCCCTGCAATCTGCGCTCCGGCGAGAGGTCTGCGTCACAGACGGCAAATCCCCTGTCCATTGCGTAATTGCGGACGGTTTGCAGCAGAAAGCTCTTGCCGCTGCCGTATTTTCCGCTGATAAACCGGAAGGACGCGCCGCCGTCTGCCATGACCTCGATGTCATGCAGCAGCGCTTCGATCTCTTTCTCTCTGCCGACTGCGATATATTGCAGTCCGATGCGCGGCACAACGCCGCCCTGCAGCGCATGGATCACCGCGCCCGCCATTCGTTTCGGAATATTCATGTTTCCAGCATTCCTTTCACATCGTCAAGATAATCTTCGATCAGCACGGGTGTCTCATCATCCTGCATCT
This sequence comes from uncultured Ruminococcus sp., assembly GCA_946537515.1. Taxonomy (GTDB): domain Bacteria; phylum Bacillota; class Clostridia; order Oscillospirales; family Ruminococcaceae; genus Firm-04. Next base: position 1,709 of record CAMNFV010000277.1, on the reverse strand, counting down.
CAATGATTGTATCGCCGAAATTGTCATAGAGATTTTCGTTGATTTCATCTGCCAGTACCGAGAGCATCTGTCCGGCATCGACCAGCGGCTGATAGGATTCCCCAGTCGCTAAGCAGATCAGCAGCGCCATGGCCGGTGCGCTCAGCGGCAGATCCGGAATCTCGCTGTCATCGGGCTCGTCGTCATCTTCAGGCTCCGGTTCTGCGGCCGGTGCGGCTGTCTCTGCGATCTCATCCTCGGGCAGCGTCAGCATATCGGTCGTATGCTCCGCGGCCTTGCGGATCGCAGCCAGCTCGTCCTCATTCAGCGTAATCACCGGCGCATTCCTGCGCGCCTGCTCCTCAAACCAAGCATCAATCGCCTGCCGGATGACATCTGCATCGCCCTCGGGCAGATCGCCGGGCTTGAGTTTTCCCTTGAAGTTCAGCCGTTCACGCAGCATCGAGTCAAACGTCCGCAGCAGCGCTGCAACTCTGTCCGGATGCGGCGCGGAACAGAAGGTTTCCTTTGCCCATTGCCCCTTGCAGAAATGGTAAACGCAGAGCGGAGACAGCCGGTAGCTGCCGTCAGGCTGCGGGGTTCGGTAACAGAAAACAGCGCCCTCAAACATCATATGCTGTTCGCGCTTCTGTTCGCCGAGCAGATAGGCCGAATAGGACTGATTCTTCTTCTCGGCATAATGCAGCAGCATCGCCTGATACACCGCCTTGAGCAGTTCGGAGACTTTTTCCTTTTCCGCGAGATACAGCTTGGAATCCTTGATATGATACTTGGAAAGCATATCGAGCGCGAGCAGAAGCTCCTCTGCCGTATGCGAACTATGACGCAGAACCGTGATTTCCGCCGCTTCCTTTTCATCTTCCAGCCGATAGGGCAGATGATAATACGCTGCAAAATCCGGCATCCAGCGCAGCAGCGATTTTCTGACAGACGGGAACTGTTCGCCGTAATCGCGGAGCAGATTGCCGAGTGCATCATAGGCCTGCTCCGGCGCGGAAAATCCGATCAGATTCAGAATTTCGTAGGCATAGAGCAGCAAAAAGGCGTTCTGTGCCTGCGGGAGCGCGCCCTGACGATAGAGCGTGCGCCATGTAAAATACGCGCGCAGCTCATTGTCCTTCATATTATAGTACATCGGGACGGCTCTGCCGCATTGCACCGGCTCGAAATATTCGTCCGTATATTGCTCCATAAATTTGCCCTGCTGATAGAACAGGCTCTCCATGGAGCGCGTGCCGTCAAGATTATTATAGCCTGAGAGCGTCCGCATCTGCCGCAGCTGCTGCGGAACAGGCGTGAATTTCGCCATTGGATTGGAAAGGATCGACTGATCGCTGTAAACAGTCGCTGAATGCGAGGCCGTACCGGTTTTTCTGCGGTTTGCCGTCTGGGATGACGGCTTTTTCGCAGCCGATGCGGGCTTTTTCACGGCAGGCTTCCGCCCGGATGCAGCAGGCTTCCGCGGTCTGGTTGCGGGCAGCTTTTCATCGAGATAGGCTTCTCCTGCGGCGCGGAACAGCTTTTTCAGAATGCTCATCATGCTCATTGCAGCTGGTGTCTCCTTTCCATTCAGCTTTTCTCTTCATTATACCACATAATGCGTTAAAATTCAATGGCAGAATGATGAAAAAAGAAATGAGAAATTAGAAATTAGAAATGAGAAATTGCGGTGTCCGCTGCGCGGACGATTTTAAAAGATAGGAGTTAGG
>CAMNFV010000276.1 GCA_946537515.1 uncultured Ruminococcus sp. | reverse complement strand
GGGAAGATAGATCGATGCCGGCACCAAAACCCAGAGTTTGCGCTCTGGGTTTTGTCATATTCAGAGGGCCATTAGCTCAGTTGGTTAGAGCTCCCGGCTCATAACCGGTTGGTCCCGGGTTCGAGTCCCTGATGGCCCATACGGGCGGGCAGTGCCCGCTTCCATTTTAACTCCCATGCAGCGATGTGTGGGAGTTTTGATTTATACTCACATTTCTCCGAACTGTTGATACAGTATTGGGGAGCAGTGCACGTTTCCGTTTTACCTCCTATGCAGCGATGTGTGGGTGTTTTCATTTATTATATATTATGAATAAGCAATATAAAAAGCGTGACGCGCTCTGATGTTCTCAGAGCGTATCACGCTTTCATTGTTCTTTTCGTTTAGCCGAGCGTAATCTCGATCTCGGTAATGTCTGCGAGCTGATCTGCCGGCAGGAAATTGCCCTCGATCTGCTTGCCGTTAACTGTCATTGACTTGACACCGCTCTGAACATGTTTCGGATTCTGAATATTGATGTTCAGCTTCTTGCCGCGGAATGCCTTGTGGATCTTGAAGCCGTCCCATGCTGCCGGGATCGACGGATCAATGCGCAGACCGTTCAGCTCGGTGCGCATACCGCAAATACCCTCGACACAGCCGACCATAACAGTCGATGCGGTGCCGGTCAGCCAATGAACATGCGAACGGCCTGCAAACGGCGAACGCTTGCTCTCGGTAAACTGACCGTGGACATACGGCTCCATGACGCGGATCTCGGCCTTGTCGTTCATGGCGGCAGGAGAGCTCTCCATGAAGTATTCAAATGCTCTGTCGCCGTGGCCGAGCAGCGATTCTGCCAGAATCAGCCAGCCCTGCGACTGCGAGAAGATACCGCCGTTTTCCTTGGTATCCGGATTGAAGATGTGCATGAGTGCGCCGTCGAAGTAATGATCGACATAGGGCGGCTCAAGCAGCTTTGCGCCGTAGGGCGTGTTGAGGATGCTATGCACGCTCTCCATTGCCTTTTCTGCCTGCTCTTCCGATGCAAAGCGGGAGATGACCGACCAGCTCTGCGGATTCAGCCACATGTTTGCTTCCGGATCCTTCTTTGCGCCGACAATGGTGCCGTCTTCGCGGATGCCGCGGATGAAACGATCCTCATCCCAGCATTTTTCAAGCGCTTCGGTCAGCGCAGCCTGTGTCTTTTCCAGGTATGCGAGGTATTCGGAATCGTTCTTTGCCTTTGCCATTTCCATCATTTCGCGAATTGCGTAGTAAAGCTGGAATGCAACAAATGTTGATTCGCCCTTTGCACCGAGACGCAGGCAGTCATTCCAGTCTGCATGGAGACCGGCCGGCATATGATGCGCACCAAGACGCTCCATGGAGAAATTGATCGCACGCTTCAGGTGGTTATAGACGCTGTCCTCACCGCCGTTTGCGTAGACGATGACTTCATCGAGGAATGCCTGATTGCCCGATTCGCCGATATACTTGACGATTGTCGGGAACAGCCAGAGTGCATCGTCTGCACGGTAGGACGGGTGACCGGTTTCCTTCACGTATTCCGGATCATCCGGCGTATTTTCGTGGCCGGCATTGTGGTTGAACTTGACCAGCGGCAGACCGCCGCCGTTATCGACCTGTGCGGAAAGCATGAAGCGGATCTTTTCAAGTGCCATTTCCGGATTCAGGTGGATAATGCCCTGGATGTCCTGAACGGTGTCACGGTAGCCGTAGCCGTTGCGCTCGCCGCAGTAGATCAGCGATGCCGCACGGCTCCAGATCGACGTAATGAAGCACTGATATGCATTCCAGACGTTGATCATGTTATTGAATTCTTCGGAAGGTGTCTCGACCTCAAAGTGCGAGAGCTGCTCATGCCAGTATGCGCGCAGCTTCTCGATTTCCTTGTCAGCGACCGAAACATCAGCATATTTTTCAAGGATTGCAGCTGCTTCGGCGGAATTGCGCTGACCGAAAACATAGATCAGCGTCTTTGTCTCGCCGGGTGCGAGCTCAATATCAGACTGCAGCGCACCGCAGGCATTGCTGTTGTAATTCATGGTGCCGTCGCACTTGCCGCGCTCGACTGCGATCGGGTTGGAGTAGGTACGATAGGGGCCGATGAATGCGCTCAGGTCGCCGTTTGCGGATGCGACCGGTGCGCCGGCGACGCCGAAGAAACGCTCCTTATGATTCGAGCCGGATGCATCTCTGCCGCTGTTCTCATTGATATGCTCGATGATGCGGTTGCCGCCGTCGAAGCTTGTCCGCGAGATGAACAGCGTGTACTGGAGATTGACCTGATCCTGCTGATAATTGCTCTCGTTGGTGAATTCGATAAAGCCGGTCACAGAGAGCTTGCGCGGGCGGTCGGAATTATTCGTGATTTTGCATTGCCAGACTTCATAAGTATCCGGCACATAGTAGGTCGTTTCGGTCTGGATGCCTGCGTATTCTGCGGTGATGACCGTATAAGCGGTGCCGTGGCGGCAGACGCACTTGTACTGCTCCAGCGGCTTGCCGACCGGCTGCCAGGATGCAGACCAGAAATCCATATTTTCTTTATCGGTCAGATAGATATATCTGCCGGGGAGTGCCATCATGGAATTGAAGCGGAATCTGCAGATTCTGCCGTTGGCGCCGGATTTGACGAAGCTGTATCCGGCAGCGTTGTTTGTGATAATTGCACCGTATTCGGGATCGCCCAGATAATTCGACCACGCAGCAGGCGTGTCCGGACGGGTGATCACGTATTCTTTGTGTTCGAGATCAAAGTAACCGTATTTCATGCTCTTTCCTCCTGAATGAAAATAACATGCCTGAAAACCAGACACATTTATTCTAACATATATTGAAACAAAAAGCAAGGGGTTCAGGCGGCTTTTTCGCAGATTGTTTACAATCCTTGTATGAACGGAGTGTTTCTGTCATATTTTTAACATCTGCGGCAGTTTGGGTCAAGCTGCATATATGATAAACTTGCCGCAGCCTGAGAAGCGCAGCAGTCAGGAAT
>CAMNFV010000275.1 GCA_946537515.1 uncultured Ruminococcus sp. | reverse complement strand
GCTTCCGCCGAACAGAGCAGGATCAAAACAGTGTATGTCATGTGATTTTCATTCCAGAAGATTCCTTTGATAATCGGCATCCATGCGCTTATAATACTAGCACGGCAGCAATCCGCGAAGCGTTCTGCAAATTCGGCAGACGGTTCGATCCCGCTGCCGAAGTGCGCAAATGCGCGAGAAAAGGAGAGTATTACCATGAAGGGTGAAATGACACAGAAGGGCAAGGAAGCCCTCGAACGCTTCAAGATGGAGTCCGCAAGCGAAGTCGGCGTCACGCTCAATAAGGGCTATAACGGTGACCTCACTTCCCGTCAGGCCGGCTCGATCGGCGGCCAGATGGTCAACATGATGAGTCCGGAACAACAATTTGAGTTCATCCGCAGCGATGTCAAATCGCAGATGCATACAAGGATCCTGACCTATTCGGTGCAGGTCGGGATCTGAGCTGCAGAACCATATCACAATGTACACGCAAATCACAGCTTGACAAATTCATGCGTTTCGGTTAAAATAGGGAGGAAGCGAGGTGACACACATGGAGATTACAAGAGATCAGGCAATCAGGAATGCGGTTGCATCTGCCGAAATGGAAGGCTTACACCCGACCGAGAAAGATATTGCCCGTATCCGGGATTTTTTAGAGAAGAAAATTACACATGATGAATTGGTTGCAATGATACTTTCTGAAGTTAAAGAGGTATCATAATGGCTATTTACAATGTATCCGGCACACAGGAGGACTGTTACCCGAATACAACGGTTCTGATCAATCGGTTTGATATTCGGGATCAAAAACAGCTTTCGTTGGTTGAACAGAAACTGTTTTCCGCTTTTATTGCGGCAGCGACCTAACGATATTCAAAAGCAGGAACCGATACAATGACCGGTTCCTGCTTGCCTTTTTTATTTGATTATGCCCGCCTTATAAGCTTCCAGCAGCTGATGCAGATCATTGATCCTGTCATTGATCTCTTTGCCCCTGTCCGTATCGGCGATATTAGCGCGCTGTTCCAGCTTCTCCACAAGATGAATTGTTGGGGTATTACCGTATTCGCCTTCGACAAAAGGCTTGTGTTCAGCGAGATTCAGACTGTGGGAATCGTAGATCAGCGTATATCCGGCAATGCCTGTTGCAGACTGATATGCCTTGGAAATGCCGCCGTCAATGATAAACAGCTTGCCCTCAGCCTTGACAGGGCTTTCTCCGTTTTTGATCCTGACCGGCACATGTCCGTTGATGATATGTCCCTTCTGCGCATCAAGCCCGAAGTGTTCCAGCAGAGAAACACAAACTTCGCATTTTTCCGAGAACGTATAGTAGGCATTATAGTTTTCGGTATGCAGCGATTTGTCTGCAAGCAGCGCACGCTCAAAGAATGCCATCTTGTCTTTGCCATACAGCGGGGATTTCGCACCGCACCAGAGATACCACATAAAATCGCCGGCGTATTCCTTTTCTTCGCCTTTGCTGAAATATGCCTGATTGACCAGTTCGCCGAGCTTGTCCAGAAGTGACTTTCCGGCATACTGCTGCCCGTGGATGCTGACGCTCTGGAGCGCGCCGTTTTCATCCATCGGTATGCAGCCGTGAAACAGCAAATTGTTGTTGCAGGTCTGATACATCGCGCCTTTCGCGTAAATAAAGCGGATATGCCGCTGCAGCTTTTCGCTGTGCCGGAAGGATGCCCGCAGCACCTTCATCAGTTCCGCTTCGCCTTCCGAGAGCGTCAGCGGTGCAGCGGGGTCAACGGTTGGGAAGCATTTGTCGAGGAGTTCATGCAGTTTGCCGTCAATGCATACGGTGCCATTGATAAAATCGGTTCTGCCGAAAAGATCGCGGTCGGTCATTTCCCATTCCGGATGCTTGGCAATCAGCTGACCTTCCAGTTTCATCTGAATCACGTTGATTGCCTTATGCATTTTGGCAGCCAGCTTCAGATCCACAGGATCATAGACATTATCATCCAGCGCATTCGGCATATACAGTGTACAGTCATCGTCTGAGTATGTTTCTGCCGCGAATACCGCAAGCGCACGGAGATTCAACCCGTATCCATCCTCAAGCACATCAAAATTATTGTAACGCATAGCGATGCGGATAACATTGGCGATCAGGACCGGATTTCCGGCAGCAGCGCCCATCCATGAGATGTCATGATTGCCCCACTGGATATCCACATCATGCATTTTCATGAGCTCATCCAGTATCACATCCGCACGCGGACCTCTGTCGAAAATGTCGCCGATGATATGCAGCTTGTCGATGCAGACTGACTGGATCAGCTTGCAGAGGGAGATGATGAAAGTTTCGGCAATGCCGGTGCTGATGATCGCGCTGATGATCTCGTCGTAATAATAGTCCTTGTTGACATCATCCGTCACGTTGAGAAGTTCATCTAGAATGTAGACCAGATCCTCCGGAACCCGTTTGCGGATACGGGAGCGGGTATACTTGGCAGAAACAGTCTCGCATACAAGAATCAGACGATAAATGGTCAGCCGGATCCATTCGTTTGAAAGCTCACCACTATTCGTCAGCTGTGTCATGATCTTTTTCGGATAATAGATCAACTCGGCGAGCATTTCACGGTCGGCAGCCGATACTGTTTTGCCGAGCACAAGATCAATCTTGCGCTTGATTATGCCGGAAGCGCTCCTAAGCATATGCAAGAACGCGCCGGCTTCTCCGTGGATATCGCTGAAAAAGTATTCTGTTCCTTTTGGCAGACTTTTGATCGCTGAAAGATTGATGATCTCACTGGCAGCGCTTTCAATCGTTGGGTATTCTTTCGCAAGAAGCTTCAGATATTTCAGATCCATTTTTTTCTCCGTTCAAAACTGTGTGAAAACAGGCAATACGGTTTCCTTCTTTTGTAATTGTAACATACTTCATCCGAAAATGCAAGCAGGAAGAAGCAGACATACAAGCAGGATGACTGAATATGTGAAGGACCTCCGCAAAACCATATTCCATCTGTGATGGTTGTCACTTTTAATGGGA
>CAMNFV010000274.1 GCA_946537515.1 uncultured Ruminococcus sp. | reverse complement strand
AGCGGACACCGCAATTTCTCATTTCTAATTTCTCATTTCTAATTTTCTCGTTTCCTCCTTTCTGAAAATCGGTTGCACTTTTTTGAAATATGTGGTATAATAGTCGGGTATGCAATCTGGAAGGAGAAGAATGAAGCTATGATTCAGGTGAATAATCTGACCATGCAGTTCGGCGGACAGCTGCTTTTCAAGGACGCCGATCTGAAATTTACCGGCGGTAACTGCTACGGTATCATCGGCGCGAACGGCGCAGGCAAATCTACATTCCTGCGGATTCTCTGCGGCGAACTGGAACCGACAAAGGGTGAGATCGCGATCGACAAGGGCACACGGATGTCCGTGCTGCGGCAGGATCACTTCGCATTTGATTCCTTTACGGTGCTTGATACGGTCATTATGGGCAACAAGCGGCTCTATGATATCATGCAGGAGAAGGATGCGCTCTATGCAAAAGAGGATTTCTCCGATGCAGACGGCGAAAAGGCCGCCGAGCTCGAAGGCGAATTTGCAGAGCTCAACGGCTGGGAAGCGGAAAGCGATGCATCCAAGCTGATTCAGGGTTTAGGTCTCAGCGAGGAGCTGCTCAATTCGCAGATGTCCGAGCTGGACGGCAATCAGAAGGTCAAGGTTCTGCTCGCGCAGGCGCTCTTCGGCAATCCGGATATCATCCTGCTCGATGAGCCGACCAACCACCTCGATGTCTACGCGATCCGCTGGCTTGAGGATTTCCTCGCGGATTATTTCGGCACGGTGCTGGTCGTTTCGCATGACCGTCATTTTCTGAATAATGTCTGTACGCATATTGTGGACTTCGATTACGGCAAGGTCAAGATGTACGTCGGCAACTATGAATTCTGGTACGATTCTTCACAGCTGATGCAGCGTCTGATGAAGCAGCAGAACCGCAAGGCCGAGGAGAAGATTAAGGAATTGCAGGAGTTCATCTCGCGCTTTTCCGCAAATAAATCCAAATCCCGCCAGGCGACAAGCCGCCGCAAGCTGCTCGATAAGCTCAGCATGGAAGAGATCCCGGCCTCAACGCGCAAGTATCCCTATATCGGTTTTACCCCCGACCGCGAGCTCGGCAAGGATATCCTCACGCTGGAGAATGTCTGCTGCAAGGATGAAAACGGCGAGCCGCTTCTGAAGAATGTCAGCTTCTCTCTTGGCCGTACCGATAAGGTCGCAATTATCGGCAAGAGCGAGCAGGCGATCACCGCGCTGTTCAAGATTCTCGCAGAGGAGACCGAGCCGGAAAGCGGTACGGTCAAATGGGGCATCTCGACCTCGCGCTCCTATTTTCCGAAGGATAACAGCGAATATTTCAACGGTTGCGATATGAGCATTGTGGACTGGATCCGGCAGTATTCGACCGGCGAACAGACCGATGCATTCCTGCGCGGATTTCTCGGAAAGATGCTCTTTTCCGGCGATGATATCTATAAGCGCGTGGATGTGCTCTCCGGCGGCGAGAAGGTGCGCTGCATGTTCTCCCGGATGATGCTCTTCGGCTCGAATGTGCTGCTGCTCGATCAGCCGACGAACCATCTTGATCTGGAATCCATTACGGCTGTCAACAATGCGCTGACAGCATTCAAGGGCGTCGTGATTTTTGCAACGCATGACCACGAGATCATGCAGACTGCTGCAAACCGCATCATCGAGATCACCGAGGACGGCTGCATCGACAAAATGTGCAGCTATGAGGAATATCTCGAATGGAAAAAAGAGCGTGATCAGGCAGACGCTTAACAAAGAAAAGCCCGGAGACAGTCAGGGAACTGTTTCCGGGCTTTCTGATTCATTTTTTCCAATGGTTCAGCGTCGGGAGCATTCCGCTGAAATAGGCTCTTGCCTGATCGGGCGGGAACTGGTCGTTTGCCATGTGGCTGACTAGAAAATCGGTCAGCTCCTCAACGGAAGTATATGCAAATTTTCCGTCGGTATAGCACCATTTGCAGTATTCCTCATTGAAGGCACCGTCGGGCTCCCTGCTGATCGAACCGTCTTCGAGCGGCATTCCGCAGCATTGGCAGATCAGCTTGCGCGGCGAACCGAGCAGAGTATTGATCGAAACATCGAAGAGCGATGAAAGCAGCTTGAGCGTTTCGGTATTCGGGACCGTCTCACCGTTTTCCCAGCGGGATACGGCCTGACGTGTGACATAGACCTTTTCTGCCAGCGCATCCTGTGAAAGGCCGTGTTTTGTTCGGAGCTCTAAAATGATATCTTTGGTCTCCATATCAGCATCACCTCATCTGCATTATAGCACCGATTGCCCCCGCCGTCAAGCAACACGCTGTTGCGGTATGAAGAACAGATGTTTTACAGTACAAAAACCGTGTGAAATGGCTGTATGATTCAAAAATCTTCCGGCTGTCCGGTATCCCGCACCTGTCTGCCTGAAACCATATTCTCTTTCAGATAAGCGATTGCTTTATTCGGTAAAATCTGCTATACTATAATTATTAGTAGAATACCGAAACGGAGAAATGCGCGATATGAAAGTGATCCTTCTGATTCTATATATTGTTCTGTCTTTGATCGGAATGAGCCTTGCAACATCAGCCAGTATGCATGGCAATACGTTTTTTATAATACCTGCATTCACACTTCCGTTTTTGGTCATGCTTCTGTATTATGTGCTGTGTTTTCTGAAATCCTATCGCCGCATAAAAAAGCTGCACCGAAACGGCAAACATGCGACTGGTCAGATGATAGAAAAAGCCGGAGCAAGAAGCGGAAGACATTGCCGTATCCTGTTTCACGACTCTGACGGTGCCGGACATGTATGCGTCAGCTATTGGACGAGACGCAGTCTGTCCAGGGATTCCGAGATCAGCGTCCTGTATGAACCGGAGCATCCGCAAAACTCCTGTGTAGAAAAGTATGATCTGCTCTTTGCTGCACTGCTTTTTTATGTATCTGCATTTCTGTTTATTGCGCTTTTCGCAGCCGCAATCATTGGTACATGGTATTATCACTAATCAGTTATCTTATTTAATAAAATTGGCTGTTCTATAATTAACAACATGCAGAAGACTTATATCGGCTATGCACGGGTATCGACCGAAGATCAGAA
>CAMNFV010000273.1 GCA_946537515.1 uncultured Ruminococcus sp. | reverse complement strand
AGATATTTGTGTTAACCGGAATTTGTCAACCACCTAAAAAGATACATACCCGTTTATTTTACCGGAAACGGAAGAATTCAGCAATCACCGATTTTCTCATTTTCATGCAGTTTTGTATCATAAAAAACGGCGGTCATCCCGGAGCGGAAGACCGTCGTTTAAGTGTTTTGTTTGCGGTACTGCATGGCTGTAACGCCGCATTTGTCTTTGAACTGCCGCATGAAATGCGATACATTCTGATAGCCGCACTGCACGGCGATCTCCTGGATTCGCAGATCCGTATGCTTGAGCAGGCTTTTTGCCTTGTTTATGCGCGCCGTGATGACATCGTCCAGACAACTGACCGAGAAAAATTGTTTATAGAGCCTTTGCAAATGGCTCCGGCTGATGCCGATCTCCTTTGCCATCAATTCAATATCCCATTCTCGCTGCGGATTTGCCATGATCTCGCTGCGCAGTTTTGGCAGCATCTCTTTGTAATCCGGCGCATAGGCAGATGCCGCAGAAATGCATTCCAGCAGTGCCTGTTCACATTCTTCAACCGCTGCCGCAGCCTTCGCGAGTGTCTCCTGCGTCAGACGCTGCTCCGAGGAGATCAGGCGCGGAACCGGAATATCTGCCTTGCCGCGCAGATGCTGCATCCGGTGCTCCGCCGATACGCTCAGACTGCTTGCGATCCCGCTGTCATCCTTTCCCGTTTCTGCCGGGATCGTCACGGCATAAACATTCTGCCGCATCCGCGCAAGGAAGCCGTTTTCCGGCAGGATGTCACGCAGCGCATTGCCGAGCAGCAGCGCAGGATCATAATCCGGTGCACTGTGCGGCTCCGGCAAAATGCCGATCAGGATCAGCAGCGGCGTTTCTGTTTCCGCATAGGGCCGGTACAGAATATCATGCAGATGCTCCGCGAATCCGCGGCGGTTATAGAGACCGGTCTCCGCATCATGTGAGGAAAGAACCGGGATCTGCCTGCGCCGGTGTTCCATATACATCGCCTGCTGAAGCTGATACAGACCGTGCGCGGCTGCATCGCACCAGTTTGTGTAGAACGCATCCGGCTCTATATCCGCCGGCTTTGCATAGGCGCTCGCCAGATAGCCGAAGATCTGACCGTGCGAATGCAGCGAGGTCATGAGAATCAGCAGCGGCTCATGCGGCTTGCAGAGTGCGGGCAGAATATCCTGCGTATCAAATTCATACTGATCCGGTGCATTCTGCCCGCGCCGCTTGGAGAGGGCAAGCAGCATTTTGTCATGGAAGCCGACCTGCCGGAATCGCTCGGGATATGCAAAATCCATGCACCAGTCACGGCAGAGACAGATATCGAGCCAGACCCAGTTCGGCAGAACATGACCGACGCTGTCCGTCTTTGTGATCCACTCATTCAGTGTGGAGGCACCGCCGGTATGCGCAAACAGATCCGATGCCAGAAATGTCCGCTTATGCATCTGATTCCGCACCCTTGCGCGAAAATACGCATCGACCGGAGAATCAGGCGCCTGCGGCATTTTTGCCGGCTCGCAGCCGCAGCTCCCGCCGTAACGGATCGTTTGCTTTACGGCAGAAAAACCTGCCGGCTCTCCGGTAATCATCTCATGCAGCGTCAGTACCGCGTCCTCACCGAACTGCCGTTCGCGCCCCTCGACCGTTGTAATGCTTGGCTGATTCAGCCAGGCATCCCAGCCGCCGTCATAGCCTGTGACCTTGACCTGACCGGGAACGGAGATCCCACGCTGCATCAGGGCTTCACAGAGCGCTGCTGCCATCGTATCGCTTGCGCAGACGACAGCTTCCGGCATCGGGATACTGCCTTCCGCGATCCTGCATCCGACCTCCGCCGGAACAGTTTTCCAGAAGTCACCGTAGAAAATCCAGTCCTTCCGGAAGGGAAGGCCGGCCTCCAGCATCGCCTGACGGTATCCGGCGATCCGTTCTTCGGATGCCTGATTGCCCTCGGGACCGGATATGCAGTAGATCGTTCTGCATCCGTGCTCCCCGATCAGATGCTTTGTCAGGCGGTATATACTTTCCTGCTGACGCGGCTGTATGCTGTCAAACGGAAGAAGATCATCGTATGTAACAAGGCAGGGAATATTGGTCTGCATGAGCTGCCGCCGGATTGCTTCGCGCACGGCAGGATTGCGGAATCGCTCTGCGGCAAAAAGAATGCCGTCCAGCCGCTGCACTGCGGGCAGTGAATAGATATTTTCCAAGCCGCGGATATAGCTGTCCTGCTGCAAATCGCAGTGCGAATTATATATGCCGGTATAGATCAGAACATCATAGCCATGCCGCTTTGCAGCATCGGAAATACCGTTCAGAAATTCATAATCCAGCGGATCGACAACCGACGGAATGATAACACCGAGCCGTTTCTGCAAACTGATCCCCCCCTTCGCATTTGCTGTTATCAGTATATCACGAAACAAATAGATTGTCAATAAAAAAAGACGGCACCGCACAGTTATCATGTGCGATACCGCAGTCACAGGGGACTATTATGAGAATGCAAAACAAATTCAAGAAAACACTGATCCAATCCTGCGCGAAAATTGTTTTCGGTCAGGATGCCGAAAGCATGCAGGCAGATTGCGTGCACAACCGCCTGCCGCGATCGGCTCAGCTCATCCTGAGATTTGAGCAATCCGCAGCAGAAAGCCCGGGCAGCGCAGAAAGGGGGAGATTGCGCTGCTGGAACTGCTGCCGCGCTTACTAATCATATTATAGTGCTTTCTGCGCAATCATTCAATAACCGATTTGTGCATTCTCATGACCGATTTGCGCAGAGTGTTTTTGGTTATTTCACTTTCTTTGCAAGCGGAATATTCATGGTTTTGATACCGCCGCAAATGATGCCTGCCGTGATATTTGCACCGGTCTCAGTGAGATGCGTAAAGTCTGAGCCGCCGACTGCACCGCCCATGTAGTATTTCTTCACGGTGTTGTAATCGCGCTTGTTGAAGTCATTGGTCATTGCTGTGCCGAGATCAAAATACGGGATGTTATATTTCTGGGCAAATAACATTTTAGGTGGTTTCTGTAACAAAAAGGGAGGTTTGTATTTGTTAGATTGTCTGCAAATCGCCCAGCGATTTGCCTAGGGAGCCGCTGAATAAAAGCACAATTTGAAAAGCAGTGGTCAGAAAGATCCACTGC
>CAMNFV010000272.1 GCA_946537515.1 uncultured Ruminococcus sp. | reverse complement strand
ATCGTCGGCGTGCGGAAGAAGGACGCCGCTTTGCAGGAAATGATCGCGGAGCTGTGAGGATAAATATGAGCTTGACAAAAGAACTGAAGGATTTTTTTAATCCGCAGGATTCAGAAGAAGAAATGTCCGATCAAAAAGGACGCTTTGTGCTGACCGGTCAGCAGCTGCTCGGCGGCATGATGCTCTATACGGTGACAGACCAAGAGACAGGCGTCAGCTATCTGACAAAACCGGGCAGCAACTGTCCGCTGACACCGCTGCTGGATGCGGACGGCAAGCCTGTCATGACCCGTTTCTGATGACAGCAGGACATGGCGGAACTGAAGCTGTGTGAATGCTGCGGCAAAGAAACAGCTGCGGTGTTTGTCATGAAAAAGACCGGTGACGGAATTGCTGACGGATATGGATATTTCGGACAGCGAACTCCGGGACATTCATGCAGATATCCTGAACCGGACACCGGAGCAGAAGCCCGAAGGTTTTTGGCAAAGGCTCCGGCGCAGAATCAAAAAGCCAGGCAATGCGGAATAATCCGCAAATACATATGTGAACCAATTTTTTAGGAGGAAAATACAATGGCAAATGTAACAAAAGGCGAGCAGCTCTATGAGGGCAAGGCGAAGAAGGTCTTTGCGACCAGCGATCCGGATCTCGTGATCGTCGATTACAAGGACGACGCAACCGCAGGCGACGGCGCAAAGAAGGGCACGATCAAGGGCAAGGGCGTCATCAACAATCAGATGACCAATGTCATGTTCCAGATGCTCGAGAAGGAAGGCGTCCCGACCCACTTTGTCGAGGAGCTCTCCGAGCGCGAAACGCTGGTCAAGAAGGTTTCGATCGTTCCGCTGGAGGTTATCGTCCGCAATGTTGCAGCCGGCAGCTTCTCCAAGAGAATGGGCGTCGAAGAGGGCAGAAAGCTCCTGACTCCGATCCTTGAGTTCAGCTACAAGAACGACGATCTGCACGATCCGTTCATCAATGATTACTATGCACTTGCACTCGGTCTTGCTACCAGAGAAGAGCTTGATACGATCGCAAAGTATGCTTTCAAGGTCAATGAGTTCATGATCGGCTTCTTCAAGAAGATGAATATCGACCTGATCGACTTCAAGATCGAGTTCGGCAGATTCCACGATCAGATCGTCCTTGCAGATGAGATTTCTCCGGATACCTGCCGCTTCTGGGATTCTACCACCCACGAAAAGCTCGATAAGGACCGCTTCCGCAGAGATATGGGCGGCGTTGAAGAGGCATATCAGGAGATCATGAAGCGCCTCAAGGAGAATGCATAAACACACTCCGATGCTGACAGATTCTGACTGCACATGACAGGATTCCGGTGCAGTATGGGCATGAGCCCGTTCAAAATCCGTCCGCAGTGCGGACAGCGAAATTTGGAGGAAGTTTATGGGCGGTATTTTCGGCGCGGTGTCCAAATCGGACATTACAGCTGACCTGTTCTTCGGAATAGATTACCACACACATCTCGGCGCCCGCAGAGGCGGTATGGCGGTTTATGCGCCTGAAACCGGTTTCCAGCGCGCCATTCATAACATCGAGAATGCACCGTTCCGGACAAAGTTCGGCGACGATATGGATACGATGCACGGCAATATGGGTATCGGATGTATCAGCGATACCGATCCGCAGCCGGTCATGGTGCGTTCCCACCTCGGCAGCTATGCGCTGACAACGGTCGGCCGGATCAACAATGCTGAGGCGCTTGTGGAGGATATCATCTCCAAGGGCGGCCATTTCAACGAGCAGAGCGGCGGCCAGCTGAATCCGACCGAGCTTGTTGCCTCGCTGATCAATCAATGTGATACGATTGCGGAAGGCATCCGCTATGCACAGAAGCAGATCGACGGCTCGATGACGCTTCTGCTGATGACGAAGGAAGGGCTCTATGCGGCGCGTGATTATCTCGGCAGAACCCCGCTGATTCTCGGCCACAAGGAGGGCGCTTACTGCGCGGCTTTCGAGTCCTTCTCCTATATGAATCTCGGCTATCGCTATGAGCGCGATTTAGGCCCGGGCGAGATCGTCTTTCTGACGCCGGATTCCTGTGAGACACTCAAGGAACCGAATAAGAAAATGAAGATCTGCGCGTTCCTGTGGATCTATTACGGCTATACCACTTCATGTTATGAGGGCGTGAATGTCGAAGTCATGCGCAACAACTGCGGCGCGCTGCTCGCACGGCGCGACAAGGGCATTGATGTCGATTATGTTGCGGGCGTACCGGAATCCGGCAACGGCCACGCAATCGGTTATGCAAATGAAAGCGGCATCAAGTTTGCGCGTCCGTTTATCAAGTACACCCCGACCTGGGTGCGCAGCTTTACCCCGGCAAAGCAGTCGATCCGCGATCTGACTGCGCATATGAAGCTGATCCCGGTGGAGCAGCTGATCCGCGGCAAAAAGCTGCTATTCCTCGATGATTCCGTCGTGCGCGGCACACAGATGCGCAATACGGTGGAATTCCTCTATAACAACGGCGCGAAAGAGGTTCATATCCGTTCCGCTTCGCCGCCTTCGATGTTCGGATGTAAGTATCTGAACTTCTCTCCGGGCAAATCCGATATGGATCTGATCGCACGGCAGGTTGTCCGCGATTTTGACGGCGACGACCGTTACCTCAAGGATTACTGCACGGATAATACCGAGCGCTATCATGCAATGGTCGAGCAGATCGCGCGCAGACTGAACTTCACTTCGCTGAAGTATCACCTGCTCGCCGATGTGAAAACAGCAGTCGGCATTGATCCCGATTCGCTCTGTACCTACTGCTTCACCGGCGAAGAATAATGCCCGCGGGGCGGGCTGCCGGTTTGACAGCGAAGGTTGAACCGTAGCTGCGGAAGACCGTGACTCGTCTTTGACACGCAGGCAACCGCCTGACTGCGATACAGGAAAGGGCTGCGCCTGCCCGCGGGGCGGGCTGCCGGTTTGACGGCGAAGGTTGAACCATAGCTGCGGAAAACCGTGACGCGTCTTTGACACGCAGGCAACCGCCTGACTGCGATACAGGAAAGGGCTGCGCCTGCCTGCGGGGCGGGCTGCCGGTTTGACGGCGAAGGTTGAACCATAGCTGCGGAAAACCGTGACTCGTCTTTGACACGCAGGCAACCGCCTGACTGCGATACAGGAAAGGGCTGCGCCTGCCTGCGGGGCGGGCTGCCGGTTTGA
>CAMNFV010000271.1 GCA_946537515.1 uncultured Ruminococcus sp. | reverse complement strand
CCGCGGCGCGGATACGCTCACGCATTATCAGATTCTCGATGCCGTCAGCGCGGCGGCTCCGGCAGATGCGGTCATTGTTACGGATGTCGGGCAGCATCAGATGTGGACGGCGCAGCGCTATCGCTTCCGGGAACCGCGCACCTTTCTCACAAGCGGCGGACTCGGCGCGATGGGCTACGGACTCGGCGCGGCAATCGGTGCATATATCGCGACCGGAAAACGTGCGGTGCTGTTCACCGGCGACGGCAGCTTCGGGATGAATCTCAATGAGCTGGCGACCGCTGTCTCGGAGCAGGCCGATGTCACGGTGGTGATCATGAATAACGGCGTGCTCGGCATGGTGCGGCAATGGCAGACGCTCTTCTTTGACCGCCGTTACTCCGCAACCACGCTGAACCGCAGGACAGATTTTGTAAAAGTTGCAGAAGGATTCGGCGCACAGGGTGCAAGGGCTTCGACGCCGCAGGAGCTGGCCGATGCCCTGAAAACAGCGTTTTCACAATCCGGACCGTTCGTCATTGACGCGCAGATGTGCAGCGATGAATTCGTGCTGCCGATGCTGCCGCCGGGCGGTTCGATCGACGATATCATTACGGAGATCGGGTGACCGGTCGATCAAACGGGGGGTTGCATATGGAACAGCAATATGTCATCGGCGTCCTTGTTGCGAATATTTCGGGTGTATTGTCCCGCGTATCGGGGATGTTCACGCGGCGCGGCTTCAATATCGACAGTCTGACCGTCGGGGAGACCGAGGCGGCAGGACTTTCGCGTATTACCGTTGCATTCCGCGGCGATGAGGATATCAAGGAACGCATCGTGACACAGCTCGAAAAGCTGCACGATGTCAAAGAGGTCGAGGTGCTCGATCAGCATGAGACCGTTATCCGCGAGCTGCTGCTGCTCAAGGTGCGCAATGATGCCGAAACACGGCAGGATATCATGGCGGCGGTTGAGATCTTCCGCTCAAAGATCGTGGATTATTCCAAAGAGGCGCTGGTCTGTGAGCTGACGGGTGAGACATCGAAAATCGACGCTTTCATTGACCTGATGAAAGCCTACGGCATCATGGAGATGTGCCGCACCGGCATCGTGGCGCTGGAGCGCGGCGAAAACTGCCTGCGGACCAGAAAAGAGATCGCTGTAGCGGACTGACCGCGCCGAAAGGCAAACATGAAAAAAGGAACGTAAAATGGGAAGAAACAAGAAATTACAGGAGATCGACCTTGCGCTGAATTCGCTGGTCGTATTCCGCAGACTGCTGACCAATGAGGTCATTCTGCCGCTGCGTGCGCTGCTCGATACGGAGACCATGGATCCGATGATCCAGCTGCGGCAATATACGGAATTCATCACGCGGCTCTATGCCCGCAGCACGAATCTGACGGAATATATCTTCCGGCTGATCTGTGAGGACGATAATTTTTATGTCCGGGCTGCGGCGCGCGGCGATGAGATCGAAGAAATGTTGCAGGCCTGTGTGCAGAATGAGCTTGCAATTTTGCAGCGCCTTGCGCGCATCCGGCCGCATGAACTGCTGAAGGAAGTCTCTTACTACGGCATCCTGCCGGAGTGGAAAAATTCCGATCTCGATTTCGGCGCGGAGTATCATGCGCGTCTGCGGCAGATCGGAAAATACGGCTACGGCATTTATGCGGCGAATCCGATGTTCGTAATCCGCGATGAGAAGATCGTGCCGGTGAAATATCCGGATCGGGTGCAGCTTTCCGCGCTCTCGGGCTATGAAGCGGAACGGCAGGCGGTGATTGACAATACGGCTGCATTGCTGCACGGGAAACATGCGCAGAATGTCCTGCTCTACGGCGACGCCGGAACGGGCAAATCCACGACCGTCAAGGCGATCGTCAATGCCTATTTCTCCGAAGGCCTGCGCCTGATTCAGATTACCAAGGCTGATCTGCCGCTTCTGCCGGAAATCATGGAGCAGATTCACGATAATCCGCTGAAATTCGTGCTTTTTGTCGATGATCTTTCATTCGCGCCCGGCGATGACAGCTTCGGCATCCTGCGCGCTGTACTGGAAGGCTCTGTTGCGGAGCGTCCGGCCAATACCGTGATCTATGCCGCGAGCAGCAGCCGCTATCTGGAGCCTGCGGATTTTGCAGAGGCGGATTCCGCAGCGCCGGTTCCGGATGTGATGCCGGAGCAGCAGGCACTCGCCGCAAGATTCGGTATCCGCATCAGCTTCCGCCGTCCGGACAGGGAAGCCTATCTCGATTTTGTACACGTACTCGCTGAACAGTATGACGTGCAGATGGAGACCGCTGCGCTGGATCAGGCCGCGGAATCCTTTGCGCAGCGATGCGGCGGACGTTCTCCGCGTGCCGCAAAGCAGCTGATTGAGCAGCTTGCCGCAGCAGGCGAGGAGTAAACCGCAATACACAGAAAAACAGCCGTGAATCAGCGAAAAGTCGCCTGGTTCACGGCTGTTTTTATGATGCATGATCTGCGCGCAAAGCCTGAATCGCTGTATATGCCTGATAAGCGGCACTTCTTCATCGGGTATCTGCGGCGGATTCCCAAGAGAAAATCCGGGCTTTGAGGCTTTATCTGTCAGGATAATACTTCGGCTTGATACACGCCCGCGGAAAGCTTTAGATCAATACCCGCGGTCGCTGCTCGCTACCACATGGTGTCGGATTCTTCGTCGTATTTGGATTCGGTCGAATCCCAGAGGAACCGCTGCAAATCCTCCTTCAGCTTGATGCCGCGGTTTCTGGTCTCCGCCGAAAGCACATTCATATCCTCATAGAGATTGTCCATGTCGCTGGAGAGGATCTTCGTTGTCTCATCCAGCGCCGCAATCCGATCCTCCAGAATATCAGCAGTCTGGTCGATCGAATCCGCACGATCCGTCAGCGAATCCAGATGCCGCTGGATATTATGCAGCTGACTGCGCAGCTCTTCCTGATCCGCAAGCAGCTTCTGATGTGCCTCATGCAGCGCCTCAATCGCAGAGACCGCCTTTTGCAGCATGGCGTGGTCGCGCTCCTGTATGGCAGTCAGTTTGCCGATCAGTTTGCCGGTTTCCTCTGCTTCGGCTTCCAGTTCCGATATCCGCATTGTCATTTCATCCATACCGCTCTGCTCCCTTCGTAATCCTTTCTGCTGCCATTATATCACATTATGCAGTAAATTTCAATGGGGAGAAGAGAATTAGAAATGAGAAATTAGAAATGAGAAAT
>CAMNFV010000270.1 GCA_946537515.1 uncultured Ruminococcus sp. | reverse complement strand
TTTGATATGGGCTCAGCAAAAGATATTTGTGTTAGCCAAAATTTGTCAATCACCCCAAAAGTTACATACCCAAAAATTTTTTTGTGAAATGTAATCAGCCGTGATAAAATGTTGTCTTTCTTAGTGAAGCGCTTCATAAAGCTGACAGAAAGGAGGAGTGCAGATGCAGGACAATGATCTGATCGCGATGTATTTTGCGCGGGATGAACGTGCCGCAGAAGAAAGTGACCGCAAATTCGGCGGCTACTGCTACACGGTCGCATACAATATTCTCGGCAATGCGCAGGACGCAGAGGAATGCGTCAATGATACGCTGGTGCGGCTCTGGGAGAGCATCCCGCCGG
Source organism: uncultured Ruminococcus sp. (assembly GCA_946537515.1). Lineage (GTDB taxonomy): Bacteria > Bacillota > Clostridia > Oscillospirales > Ruminococcaceae > Firm-04. The sequence goes on along the minus strand of CAMNFV010000270.1, from coordinate 2,935 downwards.
CAAGGCCGGAGAATCTCTACGCTTATACCGCCGCGATCACGCGAAATCTCGCAAAAAACCGCCTGAAATCCAATCAGGCACAGCGGCGCGGCGGCACAGAGCTCCCCGCTGTTCTCGATGAGCTGCGGGACTGCACCGATCCTGACACCGTGGAGCAGGAGCTCGACCGGCGGGCACTGGGCGATGCGCTGAACCGTTTTCTCGGCACGCTGAAGCCCGATCACCGCAGGATCTTTGTACAGCGGTACTGGTATCTGTGCCCTGTGGATGAGATCGCGGAGAATCTGGAGCTGACAAAATCCAAGGTCACTGTCACACTGATGCGCACCCGAAAAAAGCTCGAAGCTTTCTTAAAGGAGGAGGGGTACTTATGAAGCCGGAGACTTTATTTCAGATCATGGATGAGATCTCGCCGGACTATATTGCGGAGGCCAGGCCGAAGAACACCCGCACACGCCCCGGACATGCAACTGCAAGGACACAGGCAAGAGCTGCGGCGGAGGACGGGATTTTTGCGGTGCAGCGCCCTGTCATGCAGAAACGGAGAAAGGATAACACCATGAAAGGCAGCATTTTACAGCGCTTCACGACCGGCATGGTTGCGGCGGCAGCGCTTGCCGTATTTGTCGGCGGCGGTGTATTCATCGCCAAGCAGCAGAAGGATAAAAGCGCAATGAGCAGCAGCACCCCTGCGTCCCAGATCGCGGAGCAGCGCCCCGAAAACTTCCTCGGCGGCACCGGTGCGGTTCACGCGATGCAGTCAGCCGAGCCGGGCGGATTGGCCATGTATGACGATGAGAATTTCTATTTCGGCGGCCTGACCGTTCCGCGCAGCGGCGCACTTCAGGAGAATGTCACATGGCAGGCAGATTATCTGTCCGACATTCTCTGGGACGGCGACCGGTTCTACCGGAGGGACGGCGGAACGCTCAGTCTGCTGGATACGGACGGAACACAGACACCGTTCTTTGATGCATCTCAATACACATTTCCTAATTATTATCCGACCGACAGAAATCTGATCACTGCGATCTATCATCTCAGCGGTGACAACTATGTGATCGTTATGATTCCGCAGAAGCTTCAGGACGGTCAGGTCGAGGCAAGCTACGGCCGCGCTGCCGTCTTCTACCGGGCAGACACCGGAAAGATTGAGATTCTCGATGAAACCAATGTGATGCGGTGGGAGACTTTGCTCCGCGACGGAAACGGCGGATTCTATGTCCTGCCGACGGATGATTCCGACGGTGAGACATGGGTGTATCATCTCATTGAGGAAGATAATTCGATGGCATCCATTTACAGCCCCGCAGAAAAACCGATCACACCGGGAAGCATGTATCTCACGCCCGACAACAAGACGCTGTATTACCGCCCGAAGGATTCGGATGAACTGCGGAAGGTCAGCACGTCTGAGCTGACGATCCGGCAAACCGGCAGCGTCAATACCGAAGCGGTGCTGGAGCATGTGCCGGCGGACGGCTGTCTGGCATATGACGGAACCCTTTTCGTGTTCGATCCGGAACAAACGCAGATTGAACGCACCGATCTTGAATGGAACACGCAGGAGCTGCTCTGGCGGGCAGTTGATGATGATAACATGCCTGATGAATTCCGTGCGGCGTTTGACGCTGACGGCATGCAGATGCTCGCAGTGGATGAGAATTATCTGTTCGTGCAGTTCGGCACGGATGCGCAGTTCGGTCTGCTTGACCGCAAGACCCGCGAAATGCGCTATATCACGGTCACGGATACGCAGGAACAGACCGACGAGCCGCAGAATGCGGAGCAGCAGCTCCCGGAGGACACCGCGCCTCCGACCGCAGAAAGCAATATTTACGGCGGCGAGGGCAGGCTCCGCATCGTGAAGCCGCTCTGGAAGTACGGCGGACTGCTGCGCGATGACCGTTACTTCTACTACGGCGGCATGAAAATCAACGCAGACGGCAATGCCGAATACGGCGGCATCAGCAGATTGCCTGCGGTATGGAACGGACACCCTGTCATTACCGACAGCGAGCAGCTCTATACACAAGAGAACGGCATCATCCGGTCGCTCGACGCTGCGGGCAATGAAACACTGTTCTATGAGGTGCCGGGCGTCTGGATGTACAATGACGATCACAGCGGCTACCTTGAGGAAAATGTCAGCGATATCGTGGTCCTCGCCCTCCGGCATATCTATGACGATGTGTACGTGATCGCCGGCACTGCCCGCACAACGGACACCAATGAAGCCTGCAATTTCGCCTACTATTTCAGGCACGCAAACTTTGAAGAAACCGGCAGCTCCGATGACTGCGGCTACTACTGCCTGCCGGAGCATCTTGTGGTCGGGCAGGACGTCAACCGCCTCGCAGACCTGATCCCTGCACCGGAGAAAAAGGGATTCTACTGCTATGAGGCGACCAAAGGACGCATTGTATTCGTGCCTTGCCACGAAGATGCCGACTGGAAGGTCAACCGCGTTGTCAGCCCGTATACCGATCAGATTCACGCGAATAGCTGGACGGTCAAGGACGGCACGCTCTATTATCTCAACAGCAACGGCGAATTCTGCAAGCATGTGATCTCGGATGATGCTGTCGTGTATCTGGATCCGAATACCGGCAGGGAATATGACACCACCGATGCAGAATATGCAAAGAATGCGGAAAAGACCGTGCTTTCCGCGCCGGAGGGAACCCTCAGAGCGCTGTACTTCGGCGGCAGTACCGTCTATGCGCTCCTGAACGACGACACGGTCTGGGCAGCAGATCTCAGCGAGCCGGAGCAGTGGACGGAAATCTTCCGGAATCAGGACAACAACCCCGACAAAAAGGAGGTCGCGGCGATCACCGGCGGCGTTGCAGCCGATGACAGACTGCTGCTCATGGCTGTTGACGGTCAGGATCATCAAGTCATCCTGCAAATCTTCCCGGATCGGCCCTATGCA
>CAMNFV010000269.1 GCA_946537515.1 uncultured Ruminococcus sp. | reverse complement strand
TACTCAGCAGCATTCCGGACGGCATGACCGTCGCAGAAGCTTTGCAGGAAGCTTCCGGAAAATACTGATCAGATAAAAACAGCATAACAGAGAGAATTGATCCGGGGTGAGACATTCTATTTCAATTATCAGGAGGAAACAGGATGAATCACACCAAGAAAATCTGCTGCGGCATGGCGGCGCTGATGCTCTGCATCGGATGCCTCACAGGCTGCGGCGCAAACACACAGGAAACAGCAGAGACTGCAAGCAGCAGCTCTTCTGCGGCAGAATCTTCGGAGACTGCCGAAACAACACAGACCGCACGCTCCGAAGCGGAACAGTCCGCATCGGAATCGGATGCAAAGTCCGCGCTGACGCAGTTCTTAGAGGGCTGCAAAAACAGCGATACAGATGCAATTCTGTCGGTTGCGGATTACCGCGGCCTTCAGCAGGCGCTTGACGGCGATGCCTTTGATGAAACACAGTTTCAGGAGGATCTCCGCGCAAAGCTCTGCGACGGATTTGAATCCTATACGATCGGCGAGGTTACGCGCTCTGCGGAGGATCTTGCAGATTTCAACGAGATGACAGGACAGTTCCGCGAAGCGCTTTCAGAGGATTCTGAAGAACCGGAGGATGCAGATACACAGCGCTGCATTGACTATCTTCTGACGCTGATGCAGCCGGCGGATGACCGCTGCGTATACGCGGTGACAGTCACAACAGACGGCACAGATTCGACAGATGAGATCGCGCTGCTGCGCTACGGCGATGCCTGGCAGCTGGATCTCGTTTCACAGGCGGCACAGGCTATTCTGAGCCGGGATGCAGAATCCGGCGGGACAGAATAAGGCCGCACCGCCGATTTCGGCAGATTTTCGGCTCATCGGGAGAAAACCGGTGTTCCCGGTCAGCATCAAAGGCAGCGGATCACAGGGCTGCATATATCCGGAATAATCTTCAGTATCGACTGAAAAAAGGGAGGATCTGGCTATGAATCTTGACGAATTACTGAAAGAGGCGATTACGAAACCGGAAAAGCGCTCGCTGTTCCTGCAAATGCTCATCAAGAGCGACGTGTATGTCATCTGCAAGAAGCCCGTCAAGCAGGATGAAATCAACGGCGGCATTTCCATGGAGCTGGTGACGACACAGAACCCCGACGGCGATATTTTTATTCCGTTTTTTACGAGCTACCGTTCTTTGCAGCAGTTTGCGAAGCGCTATGTCAACTGCTACCGCATGAACTGCCTGCGTCTGTTTGATCTGATCCAGTCAGCGAATGCGGTTTTGAACCCGAATTCCTACGGTAAGGAATTCTCTTCCCAGGAGATCAAGAGCATCCTCATGGTTGCGCGGAATCTCAATATTCCGGCAATCTCCATGAAGGAAGAGGAAACGATCGAATACCGCCGCAATCAGAAGGATCTCGATCATCTGATCCGGCCGCTGACGCGCTATCTTGCCAAGCAGGCGAATGTCGATGCCTGCTATGTGGTCGAGATGATCCGCGGCTGCGAACGGCCGCAGACGCTGTTTGTATTCGACATGAGCGGCAACACGCGCAAGCTGTTTTTCCCGCTCTCCAAGTATATGCAGACCTATGAAAAGTCGGGCGATTCGCTGGTGTTCATCAGTCTGGAAGAGCCCGCCGCGAAAAAGGCCGTCAAGGGAATTGATCCCTTCTATATCCGCAAGAAGCGCTTCTTTGAGCGCTGAGACTGAAAGGAGCAGACATCATGCCGCCGAAATCCAAACCGACCACAACGCACAATGCGCCTGAAGCACAGGCAAAGCAGACGGAGATCAAGCCTGCTGCAAAGGCCGTTGCAGCCGCAGCCGCTGCTGTCAGTTCGGCATCCGCAGCTGCAAAATCCGCTGCTGCCGCCGCATCTGCCGCGGTTGCTGCCGTGACAGCATCTGTGAAAAAGGATGCAGCAGACAAGAAATAACCCAAATCCGACATCTGACGTTTGACCTGAAAGGAGTTACGCCATGCCGCCCAGTCATAAGCCAAGCAGTTCCCATTCTTCGAGACCTTCGTCTTCCCATTCGTCGCATTCTTCACACTCTTCGCATTCCTCACATTCATCCCATTCGTCCTATTCGCATCATTCCCATTCGGGGGGATATCACCACAGCCCGCCGCATCATTATCACAACCACTCGGGTTATGGATATTCCGGATATTCCGGCGGATACGGCAGACGTCATTATTCCGGCGGAAATTCGCTGCTCGGAAGCTGCGTCAGCGTGATTGTGGTTATCATTCTGATCTGCATAATCGCGTTCGTTGTAATCTGGGTGAAGCGGAATGATGCCGGAACGCAGAATAACGGATATAACAATCAGATCGCAGTTACGGATTCGTCGCATCAGCCGATCTATGTTGCAGCACTCGGCAGAGATGTGCCGTGGAATACGCAGTATGACAGCTACTACGACAAGCAGACAGACTGCTATTTCTTCCTCAATACCGATATGGATCCGCCGATCTGGCAGTATTGGTTTGAGGGCGTTTCGTCCGAATACGGCGATTACGGCTGGCTGGAATGGGATGCAAAGGAAACCCGCTGGTATGTGCAGACAAGCGAAACCAAATGGGAACTCCTGCCGGAGAAGTATGCATCTGATCTCTGGCATTTCGACTGATACCTATGATCGGAGAACCGAATATCTATGATACAAACCGGAAACCCCGTGTTTGAGGAGGAGAACGAGCGCCTGGCAAGTCCTGAGGTCATTTCGCAGGACGGCGACCTGGAAGTCTCGCTCCGTCCGAAAACACTCAATGACTATATCGGGCAGGATCAGGTCAAGCAGAATCTCGCCGTATATATCGAGGCTGCAAGACGCCGCAGTGAGCCGCTTGACCATGTGCTGCTCTACGGTCCGCCCGGACTCGGAAAGACAACGCTTTCCGGCATTATTGCGCATGAACTGGGCGTCAATCTGCGGATCACATCCGGTCCGGCGATCGAAAAGCCCGGTGATCTCGCCGCCCTGCTGACGAATCTCGGCAGGGGCGATGTGCTCTTTGTCGATGAGATCCACCGCCTCTCGCGTGCCGTTGAGGAGATCCTCTATCCGGCGCTTGAGGACAGAGCGCTTGATATAATGATCGGAAAAGGGCCGTCAGCGCGGTCGATCCGGGTAGATTTGCAGCCCTTTACGCTGGTCGGCGCGACAACGCGGGCGGGTCAGCTTTCCGCACCGCTGCGTGACCGCTTCGGCATTGTCCAGCGTCTGGAACTCTATACGCCGGAGCAGCTCTGCGATATCATCCGCAGAAGCGCGATGCTGCTGGATAT
>CAMNFV010000268.1 GCA_946537515.1 uncultured Ruminococcus sp. | reverse complement strand
CCTCTTCAAATGAAAAGATTGCATTATCCTGATTCATCTGATAGCGATGTGTTGTGAAGAGCATGGTTCGCGTTGCATTGGTATGATCGTCTTCGCTGAGGATCTCTGTCGTGTCCATATGTGCCAGATACAGCGTATCGGAAAGCGCCGAACGGATGACATAGAAACCGCTGGTAATATCCCTCTGATTCCGGACAGGCTGTCCGCTGACCAGAAAATACTTCCGGATTGCAGGGAGCAGATGAATCACCCCTGCATTGAAGACCGAAAACAGAATCAGCAGGCTGACCGCAAGATAAATATGATACTGCTGCGCCGCACGCAAATAATACGCCCAATACCCGGAAAGCTCCGTATATTCCGTGCAGGGATCTTCTTTCGCATCTTCCGGTTTGTCATAGATCTTAGCATATTCCGATTTCATTTCGCGGCACTTTTTCTCCATGTATTCTGCATCGAAATACCGCAGCAGCGCCTGAATGCCCTCGCGATTGACCTCTTCATACTGCCGGAATACACGTTCCACATGATAAAAGAATTCGTAGACCTGTGCCGGATCGAATGCCATGCGGGCCAGCAGACATTTACATGTTTCCGGCTCTGTGTAATAGAGTCCGGTTTTTTTCTCCGACAGCGGCGATGTTAAGAAATCGAACCGCGAATCCGCAAAGCATTTTTTCATATATACATTCTCAGCCCTGCCGTTATAGAATGCACCGCGGAACAGATTCCGGAAGCTTGATTCCAGCGCCTGCTTCGGCATGGATGCATCCCTGGCATCCTGCATACTTTGCTTTTCAATGCAGAGCAGCAGCGTTTCAAATGTCAGATCATATGACAGCGTCTTTGTCAGCCGGATTTTTGTACTCATACAATACCCTCCCCATGTGTGAGTTTGTGTTTCTATTATAACACAGGAGAAAGCCGATTGCAATGATTTTTACAGGATTCGGAAAATTCCCGGCGTACAGAGAAATATTCCCGTAAGAAAGCCGCCAAATTCCCCGAAACGATCGGGAACCGGTTCAAATCGCAGAAAATCCGCAGAAAGTTTCGCGCAGTTTCCGGAGCTTTCCGGAATACCCGAAAAGCCATTGCGTTTTTGCCCCGGAGCGTGTATGATGAATACAAGCTCAACGGGAGGTGATCCGCATGAAACATGTGCTTCGTATGATAATACTGCTGGCGCTGGCAGCGGGCAGCATCCGCATCATTGTAAACGGCGCCGATGAACCGGTAGAGATCCGTGTGCAGCTGCCGCCGCCTGCAAAAACAGCTGCCGCCGCTGAGGCCGCCTGGGAACTGGCCGCATCGCAGAATGAAGTCCGGTTTTATCGTATTCGCAATGCAGAAAATACACCGGAATCGCAGATCGGTGCCTATACCGATCTGGAAACGGCAAAGTCATGCTGCCCGGCAGACTTCTGCGTTTTCGATCAGGACGGGACGCTGCTGTTCCGGCAGAAAAGCAGCGCACTGCTTTCGGAATCATCAACCGAACAGCAGTCCGAATCAAACTGATGACCAAAAATAAGGAGGGGTTTCAATGAAAAAATCAGATCGGCATTTCACGAAAATTGCTGTCCTTGGCAGCGCATCTGTCATCCTGCTTACGCAGATGATAATACCATCCGGCGGAATGCTTCAAGCAGCCGCCGCAACAATTCCCGATGTTCCGTTCGTGCTTCAGGTCGCGCCGGCCTGCGGCAGAAAAGTCGTCGATATTGCGGGCGGCAATACCTCGGAAGGCACAAATTGTCAGCTCTATGAGCGCAATAATTCTGCGGCCCAGGCGTTCCGCGCAGTTCCGGCCGGAAATGGTTATTACTACCTGCTGCTTGCCTCTACAACAGACAAGGTTTTGGATGTTGCAGGCGGAAAGGGCTATTCCGGCTGCAATGTCCAGCTTTATACTGCAAACGGAACAGATGCCCAGCTCTGGAAATTTGAGAACGCCGGTGAAGAGATTGCCTATTATATCAAATCGAAAACCGGCTATTATCTGGACATTTCCGGCGGCAGCTTTGAGGACGGCACCAATATTCAGGTCTACGAGGGCAATCAGAGCTTGTCTCAGCTTTTCTACTTCAAGAAGAACTACGATGCGAATGCTGCGATCAGTTATGCCTACAAGTATACTGATAACAACAGCAAACCTTCTAATCCGGATTACAAGAATTATGACGATAACGGCGGTGATTGTGCCAATTTTGGTTCACAGTGCATCAACGCAGGCGGTTTTGTAACATCATCAGACTGGAATCCTGTTTATGCAGATGATCATAAGCTGAAGCATGACAACGGTCAGTTTAACTGGGTGAATGCCGGAGGCTTAGAGAAATATCTGCAATCGCTGGGCTACCCGATCAGCTATATCCGTTCGGAAAATGATCTGAACAGGATTCACAAGGGCGACATTGTGTTCCTGACAGACAACAGCGGAACACCCTACCATACAACAATTTGTTCTGTCGGCGGAGGAAATCCGAAGTATTGTGCACATTCCGTATGGCGCAAGGATCAGGATTATTCGTTCAGCACCTTTCAGAATGGCATTATCGTAGATATGTCCTTCTCGGGAAGTGCGAATGTATCACTGCCTGCGCCGAAGAATACCGGTGCGGCACAGCAGCAGGTACAAACCGTACAGCCAACCGCATCGAACGGTCAGGTCTGCCGGACACAGGCCGAGGCAATCGCGTGGATCAATGCACGTATTGCTGAGAAATGGGGCGTAGACGTTGACAACTATGCGGGCTGTCAGTGTGTGGACCTCACCAAAGCATATATCAGCTACCTGACAAACGGCAAAACACCGAACTTCATTGCAAACGCATTTGAGTATGCCCATTTTGCACTGCCGGACGGTTTTGCCCGCATCACATCCAACCCGCAGCCCGGCGATATCGTCGTCTGGGATAAGAATAAGGGCAGCGCAGGGAGCTACGGTCATGTCGGCCTCGTGACCGGTGTCAGCGGCGGAACAATCACCGTTGCTGAAACCAACTACAGCGGCATGATGTATGTAACGGTCCACGATCATCCGGCTTCCACAGTAACCTGCTATATCCGTCCTTCCTGGGTCTCTTCCACTCCGTATGAACCGTCCACAAACCTCCAGCCCGGCAGATACAAGGTCATTACCACGGTCGGCGTCAATGTCCGTGCACAGGCATCGCAGAATTCCACGCTGATTGCAGCAGCATCTCCAGGCGTCACATTTGTTGTCACAGAAGTCAGAAACGGCTACGGCTATACGCCGGAAATTTACAGCTGGGTCGGCAATACGCAAAGCAATCACGCAGGCTGGGT
>CAMNFV010000267.1 GCA_946537515.1 uncultured Ruminococcus sp. | reverse complement strand
TTCGCCTTTATTATGCATGGTGAGCGGCATGTTGTTCAGTTCAACATATCCCGCCAAAGGCACTTTATTAAGTGGTTCATTAGATCAATCCGTCCGGGCGCTGCCCGGTTCGTTGCTATTTAATATAAAATGAGCAAGAACCATGAAACTGTGCTGATATTTGCAACCCGGCGAACTTTAGATCAATCCGTCCGGGCGCTGCCCGGTTCGTTGCTATTTAATATAAAATGAGCAAGAATCATGAAACCGTGCTGATATTTGCATCCCGGCGAACTTTAGATCAATGCATCCGGGCGCTGCCCGGTTCGCTGCTATTTTATTGAAATTGAGCAAGAGCCATGAAACTGTGCTGATATTTGCATCCCGGCGAACTTTAGATCAATGCATCCGGGCGCTGCCCGGTCAGTTCAGCCAGGCGTTGCCTTGAGAGAGGAATGCACGGATATCTTCGGCCTTTGCGGTGACAGTACCCTGAATCATCTCCTCGGAGCCGCCGCCTCTGCCGTTGAGTGCGCCGTTGAATTCCTTTGCCCATGCGCGCAGCTTGACCGCCTTGCTGCCGATGATATAGCGATAGCCGTCGGTATCATTCCCCTGGAATGCCGCACAGACACCGCCGCAGAGCGCAACACCGGCATTGACCAGATTGCGCAGATTGTTATTATCCAGCAGATCGTCAAAAATCACCAGATTGCCGTCCGTTTCATGCAGGGCGGCAATTTTGCTGTCCAGCAGCGCACGGCGAAGCTTTGCCGACTCCTCACGCTCTGCCTGCGACTGCTTCATCAGGCGTTCCACCGCATCGGCGGCTTCCAGCTGCTTGCAGGAGAGCAGATTCGAGATGCGGACGGTCTGCGTCAGGCGCTTCTGATAGTCGTCACGCGCATCGAGTCCGCAGAGCATCCGGATGCGGACGCCGCCCTTCCAGTTTTCGCAGGAGAGAATCTTGATGCCGCCGACTGCACCCGTATGCGTCACATGCGGCGCACAGCACGCGCAGACATCCCATCCCTCAATGGTCACGATCCGGACGTTTTCCGTCAGATCAAGCTTGGAGCGGTATTCCATGGCGGCGCATTCCTCCGGCGTCGGATAGCTGACGGTGACCGGAACATTGAGTCCGACCACGCGGTTAGCGATATACTCGACAAATTCCAGTTCCGAAGCGGTCAGCACGCCGCTGAAATCGACCGTTACGCCGTCCGTGCCGAGATGAAAGCCGACATTGTCATAGCCGAACTGGCTGTGAACGATTCCCGAGATCAGATGCTCGCCGGTATGGTTCTGCATTTTGCGGAAGCGGGCTTCCCAGTCCAGCTCTGCGGCCATTTCTTCTCCGACCGGCAGCGGGACATCGACATAGTGGACGATCTCGCCGTCAACTTCCTGCACATCACAGACGACGGCATTGCCGAGATTACCGGTATCAGCGGTCTGACCGCCGCCCTCCGGGAAGAATGCCGTCCGGTCGAGAATGACAGCATAAGCCGCATCATCGGTGCGCTTTTTCGGATCCGCGACAGGCTCACAGGAGAGAACTGTCGCTGTAAAATTACGCATATACGCATCTTTATCGTATAATTTTTCTGTCTTCATACGTAAAACCTCTTTTGTATCCTGAAAGCAGGAATTGTATTTTTTGATATTATATAGTATATCACAAAATCATGCTGACGTCAATCCTTCTGTGAAACTTGTGTGAAAACTTATATAATCCTCTTGACAAATTCTATAATGCGAGTATAATGTTATTAAAGGACAACGAAAAGAGGTGTACAGCCCATGAAGAAAGCAGTTTACAGTCTGGTTCTGTCCGAGGATGTGGTCGAAGCGGTTGACCGTATGGCCTATGCGCGGGGGACCAGCCGCTCCAATCTCATCAATCAGCTGCTCGCGGAAGCCGTCGGATATGTGACGCCGGAACGCCGCATGGCAGAGATCCTGCATACGCTCTCCGAGCAGATGACGGGGCTCTTCCAGTTACAGGAGCAGGCAACGGACGGTATGCTGACGATCCGCAGTCCGCTGCGCTATCGCTACAAGCCGACGATCCGCTATCGTGTGGAGCTTTACCGTCAGCCGGAGCACGCGATCGGCGTCATGCACGCATCATTCCGGACGCAGAATCAGTCGCTGATTGATGAAGCGGAATCGTTCTTTGAACTTTGGTCGCAGGCTGAATGCGCACACGGACTTTGTAACCGCGAGGATTATAAGGTCGCGGACGGCTGCTGGGACAGACGATTCCGCATTCAGGCCGGCAAAGAAGCAACAGCGCAGGAAATCGGTGCTGCGATCGGGCAGTACATTAAGCGCGTTGATGCGGCGCTGAAATCATATTTTGCGGCGCTGCCGGATCACGATGCGGCAAAGGTTGCCGTGAAACAATTTTTCGGAACATAGAAAGGGGACGGCCATGATTGAACAGGATTATTTGCTTCGGCAGATTAAGGAATATATTGCATTTATGATGAAGATGCTGTTTGATGCGGAGCCCGGTTCGATTGACCAGCTCAGCGAGGATCAGAAAAGCAGCGGCGGCGATGATTCGCTCTACCGCATGGTGGATGACGGTCATATCCGTGAGGCCGAACTGCTGCTCTATGAGGGGATGCAGACGAAAACCGCGGACAATCTGCTGAAGGGCTATTCATTTTATCAGTATCTTGCGCAGCAGGAGGATGATTTCCTGGAGGCGCATCATTACAGCCGCGGCCTGATTCGTGAGGGCGTCCGGCGGCTCGCAGCATTGTTCGATGCTGCACATCTGGCAAATATCTTTCTGCCGGAACTGGATTAAAGGGAGGGTTATCTATGAATGCGAATAAAATGACACAGAAAACACTGGAAGCCATGCAGAATGCGCAGTCGCTCTGCACAGGCTATCAGAATAACGCCGTCGAGCCGGTGCATATTCTCACGGCGCTGCTTCAGCAGTCAGACGGCCTGATTCCGCAGCTCGTGCAGCGGATCGGCATCAGCGCAGAGGGCTTTGCAAAGGCCGCTGAAAAGGAAGTTGCTGCGCTGCCGCATGTCACCGGAAGCGGCAGACAGGCCGGTATGGTCTATATCTCCAATGATACCGAGCAGCTCTATAATCAGGCGGAGCAGCTCGCAAAGCAGATGCAGGATGAATATGTCTCGGTCGAGCATGTGTTCCTTGCGATGCTCAAAAGCAACGATTCTACGCTGAAAAAACTGTTTCAGCAATTCTCGGTCAATGAGACAAAGGTGCTGAATGCACTCAAGGAAATCCGCGGCAATACGCGCATTACCAATGAAACGCCGGAAGCGACCTATGACGTTCTCAAGAAATA
>CAMNFV010000266.1 GCA_946537515.1 uncultured Ruminococcus sp. | reverse complement strand
TGCATATGGTTTCAGATCATCGCGAAGCGATACCGCAATTTCTGATTTCTCATTTCCTTTTTTCTGTCTTGCATTTTATCTCCCCGGCACTTCCTTTGTGTACTTTTTTCGCCCCCACCCATTGCGTTTTCTTTCATAATATGCTATAACCGGGCAGTGCCCGGCTCCGTTTTATCTCCCCGGCAGCTCCTTTGTGTACTTTTTTTCGCCCGTGCCCATTGCGTTTTCTTTCATAATATGCTATAATATAAGTGCAGCTGTGCAGGGCGCAGCGTGAATGTTTAACTTAAAGGAGAATGCACTATGTATATTACCTGTTTGGATCTGGAAGGCGTCCTTGTGCCGGAAATCTGGATTGCATTCGCAGAAGCGAGCGGAATCCCGGAGCTCCGGAAGACCACGCGCGACGAGCCGGATTATGATAAACTGATGAAGTATCGCCTCGCGATCCTGAAGGAGCACGGCCTCGGGCTGAAAGAAATTCAGGAGACCATTGCGAAGATTGAGCCGATGGAAGGCGCAAAGGCATTCCTGGATGAGCTGCGTTCCATCTGCCAGGTCATCATTATCAGCGATACGTTCTCGCAGTTTGCAACGCCGCTGATGCAGAAGCTCGGCTGGCCGACTATTTTCTGCAATTCGCTTGAAGTCGCAGAGGACGGCACCATTACCGGCTACAAGATGCGCTGCGAAAAATCCAAGCTGACAACCGTCAAGGCGCTCCAGTCGATCGGCTTCGATACGATCGCAAGCGGCGACAGTTTCAATGACCTCGGCATGATCGAGGCGAGTAAAGCAGGCTTCCTCTTCCGCTCGACCGAGCAGATCAAGAAGGACTATCCGCAGTTCCCCGCATATGAGACCTATGATGAGCTCCTTGCAGCGATCAAGGCAGCAATGAACTGAATCTGAAATATGATACGGCAGCAGTCCGGTCGGTATGTGCAATACCGGTCGGACTGTTTTTTTGCAACTTCATTTACTGCACAATCCGGCACAGTTTTTTGTGCATATTTTTGCGATACCCTTGACACAACTGACTTTTTGTGCTATACTATTGTTGAATTGTAATCTACTAAACCGGAGAGGGGAGGATCCTATGGCAAAGAGACTTCTGATCGGTGTCATTGTCTGTGAGACCGAGCAGCTCATGCAGCGGCGTCTGATCAAGGGCATCACATCGCAGGCGTTTTCGCTGGATATGGATATTGCCGTATTTTCGTGTATTACAAACAACAGCGAAATGACACCCTATCAGCGGGCAGAATACAATCTCTTCAATTATATGCATCTGCCTTCGTTTGACGGAATCCTGTATCTGCGCGATTCGATCCATTGCGAAGAGGAAAAGCTCGCGCTGGATGCGCTGCTTCAGGAGCAGAAGATCCCCGTTCTGGTGCTCGATGACGATACGAGCCCGTTCCCGTATCTGATGATGGATGACCGCAGCGGCTTTGCGGCGATTACTGCGCATCTGATTCAGAAGCACGGCCTGACCGATCTGCTTTGCCTGACCGGTATTCGCGGACATTATACCGCAGAGCAGCGTGCGCTTGGCTTCCGGGATGCAATGGAAGCGGCACATCTGCCCGTGACGGATGATATGATTTTGTACGGTGACTACTGGCACGAAGCGGCAAAAGCACTCGCACAGGAGTTCATCGACGGAACGCGCAAGCTGCCGCAGGGTGTTGTCTGCGGCAACGATCCGATGGCCATGGCGCTCTGTCATGCGCTGATCGGCAACGGCATCCGCATTCCGGAAGATATCATGATAACCGGATATGATGCCTCTCTGACCGAAGCACGCTGCATGATTCCGCTGACGAGCTATGTCCGCAAGAATTATCTGCTCGGCGTGCAGGGTGTCGCAAGGCTTTATCAGATGATGACCGGCGAAAGCTGTGAGCTGACCGAGGCCGAAAAGATCGAGGTGATTACCGGCGACAGCTGTTCCTGCGGTGTTGATGTGGATTATCTCAAGCATCAGATTCGTGTCGAGGAAACGCAGGATAGCTTTCGCACGATGTTCCGGACAAGCAACATGAGCAGCCGTCTGACGAGCAAGCAGACGCTGGATGAATGCATGGAAGCGATCCGGGAGCATGTCTATCTGATCCGCAATGTGCAGGAATATTTTCTCTGTCTCTGTGAGGACTGGGAGGGCGGCGGTGCGCTCGAAAATCCGGCGGAATACCGGCGCGAGGGCTATCCGAAGCACATGCTGCTCAAGCTCTTTGATGAGCCGGGCGGCGGCGTTGTGACAAAGCCGTTCCAGACGAGTAAGATGCTGCCGCGCCTGCATGAGGAGCGTGACAAGCCCGCCTGCTATTTCTTCTCGCCGCTGCATCATAATGACCGTATCTTCGGCATTTCCGCGCTGAGCTTCGGCGAGCGCATGGATACCTACGATCAGGTCTATTGCGAATGGCTTTCTGTGGTCAATATCGCGCTGGAATTCGTCCGGATGCAGACGTATCTCAAGCGCTTCAATAACCGCATTTATCTTTCTTCGATCCGTGATGCGCTGACCGGTCTTTATAATTATGAGGGCTACCGCAAATTCTCCCGCGAATGCTTTGAAGCGGCGAAAAATGAGCACCGCAGATTCCTGCTGCTCTATGCAAGCTTTGATTCGCTGCGTCAGGTCAATGAAACCTACGGCCATTCCGAAGGCGACAGCGCGGTAACGGTTCTCGCGAATGCGATGAACAACAGCTGCACGACCTATGAACGCTGTGCGCGCATTGAGGATGCGGAGTTCTCGATCATCGGCTATCAGGATTATGAGGAGGATGCCTGCCAGCGCATGATGTATGCGATTTCCGGCTATCTGGAGCATTATAACCAGAGCTCCTTAAAGCCCTATAAGCTCTCTGCGAGTTTCGGATATTTCTGCGATTACATCGGCCCGAATACGACATTGGAAGAGATCACCGCAATGGTGACAGCGCGCATTGAGGAGAGCAGAGCGACCAAGCAGAATGAGAAGGCTTCGCCCTATTACCGTGAATTTGTCAATCTGCGGGAGCGCATTTACAGCAATCCGCAGGAGGACTGGAGCATTGATTCGATGTGCCGCGATCTGATTCTGAGCCGCGGCTACTTCCAGAAGCTTTATACCCGCTGCTTCGGCATCAGCTTCACGCAGGATGTGATCAACAGCCGCATTGAGCTTTCCAAGCGCCTGCTTTCCAGCACGGATTACAGCATCGCGTATATTGCCGATCAGAGCGGCTACAGCAATTACGTGCATTTTATGCATCAGTTCAAGAAGATTGTCGGCATTACCCCGACCGAATACCGCAAGCGCAAGCAGCAGACTGA
>CAMNFV010000265.1 GCA_946537515.1 uncultured Ruminococcus sp. | reverse complement strand
GATAGTGCAGCGCTTCCAGTTTGAATTGAGCCGTGCGCCGACCGTACAGCGGACTTTCATAACCGAGCACCTGCTTCTCCATGAAACTCATGGATGAACCGCAGAGGATCAGAAACAGCTGCGAGTTTTGCCATGTGTGGTCGATGATATGCTGCAAGCGCGATGAAAATGATTTGTATGCTTTGGCGAGATAAGGGTATTCGTCGATTACGAAAATGATCCGCTGCGATTCTGCCAGCCGCGTGATCTCCTGTAAGGCGGCGTCAAAGCTCGGATAGACCGGCGCATCGTTTCCGGCAAGATCCGGATGCTGATACGCAAAGATTGCAGCGGACAAACTTTCGAGGTTTTCCTGCGAAGTGGCATTCAGCGCGGAAAAGAAAATGACCGGCTTATCCTTGCAGAATTCTTTGATGAGCGCAGTCTTGCCCACACGTCTGCGTCCATAGATGACAACACATTCAAAACGGCTGTCTGCATACCGGCGATTCAGTTTTTGCAGTTCTTGTTCACGGCAATAAAACATAGCGCACCGCTCCTTCATGAATTGCGGTTAATTGAATCATGAGTTAGTAACTTATAAGTATATTATATCTCATTCTCGCGGAAATGTCAATAGGAAATAGCTAGTCAGTGAAAATATGGATTTTTCTCTTGATATCGTCTTAATTATCTGGTATAATGAAGATCAATATGGGAACACCATTATACTGCTGTATTATAAGACGATATTACAAGAGGTGTGCGTATGCCGTTTCAGATTATCCGCAACGATATCACAAAGGTGCGCGCCGATGTGATTGTCAATACCGCAAACCCGAAGCCGCAGATCGGCAGCGGGACGGACAGCGCGATTTATGCCGCAGCCGGCGCCGGTGCGCTGCTCGAAGCGCGAAAAAAGATCGGTGACATTGCGCCGGGACAGGCGGCAGTCACGCCGGCATTTCATCTGCCTGCGAAATTCATCATTCACACGGTCGGTCCGGCGTGGCTGGACGGACAGCACGGCGAGAAGGATATTCTCCGCGCCTGCTATGAGAATTCTCTCGCACTTGCTGCGAAACTCGAAGCTGAAAGCATTGCTTTTCCGCTGATTGCGACCGGCGTTTACGGCTTCCCGAAGGACGAAGCGCTGAATATTGCGCTCTCGGAGATCGGCAAATTTCTGCTGACGCATGAGATGCGTGTAATTCTGGTCGTGCTCGGCAAAGCGGCATTTGCGCTTTCTGAAAAGCTCATGGGTTCGATCGACGCATATCTCGACGAGCATCAGGTCAGAGAGCTGGAAAACGCAGAGTATGCAGATGGGCGCATTCTCGAAGAATACCGCCGGCGCCGCGCAGCGCAGCAGTATGCAAACGCGCCCGCTTCCGGCAGCGGTCAGACCCTCGAAGAAATGCTCGGCAGCGCGGGCGACACCTTCCAGCAGCGGCTGTTCAGGCTGATCGACGCAAGCGGAATGGACGATGTGACCGTCTACAAAAAGGCGAACATCGACCGCAAGGTGTTTTCCAGCATCCGCTGCAAGCCGGACTACAAGCCGTCAAAGAAAACTGCGGTCGCCTTTGCGGTTGCGCTGGAACTTCCGATGCAGGAGATGCTCGATTTGCTGGCGTGCGCAGGCATCACGCTCTCAAAGAGCGACAAATTCGACCTGATTATTTCATACTGCGTGAGAAACGGCATTTATGATATTTTCGAGATCAATGCGGTGCTGTTCCGGTACGGACAGCCGATACTGTGCTGATTTGTTTTGCGTGTCAAATGTCGTTCGATAAACGACCACTTTTCTTTGGAAATGTGCTATACTGGAATTATCAAAGAAAAGGAGGGATCCGATATGATCGGAGCATTG
The DNA here is from genome assembly GCA_946537515.1 of uncultured Ruminococcus sp. Classification (GTDB taxonomy): domain Bacteria; phylum Bacillota; class Clostridia; order Oscillospirales; family Ruminococcaceae; genus Firm-04. The sequence continues at coordinate 1,477 of CAMNFV010000265.1, read as the reverse complement.
TTAGGCGATATGATCGGCGCGCCCTATGAGTTTGACCGTGGCGACAAAACCAAGGATTTCCCGCTGTTCAGCAGGGAGAGCAATTTCACGGACGATTCCGTGATGACGATTGCCGTTGCAGAGGCGCTGATGGATACACGCGGCAAATCCGATGCCGAAATCAAAGCGGCGCTTGTCCGCTCCATGCAGAAATGGGGCAGACGCTATCCGGATGCAGGCTACGGCGGGCGGTTCCGGAAATGGCTGCACGAGAACAATCCGCAGCCGAACAACAGCTTCGGCAACGGCTCTGCCATGCGTGCATCGGCGGCGGGCTGGCTCTTTGATGACCTCGAAACCACGCGGCATATGGCGATGCTGACGGCAGAGGTCTCGCACAATCATCCGGAGGGCATTAAGGGCGCAGAGGCGACTGCCGCGGCGATTTTTCTTGCGCGAACCGGCAGCAGCAAGGCGGAAATCAAGGCGTATATTACGCAGGAATTCGGCTATGATCTGTCCCGCTCCTGCGCGGAGCTCCGTCCACACAATCATCACGACGAAACCTGTCAGGTGACGATGCCGCTGGTATTTGCGGCGTTTCTGGAAAGCACGGATTTCGAGGATGCCGTGCGGAATGCGGTTTCGCTCGGCGGCGATACGGACACGATCGCCTGCATTGCCGGCAGTATTGCGGAAGCGTTTTACGGCGTACCGGAGGACATTGCCACAGAGGGCAGAAAGCGTCTGCCGGCGGATATGCTTGCAGTTTTGGAACGGTTTGATGCGGAAACCGCACGCACCGCAGATAGCGGCAGTGCATCTGACAAATCCCGTATATCCTTTGTGATCGGTGACATCACGCAAATGAACGCGGATGCGATTGTGAATGCCGCGAACAAATCGCTGCTCGGCGGCAGCGGTGTAGATGGTGCAATTCATCGGGCAGCGGGACCGGATTTGCTTGAAGAATGCCGGAAGCTGCACGGCTGCAATACCGGCGAAGCGAAGATCACCGGCGGCTACCGGCTGAAAGCGAAATATGTGATTCACACGGTCGGAACGGTTTATGATGCGCATGATTCGCAATGCGAAGTGTTGCTGCGCGCCTGCTATGTCCATTCGCTGAATCTCGCAAAGCAATACAGTCTGCATTCGGTCGCATTTCCTGCAATTTCGACTGGCATTTACGGTTATCCGAAGAAAGAAGCTGCCGCAATCGCACTTGCTGCAATCTCTGAATGGCTTTCTGCACATCCGGATTACAAAATGGATGTTGTGATTGTTTGTTATGATGCGAAAATGCACGATGTATATCAGTCGCAGGCACGGGAAATGCGCAGACAAAATTGTTTGGCATGATATGAAACACATCTGTCGGTCATGCGCATCATAATGAAAGGAAGTGTCAAGATATGTCTGCATTTCAAATGCACCTGGATCTATGGAAAAACAGTCAGGGAAAGTCGGTTATCGGCTATTTCATGAGACATCACGG
>CAMNFV010000264.1 GCA_946537515.1 uncultured Ruminococcus sp. | reverse complement strand
GGCAGGGCTGCGATTTCTCCATGGAAGGCAGACCGTTCCCGCGGCGTGAGCTGCTCAATAAAAAGCGGTACATCACAATCAACACCGTCGAGGCGATCCGCGGCTGCTGCCATAACTGCACCTTCTGCGCCTATCCTGCCGCATTCGGCAAGCGCGTCTATAAACGGCCGGTCAAAGAGGTCGTTGCAGAGATCGAAGCGCTCCATTCGCATCATGTGCTGTTCCCCGATGTCAATCTCATCACCGACCGCAAATATGCGATCGAGCTGTTCAATGCGCTGATTCCGCTGAAGATCATCTGGCTCGGGCTCTGTACCTCTGCAATCGGCATTGACGATGAACTGATGACGGTCTTCCGCAAAAGCGGCTGCAAAGGTCTGCTGATCGGCTTTGAATCCATCACGCAGGAATCGCAGAAATATATCCACAAGGGCGTCAACCGCGTGGACAGCTATATCGACCTGATGAAGCGGCTGCATGAGAACGGCATTCTCGTTCAGGGCTGCTTCGCATTCGGCGGCGATGAGGAAGATACTTCCGTTTTCGACCGCACCGTCGAAATGGTCATCAAAGCAAAAATCGACCTGCCGCGTTACTCCATTCTGACACCGTTCCCGCGGACGGAATACTATGCACAACTGGAACGCGAGGGCCGTATCATCGAGCGCAACTGGGCGATGTATGATGTGCAGCATTGTGTCTTTCAGCCCAAGCACATGACAAAGGAAGAACTGGAAGCCGGTACAGACAAGGCCTGGCGTGATACCTATTCAACGGGTAATGTCCTGAAGCGGCTCGCGCCCTTTACCAACAGCCCCTGGCTCTCGCTGCCGGTCAATCTCGGCTATAAGGGCTATGCGGACAAATGGCATCACTTCACGCGCGATGTCATGTGCGACAATTCCGATATTCCGGCACTGTGAGGACTGCTTATGAAGATCACATTTATTCTGCCTGCGATCGGGAAAAAGCCCGGTCAGAAATACATCGGCACATGGAAAATGGAACCGCTGACAATCGCCGTACTGAAAGCGCTGACACCGCCGGAGATCGAAACGGAACTCTTTGATGACCGCATCGAACTCATCGACTATGAAACGCAGACTGATCTGGTCTGCATTACCGTGGAGACCTATACCGCCAAGCGCAGCTACCGCATTGCGGAGCGCTTCCGTGCAAGAGGGATTCCGGTTGTGCTGGGCGGCTATCATGTCACGCTCTGCCCCGAGGAAGCCGCGCCGTACTGTGACGCCGTCCTGACCGGCAATGCGGAGACCGTCTGGCAGACCATGCTGAAGGATGCCGCCGCGCATCAGCTCAAGCCGCGCTATCAGGGCGAAACCGCCGAATACCGGATTCAGCCCGATCACAGCATCTTTGCAGGCAAAAAATATCTGCCCGTTTCCCTTGTGGAAACCGGACGCGGCTGCATCCACAAATGCGATTTCTGCTCTATCGCGCAATTCTATTGCAGCAGGTATTATCACCGCTCGCATGATCTCATCATCGACGATATCAAAAAGGCGCCGCATAAAATCTTCTTCCTCGTAGACGACAATCTTGTCGCAAACCGGCAGAATGCGATCGAGCTGTTTGAGAAGATCGAGCCGCTGAAGATCAAATGGGCCGGTCAGGGCACACTCTCCATGGCAAAGGATGAAAAGCTCCTGCGTGCGATGAAAAAAAGCGGCTGCGAGGTCATTCTGATCGGCTTTGAAAGCCTCAGCAAGGAGAATTTGCAGCAGATGAACAAGTCCTTCAACTATGCGCTCGGCGAACGCGATGAACTCGTCAAGCGCGTGCATGATGCAGGACTCGGCATCTATGCGACCTTTGTCTTCGGCTATGACAATGACGACGAGCGCACCGTCGCGGATGCGCTGGAATTTGCGAAAAAGCATAATTTTTATACGGCTGCATTCAATCATCTGCTGCCGTTTCCGAATACCGCGCTCTATCACCGGCTCAAGGAAGAGGAGCGCCTGATCTACGACAAATGGTGGCTCGCAGAGGGCTATCACTATGGGGAACTCGCGTTCCACCCGAAAAAAATCTCCGCCGAAAAGCTCAGCCAGCTTTGCAGAGATGCCCGCAAGGAATTTTCATCCACGAAAACGGTTCTGAGCCGCGGCTTTGCGTCCATGCGCAGGACAAGCCCGCTGGTCTGGAGCCTCTTCTGGGCAATGAACCTGCGGCTCGGTGAAGAAATCGACCAGAAAATGCATGTACCGATTGGAGAAAATCTCGATGAACTCCCAAAATAGCCGTTATACCGTCCGTCTGGCAGGCCCGCAGGACAATGCAGGCATCCGCGAAATCTTTGAGAGCGGCAGCTTCAGCGGCGGCATCGACCTGCAATACCTGCGCGGTGATGCGCCCTTTGATTCGCTTAAAGCCGACGGCGACGATGTCCGTATTCTCACCGCGGATGACAATGAAACCGGCAGGCTCGCCGCAGTCGGCGGAGCGGTGCTGCGGACGGAATACTTAAACGGAATTCCCGCACGCTGCGCCTATCTGACCGGACTCAAAATTCATCCTGATTATCAGGGAAAATTCTACCGGATCGCGGAATCCTATCAGTTTCTCGGGCAGCAGCTTCAGGACTGTGCCTGCTGCTATACGACCGTGCTCGATGACAATGAGCGCGTCATCCGGATGTTCGAGAAGCATCACCGGAATATGCCGGAATACCGCTATCTCGGCCACTACACGACCTATTGCTTCCACGGCGGCAAAAAGCTGCTCCCGCTCCGCACCGACCGTACCGCAGACTTTGAGCCGCTGCTGCATATGTATTATTCGCAGTTTGCGCTGACGCCATGCCGTCCGGATTATCCGGGATTCGGCAAACAGCGGTTTTTCAGTTACAGCAGAAAGGGCGAACTGATCGCCTGCTGCTATGTCGGAGACCAATCCCGGACAAAGCAATATAAACTCTGCTCCTACGGCAGCATCTACAAAACGCTCGCAAAGCTTCCGGTTCAGCTGCTCGGTTATCCGAAGCTGCCGGAAGAAGGCAGCATCATTCATCACGGCGTTGTGTCCTATCTCTATGTCCGGGACAATGATCCCGTGATTTGCAGGCGCTTTCTGCGTTCTGTCGCCGCGGCTGCCGGATTCTCCGTCCTGATCTGGGGCGGATTTGAAACGCATCCGCTCTGCAAAGCGCTCAATAAGATGCGCACGATCCATTACGGCAGCCGGCTTTATGAAGTCCTCTGGGACGGCGCCGCACCCGCAATCACCGGAAAAATCGGCATGGAAGCCGCACTATTATAAACCATACGAAACACAATACCAGGAGAAGCACTACAAACCGGACAGATCGTTCCCGCTCACATACCAGTATCTGGTCTT
>CAMNFV010000263.1 GCA_946537515.1 uncultured Ruminococcus sp. | reverse complement strand
TCCATATCGCCGAAGAAGTCCTCAAGACCCTGGATATCGACCATGGTCATGAATTCATCAGAATCCGGCTTGGTGATGAGGCCGCAGGAGATACCTGCAACCGGCGCCTTGATCGGAACGCCTGCATCCATCAGAGCCAGCGTGGAGCCGCAGATCGAGCCCTGAGAGGTCGAACCGTTGGAGCTCAGAACCTCGGAAACAAGGCGCATTGCATACGGGAATTCCTCAACAGACGGAAGAACCGGAACGAGTGCCTTCTCTGCGAGTGCGCCGTGACCGATCTCGCGGCGTCCCGGACCTCTGGAAGGCTTGGTCTCACCGACAGAGTAGCTCGGGAAGTTGTACTGGTGCATGTAGCGCTTGGTCTCCTCGTTCTCATCGAGGCCGTCAATGCGCTGTGCATCGGAGACAGGGCCGAGGGTTGCGATCGTCAGAACCTGTGTCTGACCGCGGGTGAAGAGGCCGGAGCCGTGAACACGCGGCAGCACGCCGACTTCCGCAGCCAGCGGTCTGATCTCGTCGATCTTTCTGCCGTCAACGCGCTTGCCCTGATAGAGCCACTCGCGGACGATCGTCTTCTGGAGCTTATAGATGCACTCGTCGATCATTGCGATACGGGTCTCATTCTCCGGATCGAACTTCTCGTGGATTGCATTCTTGATCGGAAGCAGTCTTGCTTCGCGGACATTCTTATCATTGGTATCGAGCGCGAACTCAACATCCTTGCGTGCAAATGCAGCGATCGCATCGAAGAGCTCGTGATCGACTTCCATGGACTCGAAGGTGAACTTCGGCTTGCCGATCTCCTTCTGGATATCGGAAATGAAAGCAACGAGCTTCTTGATCTCCTCATGTGCCTTGAGGATGCACTCGAGCATCAGATCTTCCGGAACTTCGTTTGCGCCTGCCTCGATCATGACGATCTTTTCAGCGGTTGCAGCAACGGTCAGCTTCAGATCGGAAACAGCTCTCTGTGCCTTGGTCGGCATCAGGATGATCTCGCCGTCAACGAGTGCGACCTCAACGCCGCCGATCGGACCGTTCCACGGAATATCGGAGATTGAGATTGCGACGGACGTACCGATCATGCCGAGGATTTCCGGCATCGCGTCCTGATCGACAGCCAGAACCGTCATGACGACAGCAACGTCATTGCGCATGTCCTTCGGGAACAGCGGACGGATCGGACGGTCAACGCATCTGGAAGTCAGAATTGCGTGCTCGCTCGGCTTGCCCTCGCGCTTCATGAAGCTGCCGGGGATTCTGCCGACGGAGTAGAGTCTCTCCTCGTAATCAACGGAGAGCGGGAAAAAGTCAACGCCGTCACGCGGCTTCTCGCTCGCGGTGACGTTTGCCATGACAACGGTATCGCCGTAGCGAACCCAGCAGGAGCCGTTGGAGAGCTCGCAGGTCTTGCCTGTTTCGATGCTCAGCTCTCTGCCGCAGAATGTCGTTTTGAAAATCTTGTGATTCTCGAACATTTGGATAAGCCTCCTTAGAAAATATATTCTCTGTGCTTTTCCGCAGTTCATCCGACATCTGTTAGCATAAAATCATGGACTGCATACGGCTGCAATGCATGATTTCATGCTAAACCGGCGGGGAGAACCCGGGGAAAGCACAAATGATTCAGAAAACAAATAAAGGGAAGGGAGTCGCCTCCCTCCCCTCATTGCGCGTATTACTTACGCAGGCCGAGACGCTCGATCGTCGCTCTGTAACGCTCGATATCCTTCTTCTTCAGATATGCCAGCAGATTACGGCGGCGGCCGACCATTTTCAGCAGACCACGGTAGGAGTGGTGGTCGTGCTTATGCTCCTTCAGATGAGCATTCAGGTCGTTGATACGGCGGGTCAGAATTGCGATCTGCACCTCAGGAGAACCGGTATCGCCCTCGTGGGTAGCATTTGCAAGGATGACCTCCGTCTTTTCTTCCTTACGAAGCATGGAATTTCACCTCTTTCTTACATTTTAATCCGGTAAACGCAGGTGGGGGAAGGTGAAAACCTCCTGCAAACGGCAGGCATACTCCCGGATCCGCGTAAACGGTCTACTTATTATAACATATTTCCCGCATTTTGTCCATGAACAAACTATGAACATTTTGTGAACTCGATATGAATGCAGAAACCGGCGTCCCGGCATCCCGCATTTCATTTCCGATCAACTATTATAGTATATCGCATTTTTCCTGCAATGTCAAGCCGGCAGAAATTATTTCATCTTTGGCAGTTTGATTACACCGCATACGGCAGCTGTTGCCGTCCGATTACAGTCCGGATACAGCGCATTTACAATCCGATACACCGCTTGCATTTCATTCCGGTATGCGCTATACTAAGCATAACAAAGGCGATTTTCGCAGAAAGGATGCATACCTATGAAGTACAGATCTATCACGCTTCTCACCGCTGCGCTCCTGCTGACCGGATGCACAGCCGCCAATCAGACCGATCCCGCCGCAGAGCTCACTGAGCAGACCGGCGTACAGACCGAAGAAACGACCGGCGCTGAAACCGATGCACCGATCACCGAACAGAGCGTCACACAGGCGGATATCACCATGCCCGATCTTTCCGCGATCGGCATTGATACAAGCACATTCTCCCCGGCCGATGAGCCCTTTACCCGGACATACGGCTATGATGAGATCGCCTATGATGGTGATGCGCCGACAGAGACCTTTACCGCATATTGCAATCCGGAACAGGACCGCCTGCTGTTCGATCAGTCCGGCAGACTGGTTGCCTACGATGCCCATATGCAGACTGCATGGCATATGAATCCGGAATCCGCTGCATCCGGTTCCGCCGCTGATGCGGAATCGCTCAAGACGACCGGCCCGAACGGTGAAACAGCCGAAGCGATTTCAGCAGCGCCCGGCAGCACACCGGCAGACGATTTTATCGAACTGGACGACGGCATCATCCTGTACACGAAGGACGCATACAATGCGCCGATGCTCTCCGAAGAGGAATTCCGCAGTATCGCGGACAATCTGCTTGATACCATTCTGCCGGAGCCCGAAGCCTTTTCCGATCGTGACGAGCATATCCTCGAAGCAACGCCAAGCCAGACCTATATCCCGTGCAGCGTCGCAGTCACGCGCAAGTATAATGATGATATCTGCGACAGCGCTTATGCCGAACTGGACAATGACGGCCGTGTGATGAATTTCCGCATCGAATATGCAAATATCACCGATCTTTCCGTGTCGGATGCGCTCCGCGAAAAGGCAGTCGCCTATGCAAAGGAACTGTATCCCGACAATCCGGAGATCGAGGAGATCAGCGGCCGCTGCCGGAAGATCGGCGGCACGGACTACGGCTGGGATTCGATCACATTCCTGTTCGGTGACGCCTACGACTGCGATGAG
>CAMNFV010000262.1 GCA_946537515.1 uncultured Ruminococcus sp. | reverse complement strand
GTCTTGCCGCCGATCTCAGTAAACTGATGCGGAAGATAATGCTCCTGTGCGGTAATGCACTTCGGATTCACGCAGCAGAGATCATCGCGTTTCGTACCGTGCAGCAATACCGCAGGCTTTTCGCTTTCAAGCAGCCGCAGAATCAGCGCCATGCGGACATATATGCCGTATTTCGCCTGCTTGAAGTACATCGCACGCGGATCATCATCCACAGCAATCTCAATCTCATCGACACGCGGCAGCGGATGCAGCACAACCAGATCTTCCTTTGCGCGCTTCATTTTATCCGTCGTCAGACGATAGACATCCTTCTGTGCGAGATACTCCGCCTGCGATGCAAACCGTTCCCGCTGAATGCGCGTCATATAGAGCACATCGAGATCACCGATCGCCTCATCGAGCGAGGATTCCTGCCGGTATTCACAGCCGGAATCGCGCAGGATCTTCGTGATATACTCCGGAATCTGAAGCTCCGGCGTGGAAATCAGGACAAATTTGTTATCGGGATAGCAGGAGAGTGCCTTGCAGAGCGAATGGACCGTCCGGCCATAGAGCAGATCGCCGCAGAGACCGATTGTCAGGTGATCGAGCCGGCCTTTTTCCATTTTCAGCGTCAGCAGATCGGTCAGCGTCTGCGTCGGATGCAGATGACCGCCGTCGCCCGCATTGACAACCGGACATTCTGCTGTCAGCGCGGCAGCCTTTGCCGTGCCCGACATCGGGTGCCGGATGATCAGAATATCCGAGTAGCTGCTGACGACCTTTGTCGTATCCTTGATATTCTCGCCCTTGGAGACCGAGCTGCTCATCGGGTTATCAAAGCCAATGATGCTGCCGCCCAGACGGATCATCGCAGACTGAAAGCTCATCTGCGTCCGCGTAGACGGTTCATAAAACAGCGTCGCCATGATCTTTCCGGCACATGCCTGCACATAGCGCTGCGGATGTGCATAAATGGAAGCACCGAGTGAAATCACCTTGTTCCACCATTCCACGGGATAATCGTTCAGGTCGATCAGATGCGAATACTGCTTGCTCATGCTTTGAACCTCCATATTTGATTTTCAGATTTCAGCGGCCTGCCGGAATTGCATCCGGCGTACCGAAATAGACCTTATACCACACAAGGAACATATAGACCGTCCAGATCTTGCGGCTGTTATCGGCCTTTCCGTTTTTGTGATCGTCGAGCAGCTGCGTCAGCTTTTCGGTATGGAAAAACTGCTCCGCATCCGGCGAGACAAAGGCCGTGCGCACGGTATTGTAGCAGTCATCCTGCTTGAGCCATACGCGGATCGGGACAGGGAATCCGAGCTTCTTTTTCGCTGCGGTATCCGCGGTTTCCGGCGGGGTATCACGTTTTGCCGCAAGCCGCATTGCATATTTCGTTGTATAAGGTGTATGGTCATCCGTCGGGACACTATGTGTCACGCGGAATCTCGTCGGAATCTGCTCCGCGACATGCATGAGCTCCTTATCAAGGAACGGCACGCGCAGTTCCAGCGAATGTGCCATGCTCATTTTATCCGCCTTGAGCAGAATATCGCCGGTCATCCAGAGATGCAGATCGAGATACTGCATTTTCGTGACGGCATCCTGATCTGTGACCTTATCATAAAACGGCTTCGTGACAGCAGTCGGATCAGCCGCAGAAGTTTCAATTTTGAGCAGCGCCTTGCGTTCTGCCGGGGTAAACATATAGGCATTGCCGATGAAGCGTTCCTCCAGCGTTCTGCCCTTGCGGACAAGGAAATTGACACCGCGTTTCGCGGGCAGCACGCTTGCCGCATTCGCAACACCGCGCCGCAGACCCATCGGCAGCTTATCATACCATGTACCGTCGGGTTCGCTGTATACATTGTAGCCGCCGAACAGCTCATCCGCGCCCTCGCCGGAAAGCACGACCTTGACCTGCTCTGCCGCAAGCTTGCAGACGAAATACAGCGCGATGCAGGAAGGATCCGCAAGCGGTTCATCCATCTGATACTGGATCTTCGGAAGCACATCCCAATATTCCTGCTGCGTGATGACATGGCTGTAATTTTCCTTGCCGATCGCACGGGAAAAGCGCTTTGCCCAGCCGATCTCATTGTATTTCTCATCGCTGCCGAATCCGACCGTAAACGTCTTATCAACATTCGCAACGGCGGCAACATAGCTGGAATCGACACCGGAAGAAAGAAAGCTTCCGACCTCAACATCCGCAATCTTATGTGCGCGGACAGAATCGTGGAAAGTCTCAGAAATGGTCTTGACCCAGTCACCGAGCAGCGGCGCTTCATCCGCTTTAAAATGCACATCCCAATAGCGCTGAACGGTCAGCTTGCCGTCCTTCCAGAGGAAGTAATGCGCAGCGGGGAGTTTCTTGACGCCCTTGAAGAAGGTATCCTCGGTCGGGGAATACTGGAAGGTCAGATATTGCTCCAGCACCTCGGTATTGAGCTCCTTTTTGAAATCGGGATGCGGCAGAAAGGACTTGATCTCGCTGCCGAAGAGGAAGCTGCCGTCCATTTGTGCGTAATACATCGGCTTGATGCCGAAGAAATCCCTTGCACCGAAAAGCTCCTTTTTGTTGTCATCCCAGATCACAAACGAGAACATGCCGCGCAGCTTATTCAGCAGCTCCGTGCCGTATTCCTCATAGCCGTGAATCAGCACCTCGGAATCGGTCTCAGTTTTGAAGGTATGTCCGGCTGCGAGCAGTTCCTTTCTGATCTCCTGATAATTGTAAATTTCACCGTTGAAGACGAGCACCATTGATCGGTCTTCGTTGAAAATGGGCTGATCGCCCTGCTCTGTGATATCAATGATCGAAAGACGGCGGTGTCCGAGTGCGATCTCGTCATTGAGATACTTGCCGCCGGCATCCGGTCCGCGGTGACGAATGCGGTCCATCATCTGTTCGAGGACGGCCTCTGCATTGTCAATCCGGCTCGAAAAGCCAACAATTCCACACATATTTCTTAGCCTCCTGTGTGCGTCTGAACGGGAAATAAATTTTGCCTTTCCTATTATACTACTTTTCAACTGATTATGCAAGTAGGCAATTCCGCATTTTTGCACAACAGACAAAAACCGCGCTGTTTCTCTTTGATTTTCAGCTTGCAGGGATTGACAAAAATCCTGAAATATGATATACTTATCCGGTAAGCCGGCGTGATGGAATTGGCAGACGTGACGGACTCAAAATCCGTTGGTAGCGATACCGTGCGGGTTCGACCCCCGCCGCCGGCACTCAGAAAAACTCCCGTACAAGTGTATGGGAGTTTCTTGTTATTTCTGATCTCTGCCGCTGGGATCAGCAGCGCGGCAAAAAAAACGCTGAATTGCCTATAAAAAAAGTCCGCAGGTTCTTTTACAGAACCTGCGGCTTTTGCATATTTGCTTACTC
>CAMNFV010000261.1 GCA_946537515.1 uncultured Ruminococcus sp. | reverse complement strand
ATGCAGAAAATCCGGCGGACTGAAAATGCCCTTGCAATTTCTCTTGTTATCTGCTATAATGGAAGTGCCTGCTGCGCGGAGGACCGTGCGGCAGATCACATGAAAAGGGGTGCGATCTATGGACCGCAGGGATAAAATCAACTACTATCTGGATATTGCCGAGGCTGTCTCCGAGCGCAGCACATGTCTGCGGCGGAAATTCGGCGCAATCATCGTCAAGAACGATGAAATCATTTCCACAGGCTATAACGGGGCGCCGCGCGGCCGCCAGAATTGCAGCGACCTCGATTACTGCTACCGCGAGCGTTTGCAGATTCCCCGGGGACAGCGCTATGAACTCTGCCGCAGCGTTCACGCAGAGGCCAATGCGATCATCAGCGCGAGCCGTGCCGATCTGCTCGGTTCGACGCTCTATCTCGCATGTCATGATGCCGCAACGAATCAGCTCGACGGAGCCGTCGAGCCGTGTTCGATGTGTAAGCGCCTGATCCTGAATGCCGGCATCGAAAAGGTCGTCATCCGGCAGGATCGGGATGCATATTTTACCATCGAGACCGCGAAGTGGATCGCCTATGACGACTCGCTCTCCGATGACATCAGCAAAGGCTATTGATTCTGCGGTTCTGCGAGCGTATTCAGCGACATCGCATAGATAATCGCATTGACGGCGGATTCATTTTCCGCTGTGATATGCCGGAATAATAAGAGGAAAACCGTCTCCCGCACTTGTGCTAAGTGCAGGACGGTTTTTTCTTTTTCCGGTCCCGCCGCATCCCAGAATGCCGTCAGCACGGGCGAATAGCGCTGAAAGCCGCGCTTCAAAGCCGGCAGCCGGTCCGGCAGGGGAAGCTGTCCGAATGCAAGCTGCAAATCCATTGCCGAGATGCTGTGCAGCGCCCGCTTGAAGGGCAGCCGCATGACTGTCAGCTGCAAGCCGGATTTGCTCCCGGAGAAAACGAGCTGTCCCTTTTTCTGCTCCGCCGTATAGAAATCAGCGGGCAGCGAGAGCATCAGCCGCTTTCCGAAGCAGCGGACGCGCTGCGGCAGCAGAATGACCTCGGATTTTCTGCCGAAAGGGGGGCATTTGCGCCGCAGCCATGCCCGTGCGCGCAGAAATAGATTTTCCCGCTTCGGTTCCTGTGCTGCCATGCAAACACCCCCTTCATTATTATAGTATCCTGTTGTATCAGCTGACGATCGCGGTCACGATAAAGCCGTCCGTATTGTTGCCGGAAATCTCATAGGAGCCCGCCGTCGGGACAGGAACCTTGAGGTCGCCGCTTTCATCCGCCGGAACATAATAGATCAGATAATTCAGCTCACTCGTGCTGTACCGCAGAACCGTACCGGTATAGAAATTATGGCTTCCGCGAAGCATATCAAGATATTCCTCAAGGCAGAGATTATTGTCTGCCATATAGGCCGCATGCGGCACGCCGACATAACGAAGCGCCGTATAACCGCCGCGCTCGCCGGTAATTTCAGCCTTATCCGTCGGATAGCGCAGCGTAAAGCCATAGCTTGCCATGTGGTCAAAGAGCCACGAATACGGCGACACATTGCTGACGAAATCGTAGCTGCCGTCCTCTTTCTTCAGATGAATCTGCACATCCAGGCCGGTTGCGGATTCCGGATTGCTCTTTTCCTTGCCGCTCTCCAGATAGCCGTAATTGAACATGATCTCAGTATTGTTCGTTGCAGCATAATAGGCCTTCATCAGGCGGTTAAACTTTGCAAGCGCCGTGGTATTGAGCGAAGTATGGCCGGGATACGAAATCTCATAGGTATCCGGCTTGTCCTTTGCATAATAGACCTGCTCCAGATCCAGATCTTCCGCAGTCAGAAGGCTCGGGTGTGACTGATTCACCAGTACGAGCGTACCTTTCCGCATCGCACTCGGCTCAATCGCTATCTCCTCATAGCCCGCCGGCAGTACATAAGCCGGTTCGGAAGATTCCGCCGCAGCGGGATCGGTCGTTGTCGTCGTTTGGTTTGCGGGATTATCGTCCGGATCGGTGATGATAACCGGAACATTGGCGAGCGTTGCATCGGCACCGTTCTGCGTCGATGTCCCGGCGGATGCTGTATCGTCCGTTTCGAGCTGCTCCTCTGTCGGGATCGAATCCTGCTGTGCCGTAATCAGATCATCATCGTTGCCCTTATCCGAGCAGCGCTGCATACAGGAACCCAGCAGAAAGATCAGAATAACCAGAACAACTGCCGCGACCGTAATACGGTCCCAGCGGATTCTGCGTTTTGAACTCATTGGGAAACCTCCCTTGTCAGAATCACAGGTTTTCGGAAAAAGGCACAGCCTCACGGTGTGTGAGACTGTGCCGCAAGTTTCAGATCAGGAATCCGGATCAGACGCCCGGTGCCTCCATCGGAGTCTCAGCCGGTGCAGCCTCCAGCGCGCTGATAGCCGCTGCAAGCTCATCATTGACAGAAGAGGTATCCGCAGCAGGCGTCATGCCCATCTCTGCCATCAGGCGCTCCAGCTCGGTATCAACCTTGGCATTGCGCTCAAGCTCTTCAAAGGTCGCAACCTCTTCCGGCTTGCCGTTGCCGAGGATCTCGCTGAATGCAGCAGCCTCTGCTTCCTTGCGGGTGATCTTCTCTTCCATCTTGGAAAGCTTATCGAACGAGCTGTTGGTATCAATACCGCTGAGGGACTGTGCAAGTTCCTTGGTGGTATCTGCCATCTGCGAACGAGCGATCAGCATAGCCTCTCTGGACTTTGCCTCCTGCATCTTGGACTTCAGAACCTCAACCTGAGAGCGGATTGCTTCGGTCTGGTTGGAAATGGTCTCATACATTTCGCGGTAGTTGGCGACATCCTCGTCAGCCTTGACCTTGCTTGCAAGCGCCTTCTTGGCGAGTTCTGCGTCACCGGCCTTCAGAGCAGCCTTTGCGCGGGATTCCCAGCTTGCGGAGACTGCGCAGGCATTGCGGTACTGCTTTTCGACCATACGCTCGCTGGCAACAGCCTTGCCGAGTGCCTGTGTCGATTTTGTCAGTTCCTTCTGCATATCGAGGATGATCTGCTTAACCAGCTTTTCCGGATCCTCTGCCTTATCGAGCATATCGTTAATGTTTGCCTTGAGAATATCACTGAGTCTGGAAAAAATACCCATCTGAAGTAACCCTCCTGTTTCCGTTCGAGAATTTTGTTAAATGATTGTAACTTCACAGCATACAGCTGCCGTTAAACCTATTATATCAAAGATTCTCCCCGTTGTCAAGTAGCATTCATCCTGCTTCATCTTATATTTTTATGATTTTTCGCAACTTGAGGCATGTCCGCACTATTTTTATATGCCTGCATTCCGGAATACATAACACACAGACCGGCAGCGCATCATGCTCTGCCGGTCTTCAACGAAACGGACGC
>CAMNFV010000260.1 GCA_946537515.1 uncultured Ruminococcus sp. | reverse complement strand
TTCCGTACAACTGACGTTACCGGTATCATCACGCTGCCGGACGGCGTTCAGATGTGCAACCCTGGCGATAACATCGAGATCGGTGTTGAGCTCATCACCCCGATCGCTATCGAGCAGGGTCTCCGCTTCGCTATCCGTGAGGGCGGTAAGACTGTTGGTTCCGGTGTTGTTACCACGATCGACGAGTAATATCTGAAATCAGAAAGAGCTGAATCCGTTTGGATTCAGCTCTTTTTTCGTGTTTACAGAGAAAACCCGTACAGCGGAAACTGTACGGGTTCGCTATTATTTATTATAAATCTCGCTCCATGCAGGTGCAGAGCCGATCATCGCTCTGACATAGTAATCCAGAATGCCTTGCGGATCGGTAACATCAATGCTGCCGTCCTGCGAAGCATCTGCGCCAAGCTTTCCGGCTGCGATGCTTTTTGTCTTCAGGATTCCGGCGAGATCTTCATTTGAGAGTTCCAGGCCGGTGACTTCCTGCTCGGTATAGAGCACAAGTGCAGCCTGTGCGTCCTCAATTTCAACTTTGCCGTCGCAGTTTGCATCACCGCGCATGTAAACCGAAATCGTCTGCGGCCGGAGCGCAAATTCCTCACCGAGCTTGAGCTGATGCTTGCTGTCGGAGATTCGCAGGTCCTCTTCCGGAACCCCGATGCTGTTGGTAATGACACGCTCGCTGACATAGCAGGTGTAGTCGCCGGGGCGTGTGTCCTTCGGAATGCGGTAATCAAAGCTGAGGAAAGAACTGTTCGCATTGCGGACAACACCGTTTGCGTGAAATTCGCCGGCCTTTTCTGTTTCCTCACCGGCCCAGAGGATGATATTTGTATCATCGTCGATTTCGGATTTCTGCGTATAAAAATGCGTGCTGTGTTTCTCAAAGAATGCGTCACGGACGAGGCCGTCATCATCGAGGGCACCGTTCGGATCCGGCGTGTAGCGGCCGTTCTCAATCAAAATCGGCTCTGTGCTGCGCAGAATCATCCGGAGCTGCGCAATGCCGGTGTAATTGTCGATATACAGACCGCCGGGGATTACGACGTCGCCTTTTGCGAGTTCATCGGTGCTGACGGCTGTTTTCTCCGCGCCGAACCGAAATGTCATGAGGTCAGCTGCGGATGCGGGGCGTGTCAGGCTGGCTGCTGTCATTGCTGCGATGCCAAGAGATAAAATTGCTTTTTTCATATTTCAGGATCCTTTCGCGTATGCTTGGAAAAAAAGGGGGGAGCGGAATGCCGCGTAATCCGAAACGCCGAGTTGTCGTTCAGTACGGCACAATTCCGCTGGAACGGCTGCTGGAATCAGCAGAGCCGGCTGCCTGCTGCGATGCTGTCATCCGCGATGAGCAGCGTGATCTTGCCGTCTGCGCCTTCCGCGGAGCAGATCATGCCGCAGCTTTCCAGGCCGCAGAGCTTGACCGGCTTGAGGTTGACGACGCAGAAGACCTTTTTGCCGACTAATTCTTCCGGCTGATACCACTTCGCAATGCCGGAGAGCACCTGCCGCTCACCGATGCCGTCAAACAGCTTGAAGCAGAGCAGCTTGCTGGATTTCTTGACCTTTTCGCAGGCGCGGACTTCGCAGACGCGGATATCGGATTTTGCAAAGGTGTCGATTTCGATTTGCTCAGCGAAGGGCTGTACAGGATTTTCCGGCTCGGCCGCTTCCGCAGCGCTCTGATGTGCTGCGATCATCTCTGCGATGAACTGCTCGGCGTTGATGCGCTCAAACATCGGCTTTGCCTCGCCGACAGCAGCGCCGTGCTGTACGCCGCCGAATACCTTGTAACGATCAAGTTCGCATTCGATTGCATTGATCTCATCGGATGCAGGTGTATGCGAGAGAATCTTCTCCGCAGTTTCCGGCATAAACGGCTTGAGCAGGCCGCCGATGATGCGGATGCCGGAGAGCAGGTTATACATGACCTTTGCAAGGCGAGCCTTGTCGTCCGGATTTTTCGCCAGAACCCACGGCGCAGTCTCGTCAATATACTTGTTGCAGCGGCTCGCGAGTGCCATAACGGTCTCAACGGCATCGCTGATATGGAAGCTGTCAAGCAGTTCGGTCATTTTCTGCGCGGTTCCTTCTGCAACAGCCTTCAGGTCGGCATCGCAGTCTGCATCCGGTGCGGAAGCAATCAGCTCTGCATCGGGAATGATGCCGCCGAAATACTTGTTGACCATTGCGACGGTGCGGTTGACGAGGTTGCCGAGCGTGTTTGCGAGATCGGAATTGAAGCGCTCGATCATGTTCTCATAGGTGATCGAGCCGTCCTGTGCGAACGGCATCTCGGAGAGCAGATAGTAGCGGACAGCATCAACGCCGAACTTCTCGACGAGTTCATCTGCGTAGATAACATTGCCCTTGGACTTGCTCATCTTGTCATTGCCGAAGAGCATCCACGGATGTCCGAAGACTTTTTTCGGGATCGGCGCGCCGAGTGCGTGGAGCATGATGACCCAGTAAATGCTGTGGAAACGGACGATATCCTTGCCGATGATGTGGACATCCGCCGGCCAGTATTTCTTGTAGAGCTCGCCGTGGTTGCCGTTGACATCATAGCCGAGTGCGGTGATATAATTCGAGAGCGCGTCGATCCAGATGTAGATGACATGCTTATCGTCGAACGGAACCGGAATGCCCCATTTGACCGTTGTACGCGACACGCAGAGATCCTCAAGGCCCTTCTTGATGAAGTTGTTGAGCATTTCCTTCTTGCGCGCTTCCGGATAGATGAAGTCCGGGTGTTCCTCGATATACTGCTCGATCCAG
The DNA here is from genome assembly GCA_946537515.1 of uncultured Ruminococcus sp. Classification (GTDB taxonomy): domain Bacteria; phylum Bacillota; class Clostridia; order Oscillospirales; family Ruminococcaceae; genus Firm-04. Next base: position 620 of record CAMNFV010000260.1, on the reverse strand, counting down.
CCCTGATACTTGGAGAGCTTCAGGAAGTAGGCTTCTTCCTTTGCATCACGAACCTCTCTGCCGCAGTCCGGGCATTTGCCGTCCTTCAGCTGCGATTCCGTCCAGAAGGATTCGCAGGGCGTGCAGTATTTGCCGACATATTCGCCCTTATAGATATCGCCCTGGTCATAGAGACGCTGGAAGATATCCTGCACGATTTTGGTGTGCTTGGGATCGGTCGTGCGGATGAACTGGTTATAGGAAGTGTTGAGCAGGTCGCAGATATCGCGGATCTCACCGGCAATCTTGTCAACATGCTGCTGCGGTGTGATGCCGGCTTCCTTTGCGATTTCTTCGATCTTCTGGCCGTGTTCATCGGTGCCGGTCAGGAAGTATACATCATAGCCCTGCATCCTGCGGAATCTTGCGAGCGAATCACTCATCACGATCTCATAGGTGTTGCCGATATGCGGCTTGCGGGATGTGTAGGCAATGGCGGTTGTCAGATAATAGGGTTCATGCATGGTAGTTGTCTCCTTTCAGCGGACAGCGCCCGCTTGGATTTTAAATGAGCGCTATATACATCTATTATACCACACTATACCGAAAAGTTCAATGGGAGAAGAAAAAATAATTCTGAC
>CAMNFV010000259.1 GCA_946537515.1 uncultured Ruminococcus sp. | reverse complement strand
TGATGTTCCCAAGCTGTATATTTGTGCAAGCTATGGATATCAAACAAAAGAAGAAGTTCGTGAATATTTGAACTGGTTCTCTGCTCTGAAAAAAAAGAACCATCTGAAAGCACCTGAAAGTGCAGGAATATCTGATGAAAAAATGCAAGAGCAGGTAGAGAAGTCCGAAAAGCTGCGTGAGGAAGTGATATATCCATATGCCGAAAAAATGGGGAACTGTGAAGTCGTCCTGCTGGGCGGCGATCATATGATCTATGAGCAGAAACCGGAAGAATGCGGCGAGGTCATAAAGTCATTCGTTGACGGATTAGATAGTTAAATACTGATTTAACTGAACAGAAAAAATACGATGCCCCGAAGAGCTTTAAAACGCTTCGGGGCAAAACTTCTATATGGGTATCCGTCATATGAGACGCTGTTTCTTTTTTTGCAGATGATCGGCCGGGCGTTCAGTTGCTGGATTCAGGATACAGATAATCGAGTATTTCTTGCTTTGTTTGAGCTTCCGGATTTGACTCCCAGTCAGTGATATGAATGCTTTCCACTATGCAGCATCTGCTTTCATGTTTGTCCTTACATCCGTTTCAAAAATCATCTCCTTATACATCACAGGAATCGTGTTTTTTCCTTTTTGAGATTCGTTTGCTGAGATGTTCAAAATGGTGACCGCGGTCAGCCGCATAGATTCTTCCTTTGGCATATTGACAAACGCCGCCGCAAATGCTACAATGCAGACAAAGAAATTTTTTTTCAAAACAGCTGTAAGTTTTCCGGTGTTTTGTCGTCCTGATAGATGAAGGCAAAACGCGAAAGGCGGTGATTGCCATAGACGACAAAAGAATTCTTTTGATGCTGAATAACAGGGATGAGCAGGCGCTCACAGTAACCGCTGAACGGTACGGAGCGCTCTGCCGGTCCGTTGCACGCGATATTCTGGGAAGCGAGCAGGATGCAGAGGAGTGCCTGAATGATGCGCTGCTGCAAATCTGGAACTCGATTCCGCCCGCAGAGCCGGAAAATTTCTGCGCGTATCTTCTGAAAATTGTCCGGAATGCAGCGCTTGACCGCTATAAATCCGGCCGCAGAAGCAAGCGCGGCGGCGGACAGCAGATAGCGGCTCTTGATGAACTTTCCGAGCTGCTGCCTGCATCGGATAATGTGCTCTCTGAATTGGAACAGCGGGAGCTGCTTGCGGCAATCACGCGCTTTCTGCAAACGCTTCCGCAGAAGCAGCGTGACCTGTTTATTCGCAGATACTGGCGTTTTTCTTCATTCACAGATCTGGCGCGCGACTTTGATATGCGCGAAAACAATGTGCAGGTCACGTTATCGAGACTGCGCAAAAAGCTGAAAGACTATCTGCGGGAGGAGGGATTGCTGTGAACGGTTTTGATCTTGCCGCGCTGCTGAACGGTCTGCCGGATGAGATGATCGTTTCCGCCAATACCAATACCTACGCATCAGCGGAAGCGATCGCGGAACCGTCCGCTGCCAAGGCGCTTGCGGGTCAGCAGGAAATCCGCGAATTATCTGCACCGTACAAGCGGCATATTCCCTATGCGTTTTCCGGCATGATCGCGGCAGCCTGTCTGCTGTTTGCGGTCGGATTCGGTGCATTGATGCTGCACGGGAAACAGAATGATCTGATCCCGCAGAACAGTCAGGTAGATTCGCTCCTCGAAGAAGTGACCGCAGCAACCACATCCGCTCAGGCCACAACTGCAAAGCCTGTGACGGTGACAACGCTGCGCACAGAACCGGCTGACACAACAACGCGCAAAGCCGCAACAGAACAGGCTGTGACGAAAGTGACATCATCTGAATCGGCATCTCCGGCCGCAGACAATCAGACATCTATGCGCACTACGAGTTCAGCGAAAGCTGTCATATCATCCGAAACATCGACAACCGCGGCAATGACCGCAGTCACCACAAAAACGGTACCGTCGGTCGATCCGGATCAACTGTCAGCCAAGGCGGAAGAAAAGGTTAAACAGCAGATTCGTTCGGGCGAAACGCTGATTCCTGTCCACCTGATTTATTATGAGCATATAGCCGGACTGTCAGACCAGGCCAAAGAAGCAGGCAGAAAATATGCTGAAACGCTTGATCCGAATTTGTATTCTGAGGAAGAAATTTCTCTGATGGAATGGGATTATTATATGGAAACTCAGGAGAAACTGTACCGTACCGCAAAGGAAGAACAGATTTCTGCGATCCTTTCGGCAATCGGAGCGGATCCCGAAAATGCAATCTGCTTTCCGTATTATCCGCGTATTTTCTGCATACTGACACCGGAGCAGATTCTGCTTGCAGACAAAAATGAAAATGTCCGGAGTATTGTATTGGGCTATGCGTGGAAGGATCCGGAGGGATTCACGATTCCCGATGACGAAATCACAGATCCGGATACAGTCCGCGCAATGTATACAGCGCTTTTTGAAGAAAACAATCTGGATGCGCGGTGCGCCGAAAACATCACTTTACCGAACGGACAGATTCAACTTGTAATTGAGTGGAACACGAAGGCTGATATTCCATGCGGCCTAATCATTCAGGATTTTGCGGCAAAGTATCACATTGACAGATACGCATATAAAATAGTTGCGCTGACTGACGGAAAGCGCAACGAGGCGTCAGATGTATGATCGCATATCTGACAAACCGATGATAAGCAAGGAGGGAGAAATATGAAAAAGCGTATCATTTCGACCATCTGCACGGTTGTTGCCATGCTGATGACATTTTCTGTATGGAATGCATTTCCTGCATCCGCAGATGAAACAGCAGTCACAGCTGAGAAGATTACAGATTCTGACACAATCCGCGAGCTGTTTGCACAGTATATCGCAGAGAGTGACCTGGATGCCAAGTGCGTAAGCGATGAAGCATATCCGCAGTATGCCGGTACTGTTGTAATCGAATTCAATTCTGCAACCTCTGCCAACAGGCAGATTCTGGAATTCGCAGAAAAGAACGGCATTGAAAGAACTGCGTTCAATCTGGTTCCTTGCGCTGGCGGAAGCCCGATTATGACAGCGAATCCCAATGCTGATAATACAACAACTACTACGGCAATGACAACAGCGGAAGCAGAGAAAATTACTGATATTGAGCAGATTCGCGCTATGCTGATTGCATTTGTTGCGGAAAACGGCCTTGATGCCAGAATAGTCAGCGATAAAGAGTATCCTGGCTATCGACCGATCGTAGTTGAGTTTCATCAGGATGCTGAGATCAATGCCTGGGCTGCTTTGTGTGACTACATTGAAGAACAGAATATCGACAAGTTTAATATCAATGTTGTTCCTATTATTGACGGAACACCGATTACGACAGTGAATCCCCAGGTTGAGAATGTTCTCTACGGCGATGCAAACTGCGACAACAATGTCGATGTCGCGGATGCGGTACTGGTTGCGCGCTTTGTCGCAGAGGATACCGATGCCGATATCACCGAGCAAGGCA
>CAMNFV010000258.1 GCA_946537515.1 uncultured Ruminococcus sp. | reverse complement strand
CGCTTGAAACGTCTGACAGAGAGCAGTTTATAAGGGACAATCAGGAAGCATTCAAGAACGGTCTGAAGTTCAAAAGAGAGTATATATCTACTGCCTTTGCAGATTGATAGACGAGACTATTATTCATGTCATAAAATAGAATAATATCAAAACAAACGAATCTGCGATAAAAACAGCAGCGCCCCGCGGGGCGCTGCGTGTATTTTGCGACTTTGATTCAGTTGATGCTATGTCTGACATCCGGTGCGGGGACAGGGGAATATGACTGCTTGAGAAACTTGGAAATATATCAAGCAACTGTTCCGGATGCCCCTCACGAGCATACCGTTTGGGGTAAGCGCCACTTTTCAGCTGAATCGATTTTCGCTTATCTGTGCATCCTGATATTGAACGATGTTGCTGTCAGTATCACGGAACAAAGTCATATTCAACTCAGTATGTTGACAAACGAATCGGAAGCGTGCTATAATGAAATTACAACGCAACAAAATGAGGTGACAGAAAATGAATATTCTCATGATAAATCTGCCTTTTTCGGGACATACAAATCCAACGCTGCCGCTTGCAGAGGAACTTGTAAAACGCGGACACAAGGTGAAATATATCAATGCAGAGCCATTCCGCAGAGCAATCGAGCAAACAGGGGCTGAATTTGTACCGTATATTGATTTTCCAAAAGAGCCGACAGAACAGGAAAAGAAAAAACTCAGTTTCAGAGCAGCATTCCGCACAGCAATGAAACGGAAAGAAAAGTTTGATCTTCTGATCTACGAGATGTTCTTCTATCCCGGTATTGATATTGCCAAAAGAAAACATATTCCGTGCGTCAGACAGTTCTCACAGCCGGCATGGTCTGCTGAAACATGGAAAGATGCGCCTCTGCTATTCAGGGCCTCTGCAAGACTGATTGATATGCAGGTGCTGCCGAAAAAAGCCGCAGAGAAAATGAAACTGAAAAACACCTGCCTGCGTGACGGCATCATTCACAGCAAACCTGATCTGAATATTGTCTATGTTTCCGATCCGTTTCAGGGGAACCGTGAGGCTTTCGGTGATGATTATCTTTTTCTGATTCCGAAAGCAAAAGCAGCCGAAAGCAATATAAAAATTCCTTATGATTCTATGAAAAGTCCGATCGTGTACATTTCACTCGGCAGTATCATCAGCAATAAGGGCTTTTGCAGGGAATGTATCAAAGCATTCGGCAGCACGGGATTTTCTGTTATACTGAATACAGGCAGAATATCTCCCGAATCTCTGGGAACGATTCCGGAAAACATTCATGCATATTCTTTTGTGCCGCAGATAGAAGTGCTTTCACATACGGATGTTTTTCTTACGCATTGCGGCATGAACAGTGTCAACGAAGCATTGACACTTGGCGTTCCGATGGTCGCAATGCCGTTTCTGAACGATCAGATCACAAATGCCAAGAGAATTGTCGAATTAGGGCTCGGCAAAAAGGTGCGTTCGTTCCCGAGCAGGGGAAAAGAGCTGTACGAAGCCGTATGCTCGGTTTACAAAGATAACATGATAAAGCAGAACGTTCTGAAAATGCAGGATGCGATCAGAAATCAGATAAGCTGGGACACGGTTATTGAACGGATTGAAAAAACAGCCGGCAAGCAGCTATGATTGATACAGGTAGTATTTCGGCAGATATGTCCCAGACGGGGCACTTACAATGAGCGCTAGTTTCACCTCTATACATTTTATATACACGAGCACTTGCTTTATGCAGGTGCTTTCTTTTTGTACGGTGCGATTCTTATATATGCCTATTCATGGTTCTCCCGCATCAGGAAGATGATATGATCTCTCAGCTCCGGATCAAGAATTCTGTCTGCATCATGCAGCGTTTCTATGATTTCTGCTTTCTGGGCTTTCGTCACGAAAATGGCATAATTATCGAGCCGATGGCAATTACATATGCGACAGAACAGTTCCAGAATATCGTAAGACATATGCGTATACTCCCGTGCCAGCTGCATCAGAATCGGGAGCACCTCTATACCGTCATTCAGTCCGAGAAGCCGGATCAGCCGCCAGCGGCGTACCGGTTCAGACTCCGCTTTGATCTTCGGCAGTAATTCATCGTATGTGTAGTGAATGCGCGTTTGCGCCAGCCGATACGCTGTTTTCGCTGTTCCGGCGTTGCTGTCTTGCATTGCTTTCAAGACAAGCTCCTTGCTGTCATCATCGCCGAGCCGGACCAGCGCGATCAGGGCCTCTGTCGGATGCGTTTCCAGATACGGACGGATACAGACAGCATCTTCCTTTTCGCCGAAATCAGAGAGCGCCAGCATACTTTCCGGCAGATGCTCCCGACAGTAGCTGAGCGTGTCAAACCCGTGCTTCTCCAAATGATACGCAGCAAATTCACGAATCGGATAGGACGGGGACAACAGAAGCTTTTCCAGACCTTCCCAGATCCCCTGATGCTTCATGCGATACTCGTAAGCATCCAGCCGGATGCGCCAGTATGGATTGTGCATGAATTCTTCGAGCAAATCATCAGAAACAGAATAGTCCGAGTGATACAGATATGCGTGTACCAAGGCAAAGCGCTGTGTACTTTCATGTTCGTTTCTGATGAAATTCAGAATCAGATCACGGTATTCCGGTTCCGGATGCAGCCGAAACAGCTTATAGCACAAACGGCGCAGGGAGACCGGAGCGTACAAGATATGCGCATTTGCCAGTATTTGCATCAGAATGGAATCTAAGGTATCCATAGAGAATTCCGCATTCCGCTGCGCACGCTGTCCGCGCCGGACATATTCCACAAAAGGCATTGCAGAAATGACCTCATAGAAATCAGACCGTACAGAATGATTCCGGAGATAATCCTGCGCCATATTCCATGCTGTTCGCCGGACAGCGGGAACCCAGTCATTCATTCGTATAAGGATGAATTGTAAAACGAATCTTTGGTCTGTAAGCCGTTTCAGACAGGCTTCACGAAGATAGCCGTTCGGATGCGCTGTTCCGCAGATCAGAAGTGCATCGTATCCGGTCGGAGAACAGTACTGTTTCCATGTATCAGGGTTGACAGTATCAGTTTCGTGAGAGCAGCGGTGCATCAGGTTCTGAACGAAAAAGGCATCCTTTGTGAAAATCAGATTTGATGCCTCGACGCCAATCAGGCGTAATTGTTCGGGTGTCGGGGAATGATTCAGTGCGGAAAAAAGCATGGGAAAGTAATAGCAGCGTTTCTCAGAATCGTGCTGCGTTTCTTTCTGATACTGTTCGATCAGACATTTTACATGTTCGGTATTATTCGGTGTCCGGTTCATAGACATTATGGTTCACCTTCCTTCGGATAGTTTTATTATATCGGAATCAGCCGGCAATGTCAAGTCGGCATCCTTTCTATCCTGAAATGCAGTCTGTTACTGCTTGGATAAAATTAAACCAACGAATCTACGATAAAAACAGCAGCGCCCCGCGGGGCGCTGCGTGTATTTTACA
>CAMNFV010000257.1 GCA_946537515.1 uncultured Ruminococcus sp. | reverse complement strand
GGAAGCGTACCGGGTGCTGTTTCATTTCAGATATGCATAAGTTCGCGCTTCATCAGCGTGAGGTCAGCGGCATTCAGTCTGCCGTTTTCGTCCAGATCGCCCGCCTGCCATTCCGCGAGCACCGTGTCCGGCTGAGACAAAAGCCATCTCTGCACCAGCACAAGATCGTTTCTCTCAAATCTGCCGTTTTTGTCCACATCGCCGCGGACTGCACGCACATTCTGTTCGAGCTCCAGCTCAGAGATCTGCCTGATCTCACTGCTTTGCGCATCATAGGTGAAGCGGATGCGGATTTGGTCACCGGCTTCATAATACGCGAGATTTTTCGTATCGTCGCCGCCGTAATAGGCATCGCCCCTGAATTTGAAGCTGCCATGCTCTGCAAATCGGATCACGCCGCCGTTACCGTTAAGCTGCATCTCCGTGATCGTATCCGTAAATGCAGCTTCAGTGATCTGCGGCTGTGCGATTGCAGTTGTAGCAGTCGTTGTTGCAGGCGCGGTCGTTTCGGTGACTGCCGGCTCCGTTGTGACCGGCGAAAAGCCTGCAAGATCAAAACGTCCGGGTTCATCCTTGAGCTTGCTCCATGTGTACTGCGCAAAGTATTTGTCGAAAGTGTTGATGTAGCCGCACGAGCCCGCCATCATGATCGAGCCCTGACCGCCGGGGAATCCGCCGGGCGGAAAGCCGTCCGAAGCACCCTCGGCGCCGTAATAATCGGGATAGCCGAAGCCGTGTCCCATTTCATGCAGCAGAATATGCTCGCTGGTCGTGCCGTTCAGCAGCCCCTCGATCGAATGATCGGAGAGAATCTGCCCGTACTGATAGCCGACGCCGCCCATGTCGATCATGCCGTGAATGCCGTGCAGATACATATCAAAGCGGTTGTCATAGCTGCCGTTATAGCTCCAGTTTTTGTCCTGCCAATGGGCATACCTGGAGATCGCTGTCGGCTCTGCGGGCTGCAATTCCGGAATGCCGGAATTGCCCATACCGCTTTCAATGAGCCAGTCGCGTGTCCACGGAACTGCGGTCTCGGTGTAAACGACCTCATCCGGCTGAAGATCCTGCAGGACGCTCTTGTCCAGCACCGCATAGCCGATGACCTTGACATTCACATGCTCGACCGGCCAGTCATCATACCCCACAAGGCAGTCATTCCACTTGTTGAGCGCATCCTCAAGCATCTGCGGTAGTTTCTGTCTCTGCGCAAGCGTGAGCGTTTCGTAGGACTGCCAGATCAGGATGTACTGCACTGTGCCGTTTCCGGCAATGATCTGGTCATAGATCGTAGACCAGCCCTTGCAGGAGCCCTCCGTCTCGATGCGGTTTGCCCAGATCCAGTCGCAGGCGGTACGGTATTCCTGCGGGATATCGCTGATACTCGCCGCAGAAACAGATTCCGGTTTGATGACCGGTTCCGGTGCTGTCATCGCGGACAGACACAGAACTGCCGCAGTCAGTGCGGCTGCGATTTTCTTTGTATGCATAGTTTTCCCCCTGTTCCCGTTATGTCATATTTTTTGAAACACAACGTTCTGTATATTTACATTTTAGCGCAATTTTCTTCAAGTGTCAATTCAATATTATCCAAATTGCCGCAAATATATTTCCGTTTGCTGTAAAATTATCTTGAAATTCTCATGTGAATGTGATATAATAATACAATAACAGGCGGGGAGGTGTCACATGAAACAGAAACCGCTGATCGGCGTGATCGCGCCGGTGCTGGCAAGGTCATTCATGCAGGATATGCTGCGCGGTGCGATCGCTCAGCTTCGGCTCTGCGGCTGCAATGCGGTCATTCTTGCACCGCTGATCCAGTTTGAAAGCGCAATGCCTGCACACGCACAAGCAGAGCGGGAAATCTTCCGCATGATAGATGCGCCGGATTTCGATGCGTTTTTGTATCTGAAGGATGAAGCAACAATGGGGCAGAAAGCGATTGATGAAATCGAACGCCGCCTGCTGGATTCGCAGAAATATGTGATGACGGTCGATGAGACGGCACATCCGGTTTTTGACAGCACGCAGTATGATGATTATGACGATTTCGGCAAGCTGACCGAGCATCTGATCGAGGTACACGGATACAAGCGCATCTACTGCCTGACCGGGCCTGCGGAGAGCTATCAGGCACAGACGCGCCTGCGTGCATGGAAGGACCGCATGACGCAGCACAGTCTTTATTTTGACGAATCATATTATGAATTCGGTACATTCTGGTATGATTCCGCGATCGCATATGCCAAAAAGTTGCTCGCCGGACTGCTTCCGATGCCGGAGGCAATCGTCTGCGGCAATGATGTCATGGCTGTTTCGCTGATCAAAGAGCTGACCGCAGGAGGTGTGCGCGTGCCGGAGGATGTCGCGGTCACGGGCTATGACGGCTATCCGTTTTCCAATCATTCCGAGGTGACGCTGACCACCTATGCGCGCAATCACGGACAGCTCGGCGCGGATGCCGTGCGGCGGCTCTACCGGAATCTGACCGGACTGCTTTGCAGCAAGCCGCAGCTCCGGAACAGCGGCTTTTGTGTCGGGCACTCCTGCGGCTGCACGAATATCCCGGCAAATCAGCTTGTTCCCGATCCGGATGCCGCCGTTCCGCGTATGTGGACGGATTCGATGTTCGGCATCAGCATGATGCCCGATCTTGCACAGGCAAAGGCAATGCCCGATCTGCTCTCTCGCGCGCTGTATTACAGCAAAATGCTTTACGGCGCCGAGCGCGTGCGTGTCTGTCTCCGCAAACCGGACGGTGCGCTTTGTCTGTCGGCGTCCTATGAGAACGGTGCCCTGCCTCAGATTCACAGTGACCGGCTGCAAGAGAACAGTGCCGCAGCATTTCTGTCCGGCAGCACGGAGCCGGAAATCATATTTCTCTCGCCGCTCCATATAAATGATCGGAAGTTCGGTCTGATCGCGCTGCAATGCGCCGGAAACAGAGTATATGACGAGAGCTGGCTGCATTTTGTTACGGAACTGGAATCGGCACTCGACCGTATGCCGGAATCCGATGCAGAACCGCTGTCTGCATCAAAATCTGTGCAAAATCGCAGTGTGATGCATGAAAAACTCCGGCAGCTCCGGCTGAAAATGCGGGAATCGCCTGCCGAAAACTGGACCGTGGAGCGGCTCTGCGCGGAAAGCGATCTCCCGAAAAGCACGCTGCAAAAGCACTATAAGCAGCAGTTTGGCAAGAGCCTGTTTGAGGACTTGATCGAATTTCGTATTGATGCGGCGAAGCGGATGCTTACGGAAACATCGCTGACGCTCAGTGAGATTTCAGAGGCATGCGGATATTCTGCTGAAAGTTATTTCATGAAGCAGTTTAAGCGCATTACCGGTCTGACGCCGACCGAATACCGAAAGAAAGCATAACCGAAAACCGCCGCCTGATATTCACAATCAGACGGCGGGCGGGGAGCCCCCGCTGGCATATCATTCACTTCCCGATGTACCGTTCCGCAATTCGTCATCTCCGCCAATGGGAGAAAAAGTTGTTTTTACCACTTAGGAAGCCTATTATCGCATACATGTGTTTTTG
>CAMNFV010000256.1 GCA_946537515.1 uncultured Ruminococcus sp. | reverse complement strand
CCGGTCAACTTTGATGTTCCTGAACGATGCAGGAAGATAGAATTATCGCAGCTTTATTTATTCTGTCAGTCAGCTTCACGATTTGGCATTTTCGGCATGACTTTCGTGACTGCCTCGCAGCAGTGCAAATCATTCTTTTTCAGCGCATGAGAATAAATCCGCAGGGTGACATCAGGTCTTGCATGGCCTGCTCGCTTGGCAGTGTCCGCAATGCTGATACCAGCCTGCAACTGAAGGCTAACCGATGTATGATCGAACACGCGAATGCGATATGAGGTGATCTTTCCGTCCTTGGTTCTGCGTTCCTGAATGTTCATCTGACCGCCGCCTTTCTGATTGCGACGGCGCATACTGTCTTAAACATATAACCTCCGTTTCCGACAGCGAATATATCACCATCATTATAGCACTTTCACAATTTAAAGCCAACTATATTTATCTGATTCCCAGATTGATTTGCTTTCCGCAGCGGCGGCGGGTTTCCTGAACTGAGATTGCGGAAAACAAAATAACAGAAAGATTGCGATAGCTACCGGAGTACTTGCTGTGGCCGTAGCAGGAGCAGCACTAGCATTGCCATATCTTACCAGTCACCAAATGTCATCATTAAAAGGTTTTATACCATATTTATCAGGTGTGGAATACTCAGCGCTGTTTATAAGGAATAACGGCACACTTGTTCACGCTAAAGAGGGTGATTTCTATGTGCTGCCAGATATTGGGCGGAATCATGCTTCGGTTTTTAATAATAAAGCGGCAAACCATACTGGTCTGCCGCTTTTCTGCTATTTAGTCTCTCCTCGGGCTAAATAAACCCCTCGTAGTATCGACAAACATATCTGATACAATCCTCCTTCTGCGATTCAATGGACAGCGAATTGTTATCCCTGTCCGCTACGGAACGGCGGACATAGATCGCAGAATATCTTATTTTGCCGGTTCTGCCGGACGCTGCTCCTTGGGCTTGCGTTCTGTGCGGACAAAATGATCCTGCGAATACACCAGCCGCACCTGCTTGTCCATATAGTCATTCGCCTGCGATGCATTGTGAACCGGACGCATACTGCCCTTTCCGCCGAAAAATACAATCAGCGCGATAATCAGCGCAGCGATCACAGCGACCGGAATGCTCTTCATCAGCAGCCAGAGCAGGATACCCGGAATGATCGCGGCGAGTGCGGTCACAATGCCGAGCTTTGCGTAATCGACCGGCAGATCGCCCGTGAATTTTCCGGTCTGTGCGTTCATGGCAAAGCTCCACTGTTTGCCGTTCCAGCTGGTTGTCAGATACCAGACAGGCAGCAGCGCATATTTCTTCTTTGTGTAATTGACGGTGAAGTTTCCGCGCTTTTCGTGAACCTCATTGTGCTTGACAGTTGCCTGTGTTTTCGATTTTGCGGTTGAGATGACGCGCTTTTCGGCACGCTCCAGATCATCGTCGCCCTCGACATCGAATTTTTCCGCGAGAAATCCCGGCAGATACATCATATTAAACGGTTTGAGCTCGTCAAATCTGAACGGCTCGACCGAATCCATGATTGCATCCGGCATCCGCTTTGATGCATCCGCAGGCACATTCTCAAAGGAGATTGTGCCGCGGCGTTCTGCACGGTAAATGCGGCGGATTGTCTCTGTCGGCGTATCTTCCTTATCCGCGGCTTCATATTCCGCGTCGATTGTGACCGCACCGTCAAAAAGCCAGAACGGCACATACACGCCCTGAATTTCATCGACCTGATTGCCGTCCAGAAATGCTTTCGGCAGCAGCTTTTTCTTTTCGTAGTATTCCTTATACTTCTCCATTGCCTGCTGCTTGTTGAATGCAAACGGGATTACGAAATCCGGCTTTGCTGCGCCGGTAAACTGCGCCTCCATGATCGTTGGATTGCCGCAGTACGGGCAGCGCGATGCACCCGTATTCTCATCGGCAAGGATCTCCGCGCCGCAGGTGTTGCAGGAATATGCCTTCATATCGTCGGCATCGCTGCCCCAGTCGCTGCCGGATTGCTTTGCAGTCTCCTGCGATTCCTGCTCGCTGAAAAACGCCGCGCATTCCTCCTGTGTGAATACAGAATCGCAGAACATACACTTCAGTTTTCCGGCTGCCGGATCAAATTCCATCGTGCCGCCGCAGTTCGGGCAGCACATCTGCGTTGAATTCTGTGCCATTATGATTTCCTCCGTTCATTCAGTATTTTAATTTTGCTGTCTGTACACATCGGGTCATAGGTCGATTCACTGAGATATACTTTGAATGATTGTTGCACACCGGTCATTTCCGGAATAAAGGTGATCTCACAGTCCGGTTTTCCCGATGCATTGCAGGCGAGAATGAACGGTGTATCCTCTGCGCTTTGAAAGACAAGACCAAGTGGATCACCGGTCTGCGGATCAAAGTTCAGCACCCTGATTGCTGTTTTCTGACCGGTCGGGCGCGGAACAATCATCCAAAGCTCAGATGCCCCCTTGGCACCGCCGACCGGTGAGACATAATTCTCCTCCGGAATATCTGTGAGAAAGGGGTACTTCTCTGCGATTCCGACATTGACCGGCAGCTTCAGCGCGCCCTTGATGCAGTATGGATCAAAATCTTCGTCATCATTCATCTGACCGAGATACAATGCGGCACCTCCGCAGTCTCCGAAATCAATACAATTCAGTGCAGCATCAGAAATAGCGGCAGTTGATTCCAGTTCAACCGGATTCCCGTCCTCATCTGTGCCCTTGAGATCGTGATAATCCACATAGTAATATGCATAATCCAGCGGGCGGAATTCCTCAATATCATAGAGGTGTATCGTCAGAAGATTCCCCTCCAGCTTTTCTGCCTCTGCATGCTGTACGCTCCTGCCGGTTTGCTGCAAATAGAATCTTTTGGCGAGGAAAGAGATTCTGTCAAAGTCATAAGGACAGTCTGCCGGAAGCGTGAAATCGTGAACACCGGGCGTCGGGAGCTTGTTTCCGACAATTTCGCCGTTAAAAGCAGCTGCAGAAGTTGTTGCCGTCATGCTTTCAGCCGTTGATTCCGCAGCTGTGCCGGAAGTTGTCACAATTTCGGCTGCTGCGGTTGTGTTTTCAGTTGTTTCAGTCTTCACGGCTGTTGTTTCAATTATCACAGCAGTTGTTCCCTCAGCAATGCTGCTGTTTCCCGTCTGAACCGCAGGTTCGTTTCCGCAGGCGGTCAGACAGCACACAGTCAATAAGGCGGGTGTGATTACGAATACTTTTCTTTGTTTCAACATTGCCGTATCCCTTTCTGAAAGGAGCCGCTGCACAGATGCAGCAACTCCTGCTTCATCATGACAGATTATTCCGCATCCGGAATCCATGCCTTGACAAAATCGTTTGCAAATTCGTTATACTTCGCTTTGGCAGCCTCCGGATCTGCTGCGATCTCTTTGCGGACATCAAAGAAGCTCTTGCCGTCCATGCTCATGGAACCGTTTGCCATCGAAGGAACGGAGATCACAACTTTTTCGATATGATCGTCGCTGATCTTAATCATGAATTCGCCGGTTGCAGAGTTTTCATCAAATGCATAAAGTGCATCACAGCCGTTGACGGTTGCAGGTGTATACTTA
>CAMNFV010000255.1 GCA_946537515.1 uncultured Ruminococcus sp. | reverse complement strand
GGAGCCGCGCACGGCGCGGTTATACCATGAAATTCAAAAAAACACAATGGCAGCCGCAGGAAAAATGAGAAATCCGGCCGGCATCTGCGAAAATGCGGCGGCTGTCTATACGAAATGCCAAAATATCCGGGGAACTTCACGGCGATTTGGAGAAAATGCCGCTTGATTTCTTTGCGAAAATATGGTATAATAAATTCTGCGTTTAATCCATAGCACTACTGTCCGAACAGTATCCGGATGGGCTGTTATGTCAGATTTTACTTATCAAATTCTGAAAGAGGTGAAAACCATGGCAAGAGAAGGCATCCATCCGAACTGCGAAAAGACCACCATCACCTGCCACTGCGGCAACGTGCTCGAGGTTCTTTCGACCAAGAAGGACATCAAGGTTGAAATCTGCTCCAAGTGCCACCCGTTCTTCACGGGCAAGCAGAAGCTGGTCGATACCGGCGGACGCGTCGAGCGCTTCAACAAGCGTTTCAACAGAGGCTGATGCTACCAGGAAGGCAGTCGGGAAACCGGCTGCCTTTTTCTTTGGACTGCGTGTCTTGATTCATGCGGTAAGTTGCAGACGGCTGATAATTGACAGAATGATACCAAAATAGCGGAATCTTACTCTCAAAATTCGGTATTCTGCCCCTTTGCAAAACGGGCAAAATATGCTATAATAATTATGTGTGTAAAAATGATCGCGCATCGCGGCGAAGGATATGCCGCGCAGAGGGAAAGGAATGAAGTACCATGCAACCCGATATGACAAAAGAAAATGAACTGTACCGCCTCTGGTGTGAGAACGCAACAGAGGATCCGGATCTTGTAACCGAACTCAAAGAGATCAGCGGCGACGACGAAGCAATCCGTGAGCGCTTCTATCAGGATCTCGCATTCGGAACGGGCGGTCTCCGCGGCGTACTCGGCGCCGGTACCGACAGAATGAATATCTATACCGTTCGCCGCGCAACGCAGGGCCTTGCTAATTATGTCAAGGAGTCCTTTGAGACACCGAGCGTCGCAATCTCCTACGACAGCCGTATCAAGTCTGATACATTTGCAAAGGCTGCCGCTTCGGTGCTCGCTGCAAACGGCATCAAGGTGCATATCTACGCCGAGCTGATGCCGACCCCGATGCTCTCCTTTGCGGTCCGTGCACTGGGCTGCTCTGCGGGTATCATGGTGACGGCCAGCCACAATCCGGCAAAGTACAACGGCTATAAGGCCTACGGCGCCGACGGCTGCCAGATCACGCTGGATGTCGCAAATACTGTCATCAGCAAGATCAATGCGCTGGATATGTTCAATGATGTAAAGTCCTGCGATTTCGATGAAGCCGTCAAGTCCGGCATGATCTCCTATATCGGGCAGGATGTCATCGAAGATTTCTATAAAAACGTGCTCGCACAGGGCATCCATACCGATGTTTGCGCGGAGAGCGGCCTGAAGATCGTCTATACTCCGCTCAACGGCACGGGCAATAAGCCGGTTCGTGAGATCCTCAAGCGCATCGGCATCAAGGATGTCACCGTCGTCAAGGAGCAGGAGCTGCCGGACGGCAACTTCACCACATGCCCCTATCCGAATCCGGAGATCCGTGAGGCCCTTGAATGCGGCCTGCGTCTCTGCGATGAGGTCAAGCCTGACCTGCTGCTCGCAACCGATCCGGACTGCGACAGAGTCGGTATTGCTGTCCCGGACGGCAACGGCGGCTATGCACTCTTCTCCGGCAATGAGGTCGGTGCAATGCTCTTTGAGTATATCTGCGAGGAGCGCACCAAGCTCGGCACCATGCCGAAGAATCCGATCGCGGTCAAGACGATCGTGACCACGGATATCATCAAGCCGATCGCAAAGGCTTTCGGCGTACAGGTCATTGATGTGCTGACGGGCTTCAAGTTCATCGGCGAGCAGATCGGTATGCTTGAGGCAAAGGGCGAGGAGAACCGCTATCTCTTTGGCTTCGAGGAAAGCTACGGCTATCTCGCAGGCACCTATGTCCGCGATAAGGATGCGGTTGTCGCTTCCATGCTGATCGTGGAAATGGCCGCGTTCTACCGCACGAAGGGCATCAGCATGATGCAGGCGCGCGAGAATCTCTATAAGAAATACGGCGTATTCAAGCACAGCCAGGAGAGCTTTGCATTTGAAGGCGTCAGCGGTATGCACAAGATGCAGGAGATCATGAAGTCCCTGCGCACCAATGCACCGAAGGAGATCGGCGGCCTGCCGGTCATCGGTACTGCGGATTATCTGGCCGGAACAATCAGCGATGCACAGACCGGCGAGACAAAGCCGACCGGCCTGCCGCAGTCGGATGTTGTTTCCTTCTTCCTGCCGGGGCACGCAAGCGTCATCGTGCGCCCGTCCGGTACGGAGCCGAAGATCAAGGCATATTACACCACCGCCTGCAAGACCATGGCAGAAGCAGAAGCGCTGGAAGCCAAGCTCAAGACCGATGCGCGCAAGATGCTGCTCGGCGAATAATTGAAAAATGCCGCGGATCCGGTTTTTCCGGGTCCGCGTTTTTCTGTTGCAATTCTTTGCAGGATGTGATACAATAGAGTGAAAGGAAGCGGAATTATGATCAGAAATGTGATTTTTGATATCGGCAGGGTGATGATCGAATTCAACTGGGAGGAATTCCTCTGCGGGTTGTTTGATCCGGCGACGGCAAAGATCGTCTCGGATGCGATGTGGGGGACGGCGGCCTGGGATGAGCTCGACCGCAATGTGCTGCCGATGGAGGATGTCATTGCGCTGTTTATTGCCAATGCACCGGAATATGAAATGCAGATCCGGGAGGCGATGCGGCGGCTCGGCGACTGCGCGAAGATGATGCCCTATGCAATCAGCTGGGTCGAGGAGCTCAAAGCGCTGGGCTTTCATGTATATTATCTCTCCAATTATTTTCCGTATCTGATGCAGGCGCGGCCGGATGTGCTGGAATTCACAAAGCATATGGACGGCGGCGTATTCTCCTGGCAGGAGCAGCTGATCAAGCCTGATCCGGCAATTTATCGGCGGCTGCTGGAACGCTATGGTCTGAAGCCGGGGGAGTGTCTCTTTATTGACGATAACCCGAAAAATGTCAAAGCGGCAGAGGCACTCGGCATCCATGCGGTGCAGTTTGTATCCTATGAAGAACAGCATCCCGCGGTCATGGAGATGCTGGCAAAACAGACAAAATAATCATTCTGCGATTGTGCATACTGCTGAAATTTCGGCGGACATAAGGATTTCTCCCCTCTGAAACGTAACTTTTTCAGAAGGGAGGCGGTCTTTATGAAACAGGAGCCCATGAAAAAATGGAAACTGCCGAAATATGCAGCAGTCATCGCAGCGCTGACCGTATCTGCGGGAATGCTGAACGGCTGCGGCAAAGAGCCGCTGCAAACGGAAGGTACCGCACCTGCTCCGGTTGACAGCGAATGCAGCACAGAGCTGATGCTCGGCGGCGACATGGCTGTTGAGACCGAACCGGAAACAGCGGCTGAAACCGAATCTGCGGAAACCGGATCCGGAGACAAATCATAACGACAGGATTTCATGACAAGGAGGCTCTCAAATGAAGCTTGAACCGATCAAAAAAGCAAAGCTCCCCAAATATGCGGC
>CAMNFV010000254.1 GCA_946537515.1 uncultured Ruminococcus sp. | reverse complement strand
ACAAATACAAACCTCCCTTTTTGTTACAGAAACCACCTAAAATGTTATTTGCCCATTTTTTTCCGGCTGCGCCCATTGCACTTTTCCGTATAATATGCTATAACCGGGCAGTGCCCGGCTCCGATTTTGCCCCCATGCTGTCTGACTGTAATTTTTTTCTGACCGCGCCCATTGCACTTTTCCGTATAATATGCTATAACCGGGCAGTGCCCGGCTCCGATTTTGCCCCCATGCTGTCTGACTGTAATTTTTTTCTGACCGCGCCCATTGCACTTTTTCGTATAATATGCTATAATATAGAGCGGGATATCCGGAAGGGTGTTCTGTAATCGCAATACACACAGGAGGCTGAAATATATGTGTGGAATCGTCGGTTTTACCAATCCGAAGGACATGAACGGCGCAGAGGCAGTTCTGGGCGCAATGATGGACCGCATCCGTCACCGCGGCCCCGATGCGGGCGGCAGCTATCTCAATGGGGAGATCGCACTGGGCCACCGCCGCCTCTCGATCATTGATGTCACCGATCAGGGCAATCAGCCCATTTTTAACGAAGACCGATCAATGGTGCTCGTCTTCAACGGAGAAATCTACAACTACCGGGAAATCCGGGAGGCACTTCTGAAGGCAGGGCACAGCTTCCGCACAGAAACCGATTCCGAGGTGCTGATCCACGGCTATGAGGAATACGGCGCCGGCCTCCTGGAAAAACTCCGCGGCATGTTCTCCTTTGTCATCTGGGATGACAAAAAGAAGCAGCTCTTCGGCGCACGCGATTTCTTCGGCATCAAGCCGCTCTACTATGCTCAGATGAACGGTACGTTCCTGTTCGGCAGCGAGATCAAAGCCTTTCTGCCGCACCCGCATTTCGAGCGGCAGCTCAATACCGCCGCGCTGGAGCAGTATCTCACCTTCCAGTATTCCCCGACACAGGATACCTTCTTCCGGAATGTGAAAAAGCTCCCCGCTGCGCACTATTTCATCTGGGAAAACGGCAGGCTGGACGTGCAGCGCTACTGGCAGATCAAATTTGACGCGGACGAGCAGCCGCTGCTCGGCGACTGGGTGCGCATGATTTCCGAGACATTTCAGGATTCGGTCGCAGCACACAAGATCGCGGATGTCGAGGTCGGCAGCTTCCTGTCGTCGGGTGTCGATTCGAGCTATGTCGCCGCCGTCGCGAACGTAGACAAGACCTTCACGGTCGGCTTCGGTACGGACGAGAAATACAACGAGATCGGCTGGGCAAAGCGCTTCTCCAAAGCGATCGGCAAGGAAAATTACAGCCATGTCATCACGCAGAAGGAATACTGGGATGCGATCCCGACGATCCAGTATCATATGGATGAGCCGCTGGCAGACCCCTCCTGCATCGCGCTGTACTTCGTCTGCAAGCTGGCAGCAGAGCAGGTGAAGGTCGTGCTGTCGGGCGAGGGTGCCGATGAGCTGTTCGGCGGATACAATGTTTATTCCGAGCCGGATGCGACATGGTATGACAGGCTGCCCGCCGGCCTGCGCAGAGGCATCGCAAAGGCCGCAGGCGCACTGCCCGCAAAGCGCGGCGTCAATTTCCTCGTGCGCAAGGGCAGAACGCTTGAGGAGCGCTTCATCGGCAATGCCTACATATTCACGCCGCAGGAGCGCAAGGCGCTGCTGAAGATCACGACCGATGCCCCCGACCCCACGGCGGTCACAAAGCCGTTCTATGATCAGGTGAAGGATAAGGACGCCGTTACGAAGATGCAGTATCTCGATCTGCACCTCTGGATGACCGGCGACATTCTGCTGAAGGCGGACAAAATGAGCATGGCGCATTCGCTGGAGCTGCGCGTGCCGTTCCTTGATAAAAAGCTGATGGCGGTCGCCGAGCGGATCCCGACACAGTTCCGCGTGACGCGGAAGGTCGTGACAGACGAGCATACGCCCTATGTCACCAAATATGCGATGCGGCTCGCAGCAAAGCGGAATACGCCGCCGGAGACTTCCGATACCGCCGCGAAAAAGAAGCTGGGATTCCCTGTTCCGATCCGGGTCTGGCTGAGGGAGCAGGGCTGCTGCGCTGCCGTCAGGGAGGCGTTTACATCGCCTGCAGCGGAGACTTTTTTCCATACAGACAGGCTTTTGAAGCTGCTTGAGGATCACCGAAAGGGCAGGGCGGACAACAGCCGGAAGATCTGGACGGTCTATATGTTCCTTGTCTGGCACAAGGTCTATTTCGAGGATCAGTGACAGCCCGGAAACAGCGCCGGTGCTGCGGCACGGAACATCACACTGTTTTTCCCGGCGGTCATGTTACCCGGAGAGCTGACAGACTGTGCGGGTGATCCGCGGGGCAGTGTGCGGATGGATGCGGAAACGGAAATGCATCATGCAGATGCGGAAAAGCAGAGAAAGGGAGAAAAAGAATGCGTGAACAGTATTCTCATCTGATTGATCTGAACGATTACCCGGTCGAGTGGTGGAACAAGGTCATTTCGCTCGGCGCTTCGATCTATGCACACCCGCAGCGCTATGTACAGGCCTGCGCAGGCAAGATCATGGCGACGCTGTTCTATGAACCGTCTACGAGAACGCAGATGAGCTTTCAGTCAGCGATGATCCGGCTCGGCGGCAGCATCATCGGCTTTGATAACCCGATGAGCAGCTCTGTCTCGAAGGGCGAGAACATCAAGGATACGACCAAGGTCGTCAGCAGCTACTCGGATATTCTGATCATCCGGCATCCGCTGGCAGGCACGGCGAAGGCAGCAGCCCTCACCGCGGAATGTCCGGTCGTCAATGCCGGCGACGGCGGGCATCTGCACCCGACGCAGACCCTCACCGATCTGCTGACGCTGCACATGGAAAAAGGTCGGCTCGATCACCTGACGGTCGGCCTCTGCGGCGACCTGCTCTACGGCAGAACGGTGCATTCGCTCTGCAAGGCGCTCTCCTGCTATCCGGGAAACCGCTTCGTGCTGATCTCGACACCGGAGCTTCAGATCCCGGAGTACATCACGAAAATGCTGCGGGAATCCGGCTGCGATTTCCGCACGGAATCCTCGCTTGATTCCGCAATCGGCGAGCTGGATGTGCTGTATATGACACGCATTCAGCGGGAGCGTTTTCAGTCTGAGGCGGAATATCTCGCGCAGAAGGACGTTTATCGCCTGACCACAGAGAAGATGAAGCGTGCGAAGCCGGATCTTGCGGTGCTGCACCCGCTGCCCCGCGTGGACGAGATCGAGATCGCGGTCGATGATGACCCGCGTGCGCTCTATTTCAAACAGGCGCAGTACGGCATGTATGTCCGCATGGCGCTGATCCTGCGGCTGCTGGAGAGTGAAACGGCGCTTCCGCTGCTGCACGGTACTGCGGACAGTCATCTGCGCTGTGTGAATCCGAAATGCATCACCGCACAGGAGCACTATCTGCCGCGCCGGTTTATTGAGGTCGGCGGCAGGACGGTCTGCGAATACTGCGAAGAATGCGCAATGCCGAACCCCTGACCCGGCCTTCGTTTTACGCTGCGTGCGGTCAAAACAACAGCCCCGAAGTAATCTGCCAAATTACTTCGGGGCTCAGCTTGTCGATAAAGGTATCGCCGCGCGATGATTATAATGGGGCGCTGCCCCATACCCCGCCAAAGGGATGCTATCCC
>CAMNFV010000253.1 GCA_946537515.1 uncultured Ruminococcus sp. | reverse complement strand
TTATTGCAACCTTTTTTCCGCTTTTGGGGTATCCCTTATGGAACATTTGACGGAAAACCTGTTTGCTGCGATTCTGCAGACAGATGTTTTCGTGAAAGGAGATGAGCATTTGAACAGATATTCCGCCGCAGCCGCCGCGCTGGCGGCTGCATGGCTGATTCCCGCGATGCCTGCTGCGGCAGCCAGTGACCCGCCGCCTATTACAGATGTAAACGGTGACGGAAAAATCACGATTGAGGATGCACTGATCATTGCGGGGCAAATGTCTGCGGACAATTCCTCTGCGCAGAACAGCGGCAGCGAACCGTCCGGCGGAAGTGTGCTGCCGGAAAACATCCCCATTCCGGACAGCATAGCCGTTTATACCGGATATGATTCATTTGACCGCGATATGCTGACCGTGCAGGCAGGAGAAGCCTTTACACTGACCTTGACACATACCGGCTTCGATAATTCCCTGAATTCTGTTACAACACCGGTTGCAGGAGCGGTTATTACCCTCAACGGCCACGACAGCGGATATGTCACAGATGACCGCGGCACGGTTACGCTCTCGCTGCCGAATGCAGGCGCGATTACGGTCAGTGCGCAGACGGAATCGGAGCAGACCGTTCCGCCGCTGGCACAGGTTCTGGTGATCGGGAAAACCGCTGAAACACAGGCCGTTCCCGCCGCATTCGCAAATGTGCCGACTGATACAGGCACAGATTACGAGACGCCGCTCATCACTACCGGAATAACGGAAGCAACGGAGGCTGTCCGCTACGCCCCGATTGCATCCCCGCCTATGGGCGACGCGGATGCAAAAGCGCTTCCGCCGACTGTGCCGGTGCTGTCCGGATGTGCGATTCTGGCTGCGGCCGGTGCTGCCTGCCGGAACAAAAAGCAGAAGAAGAGTGATGATATAACATAAAAGCTGCGAAAATCAGGACTTTGATTGTGCAGTATCACGAACATTGAGAAAAACCAAAATATTTTTCAGATTTCTGCAACCGTTTTCCGATAATCAGGGTATTCTTTTATGAATGGCAGAGGACTTCAACTTCAGATAAAAAAAGATACAAGGAGATTGCGAGGATGAATGAACAGATGATTGAGGCTGCACTGAAAAGGATGTCAATGCTGATGCCACGTGCGCCCACTGACCGTGTGGAAAATATGGTGAGAACCGTAAATCTGCTCGCAAAGAAACGAGCGGAACGCATGGGACAAACTGCTGATCCGGTCAGCAGAAGAAGAGCACTTTCCCCGCCGACGCGGGAGAAGGATAAAAACAAAACCCTATAATCACATTTTGAGGAGGAAACCAACATGAAATCCAAAATGAAAAAGAAGCTCGTATGTGCGCTCGGCAGCGCTCTTACCGCGATGACAACCGGCAGTACCATGATGCTGACTGCGTTTGCAAACGGTGAGAACAATGCAAACCTCGAAAAGGTTGCAGCTCCGATCGTTGATCTGCTGAGCCAGGTCTTTAATGTCCTGATGCTGCTGGTCGGCGCAGTCGGCGCAATCTACTGCATCAGCCTCGGCGTGAAGTTTGCACGCGCAGAGGAGCCGCAGGAGCGTGAAAAGGCGAAGTCTCACCTGAAGAACGCGATCATCGGCTTTGTCCTGATTTTCGTTCTGGTCGTTGCGCTGCGCATTGCGATCCCGAATCTGTCCGCGTGGATGAACGCTGCTTCAGCTTCCTTTATCGCAGCCTGACCTGATCTTCAAAGGATACATTTAACATGAAAAAGATTTCCCGCATCAGAAATCACACGCAAAAACAAATCGTGCTGGCTGCCGCAATGGTTTTTACCCTTGCGGCTTCCGGCGTGCCTCAGAGTTATTCTGCCTTTGCTGAGGATAATGAAGCGCCTGTCACCAAGATCATGGAGCCGGAATACACGGATATTTCCATGACACGCTGGGAAAAGGTGACACCGAGCAACTACAAAACGGATTCGCAGGAGCATTACTCCATTTTGGTTGATATGAACGGCAACATTCTGGAGGGGTATGTTGAGGATTTTGTTTACCGCGGCAACAATTCTCCCGCAATCGCTGATGTTCCGGCAAGCCATGTCCTGCCGAAAGGCGGCGGCGTGCTTTATGCAACTCCTGACGGTGCAAAGCTCAAGGATAATATTGAGGAAGACTATTCGCACTTCATCTGGTGCAATATGTACCATACAATGGGATTTGGAATCCCTGTCGCTTTGGGCGATGATGTGTTTTTTACGGATGATTCCAAATACGATATCACGGGAGTCTATATCCAATGGGCAAATGATACAAACATCCACAAGGGTAAAAGCAATCCGTGGTACTATATCCGGATGCAGAGCAAATCGGGCAGAAAATACTGGCTCAAGCCTGGAGAATACGACAGCGAAGCCATTTTGACCTTGCGGGAACAGCAGGGCTGGTCGCGTTTCATTTTCCGCAATAGCAAGGATGCACCGTCATCCAATGCACATACAAAGGAAGGCACATGGGTACTTTGTAATGATGACTGGGAGAATGACAACGAGTATCTGGTCAATGTGCATGGTGCGTGGACTTGTGCGGATGTCATAACATCAACATCGGATGTTTGGAAATTCGTTGAATTGTACTGGTATCAGGGCGAAAAATATCATTTTGCTGCGCTTGCCAAGACCAACACCGTGAATCCCGGCATGACGCTTCCGATTCAGAACAGAGATGTCGCGGACAGCACCGGCAAGGTCGTCCACACCAACGGCACGATTCTTCAGAACGGCTGCACGCTGACAATCGGCAAGGGCGCTGTGCTGGCGATCGAGGGCAACTTCATCAACAACGGCACAATCATCAACAACGGCGGCACGATTCTCATTAAAAAAGGCGGTTCGATTACGTCGTTCCAGCAGGGCAATACCGAATCCAAAAACGGATGCGGCAAGATCGTCAACACCGACGGCGATGTTATTATTCAGGAGGGCGGCGCGCTCTATACCGGTCTGCCGACGGATACCGGCAGTATCCTCAGCTTCGATCTCAACGGCAGCTCCACGCTCATCAATCAGGGATTGTTCGTATACGGAATGATTCAGATGAGCGCCAATGCACGCATTGAGCTTTATGAAACCAGCAAAACCTACGGCGGCATCAACAGATCGAACAACAAGAATCCGAATGATTTTCTGTTCAAGTATAATGATGCTGTTGTCGCAAATAACGGCTCATTCCATACTTATACGCGCTGGAATTCGCTCACCTTCGCAGCGGCTCCGCACAGCTACGGTCTGACACGAAGCTGGCAGAAGAATGCAGCGCAATATCCGGTCACGGTGCTCAAAGCAGACGGCGCAGTATTCATGGATGACGGTCTGGCGGAAAACAATATTACAGTGGGGAAGCTAACACTATGAAAGACTTTTGGAAGGATTTGAAGGCGAATCTGAATGCCAAGAAAATATTTGTCTGGATCGGCGTTCCTGTATTGATTGTGTGGCTCGGGGGCTTCGGCGTCCGGCTGCTGATGGATTTGATCATCTCGTTCGGCGCAGATCAGCCCCCCTTCCGCGTTCACCCGATTTATTTTGTGCAGCTCCGCACCTTTGCGATCGGCATTGTCGCACTCGTTGCCTGTGCCGTGATCTGGCTCTTTTCCAGCAATAACCTTGATCTGATGCTCGGCACCGGAAAGGGGCTGCTCGGCAAAAAGGG
>CAMNFV010000252.1 GCA_946537515.1 uncultured Ruminococcus sp. | reverse complement strand
AATGAAGCCGCTCCTATCAGCGTAAATAGGAGCGGCTTTCTTCATATAAAACGATTGATTATGATTCCGCAGCTTTTTCAGCAGCATTGTCTTTCTTGCGGAATACGACTACCTTGCTGAATACATAATTGGCAGCAAGAATGATGATCTGCGAGAGCAGGAACATGATGATCGCACCCTTTTTGCCCCAGCCAAACAGCACAGGCAGCTCATTCAGACCGAGATCCATAAAGAAGGATGCTGCGCGTGCGCCGTAAAACGTGAGAATCTCGTGAATCAGGTCGCGCTTCTCCTTCGCCTCGCTGTGGAAAACGTATTTCTTATTGACATAGAACGCAAAGGTCACGGTGATGATCTGGGAAATGGTTGTATTCAGGCCGCTTGCCAGCGCACTCTGTTCAACCGGCATTCCGGCACGTTCAAAAATCGCCATTCCGACGAATCGCGTAATCATGGATACAACGGTCGTCCAGGCGCCGTAATAGCAATAGCGCCAGAGACTCTCGTTTTTATCCCAGATCTTTTTCAGCGGCTTCGGCAGCAGCTTCAGTACAAACAGCAGCAGTTTTTCCAGCATGATTCATGTCCTTTCGTTCTGTTAATCCAGCTCAAATGCGCCGGTATAAAGCTGATAGTAGGTGCCCTTCTTTTCGAGCAGCGCATCGTGACTGCCGCGCTCGATGATTCTGCCGTGGTCAAGCACCATGATCACATCCGAATTCTTGACGGTCGAGAGGCGGTGCGCAATGACGAAGACCGTTCTGCCCTTCATCAGCGCATCCATGCCGCGCTGGACAATCGCCTCAGTACGGGTGTCGATCGAAGAAGTCGCCTCGTCCATGATCATAACCGGCGGATCGGCAACCGCAGCACGCGCAATCGCGATCAGCTGGCGCTGACCCTGCGAGAGATTTGCACCGTTTCCGCTCAGAAGTGTCTCATAGCCTTCCGGCAGTCTCGTGATGAAATCATCTGCACCGGCGAGCTTTGCGGCCGCGATGCATTCCTCATCGGTCGCATCCAGTCTGCCGTAGCGGATATTTTCCATAACCGTTCCGGTAAAGAGATTTGTCTCCTGCAAAACGATGCCGAGCGAACGGCGCAGATCAGACTTTTTGATCTTGTTGATATTGATGCCGTCATAGCGGATCTTGCCGTCTGCGATATCGTAGAAGCGGTTGATCAGATTCGTGATCGTAGTCTTGCCGGCACCGGTTGCACCGACAAACGCGACCTTCTGGCCGGGCTTTGCAAAGACCGTGATATCATGAAGGACATCCTTGCCCTCTTCATAGGCAAAATCCACGCTGTCGAGCGTGACCTCACCGCGCAGCGGCGTATAGGTAATCGAGCCGTCAGCAGTATGCGGATGCTTCCACGCCCATTCGTGGGTGATCTCATTTGCTTCGGTCACGGTGCCGTCCGGCGCGGTGTGGACATTGACCATTGTGACATAGCCGTCATCCGCTTCCGGCGCTTCATCCATGAGCGTGAAGATTCGCTCCGCACCGGCCACGGCCATGACGATCGCATTGATCTGCTGCGTCACCTGATTGAGATTACCGGTAAACTGCTTGGTCATATTGAGGAACGGCACCACAATGTCAATCGCGAACGGCAGTCCGGAGATTGAGAGATTCGGTGCATGTGTGAGGATCAGCGCACCGCCGATCGTCGCGATAATGACATAAAGTACATTGCCGATATTCAGGATGATCGGGACAAGCGCATTGGCATAGGCGTGCGCACGGTACATATCTTCATAGAGCGCGTCATTGACCGCGTCAAAATCCTTCTGGCTCTGCTCCTCGTGGCAGAAGACCTGCACGACCTTCTGGCCGTTCATCATCTCCTGGACAAAGCCCTCGGTCTTGCCGACCGCTGCCTGCTGCCGGATGAAATACTTTGCAGAGCCGCTGCCGATCTTCTTCGAGACAAGCATCATCACGACGATGCCGAGAATGACGACCAGCGTCAGCCAGATGCTGTAATAAATCATGATCGCAAAGACGAATACCACGACGGAGCCCGCCTGCACGAGCGACGGAAGCGCCTGTGAGAGCATCTGCCGCAGCGTGTCGATATCATTCGTATAGTGGCTCATGATATCGCCGTGCTTATGCGTATCAAAATAACGGATCGGGAGATTCTGCATACTGTCGAACAGCTTGCAGCGCATTTTATTGAGGAAGCCCTGCGTCATGATCGCGACCAGCTGCTGCCAGAGCGTCATGCAGATAATCGAGCCGACATATAGCGCGATCAGGACATAGACCTTCGGATAGATGACAGCCTTTGCCGCTGCCCAGTCCCGCGTGACCGAATAAGTCTGGATATCGGCAATGACCTTTTGCAGGAAGACCGCCGGAATCGACGATGTTGCAGAGGAAAACAGAATGCAGACAATCGTGATCGGCAGCAGCTTCGGATAAAACTGCTTCAGCAGCCCGATCATGCGCTTGAGGGATTTGAATGCCTCACCGGGTTTGCGCGGTGCGCCGTAGCCTTTGGTATTACGCGGCATCGTTGTCACCTCCGTTCGTCTGCTGCTCATAGACCTCGCGGTAGATCTCGCTGGACTGCATCAGCTCATCATGTGTGCCGCAGGCAGCGATCTTGCCGTTGTCCATGACTAGGATCATATCCGCATCCTGCACCGAAGCGATGCGCTGCGCTATGATGATTTTCGTGGTATCGGGGATATATTTGCGGAAGCCTGAACGGATGAATGCATCCGTTTTCGTATCGACCGCGCTGGTTGAATCATCGAGAATCAGAATCTTCGGCTTCTTCAGCAGCGCACGCGCAATGCAAAGACGCTGCTTCTGGCCGCCGGACACATTCGTACCGCCCTGCTCGATCATGGTATCATAGCCCTCGGGGAATGCGGTGACGAAATCATGCGCCTGCGAAAGCTTGCATGCTTCGATCAGTTCTTCATCGGTCGCATCGGGATTGCCCCAGCGCAGATTCTCCTTGATCGTTCCGGAGAACAGCACATTCTTTTGCAGCACCATTGCAACGGAATCACGCAGCGCTTTCAGGTCATATTCGCGGACGTCGATGCCGCCGACCTTGACGCTGCCCTCGGTGACATCATAAAGCCGCGGGATCAGCTGCACAAAGGTCGATTTACTCGAACCCGTACCGCCGATGATGCCGACCGTTGCGCCGGACGGAATCTTGATATCAATATCCGAAAGCGCAAATTTCTTTGCCTTCTGCGAATACTTGAAGCTGACATTCTCAAAGGAGATGCTGCCGTCCACGACGGTCTCACAGGCTGTCTCCGGATTGTGGATATCCGGCTCCTCCTGGAGCACCTCGGAAATACGCTTGATCGACTCTGCGGACATCGTCAGCATGACATAGATCATCGAGAGCATCATCAGCTGAATGAGAATCTGGAAGCCGTAGGTCAGCATACTGGACATCTCACCGACATTGATCGCACTCTCGCCGTTGATGATGATTTTCGAGCCGACGAGCAGGATAAACGACATGTTGAAATACAGGCAGAGCTGCATGATCGGGCCGTTCAATGCGACAACGCGCTCTGCTTTGGTGAAGTCCTTGCAGATATCCTCAGCAGCAACATGGAACTTTTCTTTCTCGTATTCCTCTCGCGAGAAGCCCTTGACCACGCGCATACCGCGGACATTTTCCTCAATGGATTCATTCAG
>CAMNFV010000251.1 GCA_946537515.1 uncultured Ruminococcus sp. | reverse complement strand
GCGCAGCAATTTGAGCGAAATGAAGCGGAAGGTGTCTATCCTTCATTTGCGGAGACCGCAGCGCGTGAGGAACAGCCGGAAGCTGCTGCTTTATTCCGGCAGATCGCGGAGATCGAGCGGACGCATTCCGAGCGATTCGGAATCTTCGGGACATGGATGCAGGAGGGGAGACTCTTTCGCGAGAATCAGCCGACACTCTGGCTCTGTCTCAACTGCGGACACATCCACGAGGGAACAGAGCCGCCGAAGAATTGTCCTGTCTGCAATGCCGTGCAGGGATTCTCTGTCCGAAAGGGCTTTGCGCCGTTCACATCAGAATCTGCTTGACTTTCATGCAGAAATGTGCTATAATTTTCTCATAAATGCGAGAAAGGGAAGCACCCTTTTGCAACGAATCTCACAGCACCGCCTCTTTCCGTATCATCGGGGAGAGGCGTGCTTTTTATTATGACAATCAGGAGGAACAGAAAATGAACAATGCCGGGAAATATACACGGCAGTTTTTTGAAGCACCGAAAACGTCACACAAATGGATGGAGAAATCGTATATTGACCGCGCGCCGCAGTGGTGCAGCGTTGATCTGCGGGACGGCAATCAGGCGCTTGTGATTCCGATGAGCCTCGGGGAAAAGCTGGAGTTTTTTGCAGAGCTTGTCCGCATCGGTTTCAAGGAGATCGAGATCGGCTTTCCGGCAGCCTCGGAGACAGAGTATGATTTCTGCCGCACATTGATCGAGCAAAATCTGATCCCTGATGATGTGACGATTCAGGTTCTGACACAGTCGCGGGAGCATATCATCCAGAAGACCTTTGAAGCGCTCCGCGGATGTAAAAACGCGATTGTGCATCTGTATAATTCGACCTCTGTGGCGCAGCGTGAGCAGGTGTTCTGCAAGAGCCGCGAGGAGATCATGGAGATCGCCGTATCGGGCGCGAAGCTTTGCAAGGAATACCGTGAAAAATATGAGGGCAATTTCCGGTTTGAGTATTCGCCGGAGAGTTTCACGGGTACCGAACCGGAATTTGCGCTGGCAGTCTGCAATGCGGTGCTGGATGTCTGGCAGCCGACACCGGAGGATAAGGTCATCATCAATCTGCCGGTAACGGTGCAGCTTTCGATGCCGCATGTTTACGCAAATCAGATTGCGTACATGTGCGAGAATCTCAAATACCGTGAAAATGTGATCGTCTCGCTGCATCCGCATAATGACCGCGGCTGTGCGGTTGCAGATACGGAAATGGGACTGCTTGCCGGTGCAGAGCGCGTTGAGGGCACGCTCTTCGGCAACGGTGAGCGTACCGGAAATGTTGATATTATCACGCTTGCTCTGAATATGTATTCGCAGGGCATTGAGCCGAATCTGGATTTCTCAGATATTCCGGCAATCACCGAGCTCTATAACCGTGTGACGCGCATGGAGGTCAATGACCGTCAGCCGTATACCGGAAAGCTCGTATTTGCTGCATTCAGCGGATCGCATCAGGATGCGATCGCAAAAGGCCTCAAATGGCGCGAGGCGCACGGAAACGAACAATGGACAGTTCCGTATCTTCCGCTCGATCCCTCTGATATCGGCAGAGAATACGAGGCAGATGTCATCCGCATCAACAGTCAGTCCGGCAAGGGCGGCATCGGATATATTCTCGAAACACGCTTCGGCTACAATCTTCCGAAGCGAATGCGCGAGCATGTCGGCTATCTGGTCAAGCATATCTCCGATCAGAAGCATAAGGAACTGCTGCCGGACGAGGTCTATCTGATTTTCAAGGCGCATTATGTCGATATCATATCACCGCTGAATCTGACAGCAGTACACTTCGTCCAGCACAACGGCATTGAGGCGACAATCGACATTGAGTATCACGGCGAAACTGCTTCTGCGACGAATAACGGTAACGGTCGTCTGGATGCCGTCAGCAACGCGGTGCGCTCCTATACCGGCCTGGACTACACGATCAATACCTATACCGAGCACGCGCTGGAAGTCGGTTCCTCGTCAAAGGCTGTTTCTTATGTTGAGATCCTGAGCGGTACAGGCGAAAGCTTCTGGGGCGTCGGCATCGACAATGATATTATCACATCTTCGATCAAGGCATTTGTCAGCGCAGTCAATAATATGCTGACTGCACCGGAACAAGCAGATGCCAAGTGAACCGGAGGCATCTGCGGAGAAAGGAGTCTTTCTATGGGAATGACCATGACGCAAAAGATTCTGGCAGCACATGCGGGACTGGATTCTGTATCAGCAGGACAGCTTTTGCTTGCAAAGCTTGATCTGGTTCTCGGCAATGATATCACATCACCGGTTGCGATTCGTGCATTTGAAACACTTGGCGCTGCGCAGGTTTTTGACCGTGACAAGGTCGTCATGGTCATGGATCATTTTGCGCCGAATAAAGATATCAAGGCTGCAGAGCAATGTAAAATGTGCCGGGATTTCTGCGGACAGCAGGATGTTTCGCATTTTTATGATGTCGGAAAAATGGGCATTGAACATGCACTTCTGCCGGAACAGGGACTTGTAACCTCAGGCGATCTGGTGATCGGTGCTGATTCGCATACTTGTACCTATGGTGCGCTCGGTGCATTTTCAACCGGTGTCGGCTCGACGGATATGGCCTGCGGCATGGCATCGGGAAAAGCATGGTTCAAAGTTCCCGCAGCAATCAAGGTCGTCCTGACAGGGAAACTGCGGCGCTATGTCTCCGGCAAGGATGTGATTTTGCATCTGATCGGCCGGATCGGCGTAGACGGCGCACTTTACCGCTCACTTGAGTTTACGGGCGAAGGGTTGCATACGCTTTCCGTCAGCGACCGGCTCTGTATCGCGAATATGGCGATTGAGGCTGGTGCGAAAAACGGCATCTTCGAGGTTGATGACGTAACACTTTCGTATCTCAAAGAACACGGTGCATCAGAACCGCGTATTTACGCTGCTGATCCGGATGCAGATTATGAGCAGATGATTGAGATTGATCTTTCTCAGATCGAACCGACAGTTGCATTCCCGCATCTTCCGGAAAATGCAAAGACATTTGATGCGATCGGGAAGATTCCGGTCGATCAGGTTGTGATCGGCTCCTGTACGAACGGCAGACTGGAGGATTTGCGCGCAGCTGCTGAGATTCTGAAAGGGAGAGAATGCGCTGAAGGCGTCCGCGTGATTGTGATTCCGGCAACGCAGCAGATTTACCTGGATGCAATGGCAGAGGGCCTTCTGAAGATTTTTGTCGAGAGCGGGGCAGTCGTTTCAACGCCGACCTGCGGCCCGTGTCTCGGCGGATATATGGGCATTCTGGCAAAGGGGGAACGCGCGATTGCGACCACTAACCGGAATTTTGTCGGCAGAATGGGGCATCCGGATTCCGAAGTATACCTCGCAAGCCCGGCTACAGCTGCGGCAAGCGCCCTGACCGGATGCATCACAAGTCCGTGGGAGGTAATGAAGCTATGAAATATACCGGTCATGCAATCTGTTACGGAGACAATGTGGATACAGATGTCATTATTCCGGCGCGCTATCTGAATACGAGTGACCGTGCAGAGCTCGCAAAGCATTGCATGGAGGATCTCGATCCGGAATTCAGCAGCAGGGTGCAGCCCGGAGATATTCTGGCGGCGGGCTTGAATTTTGGCTGCGGCTCATCCAGAGAACATGCGCCCATTGCAATTCAGGCGAGCGGGATCTCGCTTGTG
>CAMNFV010000250.1 GCA_946537515.1 uncultured Ruminococcus sp. | reverse complement strand
CCCGCAAACTTTTGAAAAAGTTTGATCAAAACTTTTATATTGGCGCCCGGCAGCGTGATTGATTATTCCATACAAAATGGGATTCCAAAGGGATAGTATCCCTTTGGCGGAGTTTGAGGCGGAGCCTCATTTTAGATCATCGCGGAGCGATACCGCTAAGGAGTGAGGAATATGGCAGAGAAGCGATGTCCGCATTGCGCGGAGAAAAAGACCGCGCGTTCCGATGAGGAGCGCAAAAAGCTCATGAACCGTCTGAAGCGCATCGAAGGACAGGTGCGCGGCTTACAGAAAATGCTGGAAAACGACGCCTACTGCGCGGATATTCTGACGCAGTCTGCGGCGGTGAGCGCGGCGATCAATTCCTTCAATAAGGATTTGCTTGCGCGGCATCTGCATACCTGTGTCGTGCGCGATATCCGCAGCGGCGATGACAGCGCGGTCGATGAGCTTGCAGATCTGGTCAAAAAACTGATGAAATGAGGGAGCAAAATGACTGCAATGCTCTTTGCGGTAAACCCGGCGAACATCGTGCTGATTGCGATCATCGCAGCGCTTGCGGGTGCCGGTGTGACGAGCGCTGTCAAGCATTTCAGGGGACAGGGTGACTGCTGCGGCGGAGGCGGCGGCCCGGTCAAATCCGAGAAAAAGGAACTCCAAAACCCCGAGATTCTGCGCTATGTCATGCATATTGAGGGGATGCACTGCGAAAACTGTAAAGCAGCGGTGGAGCGGCAGATCAACCGGATTGAGGGCGCTGCCTGCGAGGTTGATCTGAAAAACAAAACGGCACTCGTGCGCTGTGACCGGCAGATCGAAGCGGAAACGCTGCGCCGTACCGTCGCGATGATGGATTACGATGTCAAGTCGATCACGCAGGAGGCGGTTCAATGACGCAGTATAATGTCACGGGCATGAGCTGTGCGGCGTGCAGCGCGCGCGTGGAAAAAGCGGTCAATGCTGTGGAAGGTGTGGAAAGCTGTGCGGTCAGCCTGCTGACAAATTCCATGGGCGTTGAGGGCAGCGCCTCTCCGGAAGCGATCATGAAAGCGGTTGCGGATGCGGGCTACGGCGCATCGCTGAAAACCGCGGAGAAATCCGCCGCACCGGCTGCCGATTCGCTCAGCGATACCGAAACGCCGAAGCTGCTGCGCAGGCTGATCGTTTCGCTCGTATTTCTGTTGATTCTGATGTATTTCTCCATGGGGCATATGATGTTCGGATTCCCGATCCCGGCTGTGCTTGAGGGGAATCATGTTGCCATGGGTCTGATTCAGCTCCTGCTGACGGTCATCATTATGGTGATCAACCAGCGCTTTTTCATCAGCGGATTCAAGGCACTCTGGCATCGTGCGCCGAATATGGATACGCTCGTCGCGCTCGGTTCATCGGCATCGTTTATCTGGAGCGTCTGCGTGCTGTTTGCAATGACCGATGCGCAGCTGCACGGCGATGCGGACAGCGTCATGACGCTCATGGATCAGTTTTATTTTGAATCTGCCGCGATGATCCTGACGCTGATTACCGTCGGAAAGACGCTGGAAGCGCGCTCCAAGGGCAAGACCACGGATGCGCTGAAAAGCCTGATGCAGCTCGCACCGAAAACCGCGGTGATCCTGGAAAACGGCAATGAACGTGAGATCCCGGCGGAGCAGGTGCAGCGCGGGATGCATTTTGCGGTGCGCCCCGGTGCGCAGATCCCCGTGGACGGCATTGTGATTTCCGGCAGCGGCGCGGTCAATGAATCGGCGCTGACCGGCGAGAGTATTCCGGTGGATAAATCGCAGGGCGATGCGGTATCGGCCGGCACGATCAATCAGTCCGGATATCTGGAATGCGAAGCGACGAGAATCGGCGAAGATACGACGCTTTCACAGATCATCCGCATGGTCGGGGATGCCGCCGCGACAAAAGCCCCGATCGCGAAGATCGCGGACAAAGTCTCCGGTATTTTCGTCCCGGCGGTCATCGGGATTGCACTTGTGACGCTTGCGGTCTGGCTTCTGCTCGGCCGGGGGCTCGGATTTGCGCTGGCGCGTTCTGTTTCGGTATTGGTGATCAGCTGTCCGTGTGCGCTCGGGCTTGCGACGCCGGTCGCGATCATGGTCGGAAGCGGTGTCGGCGCACGCAGCGGCATTCTCTATAAAACGGCGGCTGCGCTGGAAGAAACCGGCCGGATCCGGACGGTCGTGCTTGATAAAACAGGTACCGTGACCGAGGGCAAACCGCATGTGACCGATGTGATACCGGCATCCGGCGTGACCGAAATGCAGCTTCTGACCGATGCGGCCGCATTGGAGCAGCACAGCGAGCATCCGCTCGGCAGCGCGGTCATGGAATACGTACTCCGGCAGGGGATCCGGCCGCCTGCGGTCACAGATTTTGCGGCAATGGCGGGCAGCGGCGTATCTGCAAAGCTTCAGAATGCTGCATTGACAGCGTGCAGTCAGCAGTCTGCTGCTGCACAGACGACAATTCCGGATGAGATTACAAAAACTGCGCAGCAGCTTGCAGAATCCGGCAAAACGCCGCTGTTCTTCCTGCGTGACGGCAGGCTGACCGGCATCATTGCGGTTGCGGATGTCATCAAGCCGGACAGCGCCGATGCGATTGCAGATCTGAAAATGATGGGCATATCGGTCGTGATGCTGACCGGAGACAATGCACGCACTGCGGAGGCGATCGGCCGGGAAGCCGGTACAGACCGCGTCATCGCCGATGTTCTCCCGGACGGCAAGGAGCAGGTGATCCGCGGGCTCAGCAAAAACGGCAAGGTCTGCATGGTCGGTGACGGCATCAACGATGCGCCCGCATTGACGCGCGCGGATATCGGCATGGCGATCGGTGCCGGGACGGATGTTGCGATTGACGCGGCGGATGTTGTCCTGATGCAGAGCAGCCTGACTGATGCCGCAAACGCGATCCGGCTGAGCCGCAGGACGCTCAGAAATATCCACGAAAATCTGTTCTGGGCATTCATCTACAACATCATCGGCATCCCGCTGGCAGCAGGCGTTCTGGTGCCGTTCGGCCTGACGCTGAACCCGATGTTCGGGGCGGCGGCGATGAGTCTTTCGAGCTTCTGCGTCGTGACGAACGCGCTGCGGCTCAATCTGTTCAAACCGAAGAAACCGGATCAGGCGGCGGCCCCGTCTGCTGCGGATATATCTCAAATCAACGAAACTGCGAAAGGAACGGTGAATGAAATGGCAAACACCACACTCGGGATCAAGGGCATGATGTGCCCGCATTGTGAGGCGCATGTGCGCAAGGCGCTGGAAGGCATGGAGGGCGTCAAGGTTATTTCCGTGAGTCATGAGGCTGCGAATGCAGTTGTCGAAACGGCAGCGCCCGTATCGGAGGATGCATTCCGTGCGGTGATCGCAGACGCCGGCTATGAGCTGACCGGAATCAAGTGAGCGGAGGGCATATGGAGTTATTTGATGTGATTGCGGCGCGTCACAGCTACCGCGGCAGTTATCTGCCGGAACAGGTGCCGCGAGCCGATTTGCAGCGGATTATGGAGGCGGGACTTGCCGCGCCGTCCGGCTGCAACAAGCAGACGACCTCGCTGATCGCCGTGGATGATCCGGATTTGCTCGCGCAGATCTATGGAATCATGGATTCGTTCTGTAAGGACGCGCCCGCGGTTATCTGCGTGACGACCAAACGCATCGTCGCCTACAAGGACGGCTGGGGCAATGACC
>CAMNFV010000249.1 GCA_946537515.1 uncultured Ruminococcus sp. | reverse complement strand
ATACGATCAGGAACACTATGTCACGTTCGGCGGAAATGTCCGGCAATATCCGTCCAACCGATATGGCAGCGGTGTTTGCGCCGAACAAGCAGGAAAAAATGGCAGTATTTCCCATGATCTGGGGCTTCACGCATGAAGCGACCGATAAGCCGATCGTCAACTGCCGCGTGGAGTCTGCCGATCAAAAGGCTATGTGGAAGGATTCCTGGTATCGGCGCAGATGCATCATACCGGCATCATGGTATTATGAATGGGGTGTGCCGCCGTCTGAGGTTGGCTTCCGCAATGCCAATGAGCAGCGCAGCATCAAAAAGGAACGGTATGCGATTCAGCCGGAGGGCGCGGAGATCACGTTCCTTGCCGGTCTGTATCGCTTTGAGGAACATCAGGGCATTCAGATTCCGGTGTTTGCTGTGCTGACAAGAGAATCCGTCGCGCCCGTCAGCATCATTCACAACCGGATGCCGGTCATTCTCGGCAAAGAGCATCTGAGAGAATGGATACGCCCTGACGGTGATCCTGACAGCATTGCTGCAAATGCTTTGACGAAAATGGTGATTGAGAAGGCAAAGGATTATCCTGAGCCTGTGCCAGCCGTTATGCAGATAGTGGGTAGTTCATGACTACTCTCTTTTTTCAGTGACGTATCTTTCCACCTATTGACAAAGCAAACACTATATAAAACAATCGGATAAGATGGTTAATACGAAATAGATTCGGCAATTTTTTTATTATACGATTTATAGCGATAATTGTCAAGGCAACGTTCTGTTTTTCATCAGCGCACGCTTCATCAAGGTCAGATCGGCCGCATTGAGCTGATTGTCATCTGAGAAATCGGCAGTCTTCCAGTTCGGAAGATTCTTTTTTTCTGCGAGCAGCCATTTTTGCAGCAGCACAGTATCTGCTGTATCAAATGATCCGTCCGCATTCACATCACCGGCAACCGGTTCTGTATGCACTAATTTTAGTCTGTTGGTCGATAATGTATTCTTATTGTCAAACCGAACCGTCGGATTTTTGCCTTCTGCGAGCGGATTGTCGCTGTCGTACATCGCAAGGCAGATTGCCGCATTTTCATTCAGCGTTCCGTTATATTCAAACAGATATGTTTTTTCTGCACCGTCACGGAAAGAACCCTTTTCGATTCTGACCGGCTTCCCGAAATCTGCGATTTTGCTGCCGTCGGAATCGGTGATCTCTGCGCACAGATCAATGTTGAAATATGCTGGTGCCAGACCGGTGTTCCGGATTCTTACGGCGAGTTTGTTTCCGTATCGTGCCGCAGAAGTGACGGTGAAATTATAGCCCAGTCTGTTGCACATTTCATCAATGACATCCTTCTGTTCCAGATAGAATTCATAGCTGCAATGGCTGTCCTGATCGAGTGCAAAGATCGACATGTGCGGAATCTCAATCGTCTCACGGAACCGCTGCGGCGTCCAGTTCACAAGCGAATACTCATTTTCTCTGACCGTGTCGCGCATCCACGCATACGGCCAGTAATTCTCGCCGACAACCGGCATATTCGCACGATAGGTCGGCAGCAGGCTCCATTCCACATTCGGCATGGAGATCAGACCGTCATCGCGCTTTGTGATGCCGATGGACAGCGCATACTGATAGATCTCACCCCGTGCATTTGAAGGCAGCACGAGCAGCGACTTTTGAAATGCCGCGGTATAGCAGTCCAGCATATCCTTCTGAATATCCAGCGATGGCATAAATTTCTCATCGCCGACCGCAAACGAATTATGCCATTCCCCGTAATCGCCGAACGGCCGGACGTCCACAAATTCCACTCTGGGGTCACCGTCATATTTTTTCGCCAGCGCTTTCACAAAATCCTTATGCGCCTGCAAATAGACCGGATCATCCCACTTCGGAAAGACGATTTTCTCCCCCGGATTATCCCGGGAATCCGCTGTGTATTTCTGTGCGCCTGCATCATAAACCCACTGCGGCACATAGTCCTCTGCCAGATACGAAGAATACGGCATGATGCGGATACCGTAGGTCAGCCCGTGCGCCTCGCACGCATCAAGCATTTCATCTATTTCGTCCCATTTGTATACGTCCTTTTCCGGGTTCAGGTCATTCCAGTGCGGCGAACCGCTGACGATCGTTGTCACATCCCATGCACGGTTATTCGCAGAGCCGCCGATGCCGTACTGATAGCCCTGCGTCGAGTCGATCATATACGGCGCATATGCGGTCATCACAAAGCCCTTGTGCGGATTGGAAACTGCTTTGCCCGATATTTCTGTCTCATAAATTTCTGTCGGAATCCCGAGATTATAGTCGTCATCACCGATGCCAGCGGGGGCTGCCTTCGGGAAAAGCTGTTCGGAGACCATTTCCGCCATTTTGTCTGCACCGAGCGCGTTCAGATGCAGTTCATCCGCGGTATAATACGCTTTCTGCGCGAAATACCGGTTCTCCAGACAGAACTCAAGCCATGGGCGGAACAGATCAATTTCGCCGGTCTGTTCGGCCGCCGCGAGATCGTCCAGTACAGTATCGAACCAACGGGACTCCGGAAGCGGATACTTGAAAAGGTCATTTTCCTGACAGTGCTGCCTGACCAGATAAACCGTCATGCCTTTTGCTTTTGCGCGGTGAATCATGTCGGTCATGTTTGTGATGTAATCACTTGCGTCAACTGCATCCGGATTCTTCTGATACGCTTTGATATAATCATTGATGCCGACCGCAAGCAGCATAAGATCGCCGCTTTTGCCGTAATGCTCGGCAGTCCCGAACAAGGAACGGCGCAGGTCAGCGGATGTTATGCCGCTTGCCGAAATGTTCCGGACATCGTATTTGTTCGTATCTGCATACTTCCACAGATACTGTCCCCAGCCGTGAACGGCATCATCCGGAGTATTATAGCAGCTTGCTGCGGTGGAATCGCCGCCGATCCAGATTGTCGGCTTTGTCAATGTACCTGCGGAGGTCTGCTCAATTTCAAGCGCGCTGATTGAAAATTCCGTTCCAACACCGGAACCTGCATAGATGTTCAGCTGCCCGTCTGTGACCGGAATTGTGAAGGAATCAACAGCATTGCTTCCGGTCAGGAAGAAAAGCTGCGGGATGCCCTCCGCCGTGATCGTTGTGGACTGCACATCACCGGTTGTGACCGTAATTTTGTAGACTCCGACCGGAAGATCAACCTGGAAAACATGATTCGATACATTCGATTTAAAGCTCACCGCATCCGCAAGTGCACCCTTGCCGCTTGCGGCAACATTCTCAACGGCACTTGTATTTGCAAAGCCGTATCCCTTTGCGGAGTCATAGCCTTCCGATGCGGATACGCCGATATAGCCGTCTGCGGCGCCAAGTCCGCCGAAATCAAAGCGTTTTGTAATCAGCGATGCGGCTGCTGCTTCGGTTTGCAGCGGAAGCGGAAGGATTGCCGTAGCAGCGGCAAGGACTGCGGTGATGATTCGTTTCATGTCCGGAACCTCCTCAAATATGCGTATCCTATCACGAGAAAAAGCCTGTTTCATAGTCATAAAGCTGGAACAGATATTCTTGCCTGTATTATAGCACATATCGCCTGAAATAGCAATTATCATTCCGGACAGATATTGACTTGCCGAAGCTGTTCCGATGCATGTGTCTGAAAAAAAGCCGGAGACCGCTGCGGTCTCCGGCTCTGATGAAGAAGTGAATCGTGAAAAAGTAAATCATACGCTTGCA
>CAMNFV010000248.1 GCA_946537515.1 uncultured Ruminococcus sp. | reverse complement strand
AAAGGCGAAGCAAATCGGCTGTCGGCCCTGCCGACACTTTACAAAAATGGGGGAATGGAGTATAATAGAATGGAAAAATATCATCGGCTTTGTGCCATAAAAGAAGAGAGGAATATGCATGGATTTTTCACTTGCAATCGGCGGTTTTTCGCTGCTGACACCCGCCGCGCAAAAAGCACAGCTCCTTGCAACAAACCGGGATGCAGAAAGCTATTACGGCCTGCAGCTGACGCCTGACGACGCGGAAATGCTCATGCAAACCGCACAGAAAGCAATCCGGGCGCAGGAACTCGTGCAGTTCGGCGGGAGCATTACCCCGCGCCTGATCCGCTGGTTTCTGCCTTCGGGATACTTCGGACGCGGCTATGCTGCTCAGATCGCCGAACTGACCGAAGCTTTTTATCAGCTGAAAGGCGATTTGCAGGCGCTCTATGATACCGCGGATGATCCGGAATGTGTGCTCTCGGATAACGCAGTCCTTAATTATATGTATCAATTCTATGTCAGTCCGACCTGCGGCGGTGATGCAGGCGAAATGCTCGCGCAGGCAGAACGAATCCTCATTCCCGCAATGCGGAAGCTGCTGGAAATCCGTGAAGCGGAACGCAAACAGCATAACGCAGACCTCGGTGATCCCGAAATGCGGATGCTCTATGCGGATAAAATCGCACAGGAAGCCGCCGCAGATACCTATGAAAGCGAATACGAGCAGGAACAGTACGACTACATCTACGACGAGGAAATGCATAAGGATATGTTCGGTAACTATGTCCGCGATTATGTGCAGGATCCCGCAGAGCAGCATACACGCGGCACCTTCGCCGAAGAGCTTGAAGAGGCGCTGCGCCGCAATCCGGCCTATCTGCTGCCGAGCGCCGCACAGGAAGCTGAATGGGCACAGATTACCGAGGATTGGGATGCATTGGATGCAGATGCCGGAAGGGAGGCTGAATAATATGCCGGAAACCATGATGCTGCAAAAACAGAACACGCCGGAACTGCCGCTCTCTCGCAAGGATTACACGCTGCATCTGCTGCAATATGCCGCAGCGAATGACCTGCTCCCGGCGGAGAGACTCGGCACGATCCGCAATGAACTGCACAAAGCAGCCGCAGAGCGTGCGGCACAGTATACCGCCGGAAAAAGTACAACCGTCACGCGCAAACAGGCTGAAGCATTCTATGATTCGGTCTTTACGCAGCTCGATGCCGTCCTGCTGACAGCGCCTTCCGACGCGGATGCACTCGAAGAGCTCCGGACTGCGCTGCTCTCTGAATTGCTCGAACAGGGCGCAATGCTGACCATTCACGCCTATGAATTTGCAAAGGAGCATTTCCGGAAGGCCTACCGCGAAACAAAGCCTGTGCAGACTTCATTCTTCCGGGCGCTGCTCAAGGATTTTGAACAGTTCTGCACGAAATATGATGCGAGATTCCGCGCCAAGGATACCAAGGTCACGTATTCCTATCCGCTGCTCTGCGGCAGACAGATCCCGGAGAACGGCGCCGTCGGCGTATGCAGATATTATGCCGCACTGAGCACAGAGGCAGATTTTCTCTGCTGCTTTGACTCCGAAGATATCCTCGCCATGATGACGCGCTATGCACAGCGCTATCTGACTTCGCCCGATATGATCGCGGAGAATATCGCAGAGCTCGTTCTGCGGCATTGGGTGATCCGGCTGCTCTGCGGTGCAGAGGGATTTTCCGCCGCGGTCAGCAGCGATATGATCGAAGCGGTGCAGGCAGAATACGGCAGTCTCCCGGCGGAACAGCTTTGTGATCTGATCCGCGGGAAACTGGAAGCACAGCTGCTCCCGGTGCATCAGCCGATACTGGATTATCTTGCGGAAATGATCCCCGCATTTGCAGAAGCAATGCACGGCAGAATGACGCAGAACCGGCTGGAAGGCTGGCTCGCGCCGGATAAGAAAGAAAGCTGAAAAGAACATGAACAAATGATGAAAATGCTTGAAAAAACAGACAACTTCTGGTATAATATAATCAGGCAGAAGTACTGCCGGTGAAAGAGGAAAAAAGGGATAGAAAAAGCGAAAAAACCACAAGGGGGAATTCACTATGATGCAGGAACGTTTCGGCAATCCGGGCGCGGCGGTGTTTCTTGCCGTACTCGGAGCGGTGCTGATCCTGACGCCGGGCACAGCGGTTTCAACGCTTGTACGCTGCTTCGGATTGGTACTGATTTTAATCGGCACGCTGAAGCTTGTACCGCAGCTCCGCAGCAAGATGCGGGATGCAGCAGGCAATGTGGCTCTGGTCAGCGCAGTCGTGACGGTCGCAGCCGGATTTCTGGTAATGATGTGTCCGGAAAAGGCGGCGTCGGTCTTCCCGCTGTTTGCGGGTGCTGTGATTCTGCTCGTCGGCATTGTGCATCTGCTTCATGCGCTGGCGGCAAAGCAGGCCGGTGATTCATCTGCGCGCATAATGCTCGTTTTCTCGGTCATTACGATCGCCTGCGGTGCGATGATCTGCTGCAATCCGTTTTCGGCAGTCACCACACTCGTGCGCATCATCGGCGTGATCTTCGTGTATAACGGCAT
The DNA here is from genome assembly GCA_946537515.1 of uncultured Ruminococcus sp. Lineage (GTDB taxonomy): Bacteria > Bacillota > Clostridia > Oscillospirales > Ruminococcaceae > Firm-04. The sequence continues at coordinate 1,188 of CAMNFV010000248.1, read as the reverse complement.
CACAGGCTTCTGGATCGAAGCAAAGAAAATCTAAAAAATCCAAGAGAAAAGAGAGCGGTGTTCCCCGTGCAGGGAATGCCGCTTTTCTTGATGTATTGCAAAATGGTATCAGATTCATGACAACCCGACGGAGACTCTTGCAATCGGGGGCCGCTTGTGGTATAATAAAAACGCGGCTTTGAACCGCAGGCAGTTGAAGGAGGACGTTGAAATGAAAAAGAAAATCAAGCTGATTATCGCAGCGGTCATTGCGCTGGCATGTATCATCGGTATCATCGCACTCTGTATTCACCATAAAAATCAGATGTCATCGCTGGAAGCACAGCTGAATATGCAGCATGAAAGTGAGCTGAAGCTGCAAAAAGTCATCTCCGATCTGCAAGGCGAGAATCTGTCGCTTGCGAATGAAAAGGAGTCGCTTGCGGATCAGATCGCAGAGCTGACGACGGAAGAGGTCATCGTATTCGACGCCGGTGTCGTCATGGATGAGATCAAGAACATCAGCGAGCTTGCATCGGTCGAATATCGCTATACAAACGTCGGAACGCTCGATGCTGCGCGCGTTTTCACATTCATGAAGGAATGGAAGGTGCCGTTCTCCAAAAAGGCAGCGATCGTCACAATGGACGGCGTGATCAAAGCCGGCATCGACCTCTCGCAGGTCAAGATCGAGAGCAACGAAAATAAAAAGACCATTACCGTCAAAATGCCGGAATCGCGGATCCTTTCCAATGAGCTCGATGAAAACAGCTTCAAGGTCTATCAGGAAGACGAATCCGTCTGGAATCAGATCACGCTCACGGACAGCAAGGAGCTGCGCGATCAGATCAAGAAGCAGGCCGAGAAAAACGCGGTCGATAACAAGATCTTAGAGCAGGCTTCCGAGAAGGCAGAGCAACTCGTCAGAAGCATCATCGAAGCAACACCCGGCATCAGGGAAACCTATACAATTACATTTGAAGCAGCGAAAAAATAAAACGAACAGCCGCCCCGGAGCCGCAGCACTTCGGGGCGGCATTGTTATATTCGCCATTCTGACTGTCTTTCGCCCTGTTTTCTCCTTTCTCTGTATTTATTAAATCATCGCCAGTTTCGCATGAAACTATGCGATACCGCAAGGCGGCCGTGCCGCCCTCCATTGATCTAAAGTTCTCCGCCGGGCAACGCCCGGTTGAATTGACCTAAAGC
>CAMNFV010000247.1 GCA_946537515.1 uncultured Ruminococcus sp. | reverse complement strand
TTCTCCAAGGAGCTCGCAGACCTCGTTGACGGTCAGGTCTTTGTCATGGATGCATTCGGCTCCTCGCACCGTGCGCACGCTTCTACTGTCGGTGTTGCACGCTTCGTCAAGGAGACCGCAGTCGGCTATCTGATGCAGAAGGAGATCCAGTACCTCGGCAATGCGGTTGAGGATCCGGAGCGTCCGTTCGTGGCGATCCTCGGCGGCGCAAAGGTCGCTGACAAGCTGAACGTCATCTCCAACCTGCTCGAGAAGTGCGATACCCTCATCATTGGCGGCGGTATGGCTTACACCTTCATCAAGGCACAGGGCGGCGAGATCGGTCTGTCCCTCGTTGATGACGAGAAGCTCGATTACTGCAAGGAAATGCTCGCAAAGGCGGAGCAGCTCGGCAAGAAGATCCTTCTGCCGGTCGATACCGCGATCGCTGCTGCATTCCCGGATCCGATCGACGCACCGATCGACATCGAGTTTGTTGATTCCGACAAGATCCCGGCAGACAAGATGGGTCTGGATATCGGCCCGAAGACCGCAGCGCTCTTTGCTGAGGCTGCAAAGACCGCAAAGACCGTTGTCTGGAACGGCCCGATGGGCGTGTTCGAGAACCCGACCCTGAAGAAGGGCACGGTCGCTGTCTGCGAGGCGCTTGCAGCAGCAGACGCAACTACGATCATCGGCGGCGGCGATTCCGCGACGGCTGCGATTCAGCTCGGCTTCGCGGACAAGATGAGCCACATTTCCACCGGCGGCGGCGCTTCCCTGGAATACCTCGAGGGCAAGGTGCTCCCGGGTGTTGCAGCGATCGCTGAGAAATAATCAAATCATGTGACAGTTTTAGGCGGATGCAGCAATCCGCCTGAAACTGTATAATCCCGCATAACGGAGACACCGCTATGAATTTCATCACGATCTGGAAAACGCTCTGGAAGCAGCTTTGGAAGCAGAAGCTCGCGCTGTCGGTCATGAATCTGCTCTGTGCATTTCTGTACTGGGTTTCGGATCCGGAACACAGGAATCTGCCCGCAGCGCTCGGCATCGCACTTTGTGTCTTTGCGGGATTCGATCTGCTGCTGACGGTTCTGATGCATGTTCACATGAAGCCCGCAGCGCCGTACTACAGGATCATGGAGGAATGCGGCCCCTGTGAGGAAGCCGTGCTGATGCACCGGCATCTGTTTCCGAACCCGAAGGTGGGGGAACGTCTGGCGCGCATTGACCTGCTGGTATCGCTGTTCCGCATGGATGAGGCAGAGGCGGAGCTTTCGCTGCTGCGCCCGGAGGCACTGATCGGCGTGGAACGGCTGCGGTATCTGAATGATCTGCTGCTGATCTATGCCTATACGCTGCGGCGGGAACCGCTTTGGAATTTGTTTCAGACCCACAGGCAGGAGGCGGGCAGGCTCTCGGAAAAATATCCGGTCATGAAGATCCCCTATTTCAATACGGCAGAACTTGCACTCGCCCTGAACGGCGATGCGGCGGGCTCGGAAATGTACTGTCAGTACATCGGGCGCGAAGCCGGAAAAAAGCACGGTTCAGAGCGCATCACCGCAGAGCTCCTCGCGATGGTTACCCGTACAGAGCGGCTGTATGCGCTGGGACAGTATGATGCCGCAGCAGCAATGGATGCACAGACCCGTGCGGCAGCCGCGCAGCACAGCAGTGAGATCAGACCGCAGTGGCGGCACGGCATGATGCTGAAGCTGCTCGATCACGCGAAAATATTTGCCGCAAACAACAACACAGGAGTCACACCATGAATATTTTTACCCGTGTCTATCACCGGCTCTTTGACGGTGTCCCGAAGATCCTGCGCATCATTTCCCGTGTGTCGCTCGGATTCTTCATCTTCATCGGATTTTCACTCGGACTGAAGGGCATTGCCGAAAACCGGGCGGACGCTGCCGATCTGCTCGGATATACGTTGATTTTTGCACTGCTCGGTCTGTTCTGTGTCTGCTTTACCGGCGGGCTCTGGCAGGTTCTTGTCATGGGCTCCAAGCGGAATCTCTCCAATAATCTGGAGCAGAAGCTCGAAACCGAGGGCTTCGGGCAGGAAATGGCACAGGCCGTCAAAAACGCAAACATGTTCCCGACGGTCAGGGAGCAGCTTCAGCAGGCGTTCGTCTGGGTCATGAGCGAATACTATAAAGAGGCAGAGCCGATCCTGCTGAAGATCAATCTCAATGAGCTGAACAACCGTGAGGCTGCAATGTATCACACCTGCCGCCTGCAAACCTATGTCATGACGGGCGACTATGAGCGGCAGGTCAAGCTCTTTTCGGAACAGAAGGACGCGCTCGATGCGGCCTATCAGATGAAGCCGAATCTCACGGAGAAATATGTTCCCTATGCTGATGACGCGCTGGCCTATTACATGCTCGCGGGCGCGCTGATGTCGCACCGCGGACATGCCGATGAGGCGGCAAAATACGGGAAGCTCGCCGCATTCCAGATCTCGCAGAGAAGTGAGCCGGAAATGCAGTTCCTCCCGCAGATCATCAGGCTCAATGAAACCTATGCCGCCGGAAAAATGCAGGCCGCACACGAAAAGGAAACCCAACTCAAGGGCGCGGTCAGTGCGAGCGTGATGCCCGCAGGCACACAGCGCAACCTGCTCCGCTGGATCGACCAGGCGCGGATTTACAGCGCACTGCCGATCGACAAGACCGAGTTTCTCGGCGACCGGCATCTCCCGCAGAACGGCGTACAGGCTGCACCGCCTCCGCCTATGGACATCCCGGAGCTGTTCTGAGGACACAAGCCGATGAAGCTCTCAGATTACGACCCGCGGAATCAACCGCACAGCACGCAGCTTGCAATGACTGCGATCATGGGCGGCATGTTTGTATGGTGCTGCATCGCCAATATGGGCAGCAGCCTGCCGGAATTGATCTTCATAGACATGCCGGTTCATCTCGGCATCGCGGCAGCGGCATGCATCATCCTGATGACAATGAACAACCTCATGGCAAAGGGCTCGGCGCACTGTACAGAGTTGAAGCTGGCGGAAGCGTTCGCAGCACACGGCTTCGGCACGGAGACCGCAGAGCTTCTGCGCCGCAAGGTTCCGGCACCGACGGAGCGGGACAAGGTTCTGCTGACCTTTCATCTGGTCATGGCCGGACAGTATGCACAGGCAAAGGAGCAGATTGCCGGTCTTTCGGCAGGTCAGCTTCCGCTGCGGGAAAGAGCAATGCTCATAACCGCAAGGCTGCTGCTTTTCATTGATACAGGGGCGTATGAAAAGGCGGTTTTGCTGGCGGAGGAATCGCAGATGATGCTTGAAAATGCGTACCGTGCAGCACCGGAATTCGGGGAAGAATTCTGCGGATATGCAGATGATTATCTGGAATATCTGATGCTTTCTGCGGTGATGAGCGAGCTGCGGCAGGCACCGGAGCAGGCTGCGGAATACCGGCAGCAGGCGATTCGCCGTGCAGAGAAGCGCACCGCGGAGGCGGCATTGTTTTACCGTTCGCTGACAGAGCTGCAAAGACTGTATATCACCGGCGCAGCGGAAGCGGCGGCGGAGCAAGCGGCAAAGCTGCTGCATACGGTCAGCGGCCTGACACCGCCGGTCACGGCAGGTGCAAAGCGCAGCATGCAGCGGGCCGTAGAGCAGGCAGGACATCTGGCCGGGCTGCGCACATCCGTGCGGACTGTCAGCCGCGGGCGTTCGCTTCCGCAGTAACAGAAAGGAAACCCACATATGTCTGTATTCTTTTCCATTCTAATGAGAGTGATAATCGGGATCCTGCTG
>CAMNFV010000246.1 GCA_946537515.1 uncultured Ruminococcus sp. | reverse complement strand
TGCGGCGGATTATACCGGCGCTATGCGGTATCGCGGGTTTGCGGATTTCCGCAGCGGCGGTCACCTCTCTGAGCGCATGACCATTCCGCTCTGCTTTGCCGGCGCGGTCTGCCAGCAGATGCTCGAACGCCGCGGAATCTATGTCGGCGCGCAGATCACCTCCGTCCATAACATCAAGGACAAGCCGCTCTCTCAGACCAATGTCACCAAAGAGGAGCTGCTGACGATCCGGAACCGCCGGTTCCCGGTCAATGATCCGGCGAAAGGCAAAAAAATGCTCGCGGATATCCAGAATGCGATGGCCGGCGGCGAAACGCTCGGCGGAACGATCGCATGCTATGCGGTGAATGTTCCTGCCGGCATCGGTTCACCGATCTTCGAGGGACTTGAAAATTCAATCGCACAGCTCGTCTTCGGCGTACCCGGCGTGCGCGGACTGGAATTCGGCGCCGGATTCGAGACCGCGAAGATGACCGGAAGCCAGTGCAATGACCCGTTTTATGTCGATGACCGCGGTCATGTCCGCACGCAGACAAATCACCACGGCGGAATTCTCGGCGGTATCTCGTCCGGCATGCCGATCTGCTTCCGCGTCGCGATCAAGCCGACCGCTTCGATCGGCAAGCCGCAGGAAACGGTTGACTATTCTTCGATGACCAATGAAGTGCTCCAGAGCTCGGAAGTCTCGCACCCGTGCCTTGTGCCGGAGGCGGTTCCGTGCATTGAAGCTGCGATGAGCATTGCGCTTGTGTCGCATATGTTGGACTATCCGAATTTCGTCTGATCTGCCTTGGAAGGGGGTGCGCAGATGTCAGAGGACATGCTGCCGGAGGAAAAGCTGAGCGGTCAGCTTGCGTTTTTCCCGGAAATGGAATCCGACGAACCCGCACCGCTCCTGGAAAATATGCACCCGATCCCGCCGCCGGTTCCCGAGCAGCTCGATCATTGGCATATCTGCATTCTGCTGAGCGATATCCTGCTGCGGTTCGACGGCGTTCTGCCGGAGGACTGGCTATATGATATCGCGGTGACATCGGGGCATTTCAGTTATTTTGTATACATGGATGCGCTGGGCGCGCTGATTGAGCAGCAGGCCGTGACGCGATGTCAGCGGGACGGAACAGACTGTCTCGCGCTGACCCGAACCGGTACAGCGATCGTAAAGGATGCGCGGCTGTATGTCCCGAAATACTTTCGGGACACGGTGCATCTGACGGCGCTTCGATATGTGGCGCGGCAGAATGCGCTGCGTGACCTGAAGATTGATCTTCAGCCGGACGGGCGCGAGTGGGCACTCAGCTTTGCCTGCTATGACCGGGAACGCGAGATGATGAGCCTGCGGTTTCATGCGCCGACAAAGGAGAATGCGGAGCTGCTCAGTGAGCGGATCCTGCGAAATCCGGCGCGGTTTTTCGGCAAGCTGCTCGACCTTGCTCTGACCAATGAAGAGGAGCAGTATGATTTATCCGATAACTGACGGACACAGGCGGCCCGCCTCCACTTGAATCAGTCAACAAAATCCGCGGCTGTGCAGCACTGTTTTTCGTGAGTGGCACACCATTTTTCAGCAATCCCATTGCATTTTCCGATAGAATATGCTATAATAAAATATGTCTGAATCCCGAATACAGAAGAAAGGCGAATGAACATGAAAAAAACCAATCAGTTCCGGCTTCGCGCAGCCGCAGTGACCGGCAGCGTCCTGAGCGCATGCTCTGCACTGGCAATGACCGCGTTTGCGGATGAGGCTGCGTCATCATCCTCGTCAGAAACATCGCAGTCCGGCTCTCCGGTAATGGCGCTGCTGTTTCAGCTTGCCCCGTTTGTCATTGCCCTTGTGCTGCTTTATCTCATCATGCTGCGGCCGCAGCAGAAGCGTGAGAAGCAGGCACAGGCGATGCGCGAGAATGTGCGCATCGGTGATGAGGTCTGCACAGCCGGCGGCATTGTCGGCATCGTGCTGAAGGTCAATGATGACTCTGTCGTGCTGGAAACCGGCGGCGAACGCAATAAGATCCGCGTGAAAAAGTGGGCGATCCACGAAAACATCACACAGATGGAGGAGCAGCAGGCTGCTGACCGCGAGCGCAAGGCCGCCCGGAAGAACGGCATCGCCGCAGCCCCCGCTGATGATGCCCCGAAGAAAAAGAAGAAGTCCGATGACTGACAGAAAGCCCGCATGTCTGAACGTGCGGGCTTTCGTTATCCGGAAGGAAAATCATATGGAATCTAACAAAATGCGGCATCTGCTTTATCTCTGCGGGGCAGCGCTGCTGCTGATGACGGTCGGGTCAATGACCTCGTTTCTGTTCCCGCTGCACACCGGCGTCGATCAGAACTGTTTTCTGACGGTTGCGCGGGCGTGGCTGAGCGGGCGTCTGCCTTACCGCGACATTTTCGAGCAGAAGGGGCCGCTGCTTTACCTGCTGCATATCCCTGCGGCGGCGTTTCCGCAGACGCGGTTTCTCGGCGTATATCTGGTGCAGGCAGCGGCATGGGTGCTGCTGCTGTGCGGCATAGAGCGGCTGGCGGGCATTCTGCGTCCGGCATATTCCCTGCGGACGCGCTATGCTGTGGCTGTCTGGAGCGCGCTGGTCATCGTGACGTCACGATGCTACAGCCGGGGCGACAATGCGGAGGAATTCTGTCTTGTGCCGGTCATGTTTGCGCTTTGTGACCTGATGCAGACTGTGAAATCGGAGGAGATCACATTTTCCCGGGGGCTGCTGCTGCGGAACGGGATTTTTGCGGGACTGGTGCTCTGGATCAAGTTTTCGATGCTCGGTTTTTTCATCGGCTGGTGTCTGGTGATCGGTGTGCTGCTCTGGCGCGGACACGGCTTCCTCACGGCGCTGCGGGCTGGGCTGTGGTTCCTGCTCGGCATGGCGCTCACGGCGCTTCCCTGGGCCATTTATTTCGGTGCAAATCATGCGCTGCACGACCTCATTGACGTCTATTTCATATCGAACGCGACGCTTTACCCGCGCAGGATCACACTGCTCGACCGCTTCCTCGATTTCTTCCGCAGTGACCTCTATAAGAATCCGGTCATGGTGCCGCTGATCCTTTCCGGTGCGTGGCTCAGCATGAAAGGCACGAAGCTGCGTGAAAAATCGGCCGTCTGGGTCACGATGATCCTGCTGTATGTGTTCGTGTTCATCGGCGGGGTGCGGTATCGGTATTACCTGCTGATTCTCGGCGCATTTGTGCCGTTCGGCGTGATTGCACTGTGCGATCTGCTTCGCAGAGCCGTATTTACCCGGCATCAGGCCGCATGGACGGCGGCGCGCATCTGCGCATATGCGGCGATTCTGCTGCTGACCGGCAACTGCCTGTATTTCATCGGCAAGCCGCGCAGCTACTATCCGCAGGAGCAGTTTGCCGCGTATATGGAGCCGGGCTCAATACTGCTGAACTATGGCTTTCTCGACGGCGGATTCTTCCTTGTGAGCGGCACAGAGCTGCCCGACAGCCGGTATTTCTGCAAGGTGAATATTTACCGCGAGCAGCTTCCGGAGATGTACGAGGAGCAGGAGCGCATCATAGACGAATGCGCGGCGGACTATGCAGTCATCCGGAAGGAGGACGGGGAGTCATGGGATGAAAGGTATGATTATGCGCCGTTTTATGAGAATTACGTGAAGATCGCCGAAGCACGGGAATCCTATGACGGCTACTGCTATGCGCTCTATCGGCTCCGCACCCGCGCAAACACTTGAATTTACCGGCAAAATGTGCTATAAGCGGGCAGTACCCGCCTGCATTGATCTAAAGCACTCCGGCAAGAAGACCGTTTCACAAAAGATTCGGGCTAATAACATTTTAGGTGGTTTCTGTAACAAAATGGGTGGTTTGCATTTGTT
>CAMNFV010000245.1 GCA_946537515.1 uncultured Ruminococcus sp. | reverse complement strand
TTTTTATGTATGGATAATATTAAGCCGCTCCAATCAGCGAAAATTGGAGCGGCTTGATTTATGATGATAATAAAAAAAGAGGAATTCGCCGCTGCGGGGAATCCCTCTTTTTTTATTTATTCTGTTGTGCTGTTTTCGGTTACGGGGTCTTTCACCGACTGATTATAAATCGGCATCAGAATGAACACCATGAACACGATGCTCGAAAGGAGTGCAAACGGGATCGCAGACCACGGGATCACCTGATTCTGGAGTGCATCCGCTCCGCCGCCGTTCAGCAGGGCTGCCATATTGTTATTGAGATAATGCATGATAACCGGAACCCAGATATTCTGCGTTTTCATATATGCATATCCGAAGAAAATGGCGATGCCCACGCAGGTAATGATCTGGCTGACAAATGCCTGCAAGCCGTATTCGGTGGTATAGTACATGAAGTCAATGCCGAGATGCCAGACGGCCCATACAAGACCGAGCAGCAGCACGCCGCCGCGCTTGCCCCATTTCTTCTGCATGATCGGCTGCAAATAATAACGCCAGCCGTATTCCTCGCCGAAAAATGCGATCCATACAAAGAAGAAGTTGATCGGAAGGAGGATAACGCTGAGCCATGTTTTCATGGATGAAAGAACTGTTCTGATTTCATCCATGCCTTCATGTGTGGAGGCAGCAGCATCTGATGTAACGGTGCTGATCAGGATCCTTGCAAGGAAAAGCAGGATGAAGACGATGACAAGAATAATGCCCCAGACAATGTTTTTCCGCTCAAGGCCGGCATTTTCACGCTTTTCTTTGCCGCATACCCAGAAGAAGATATATGCAACAATACTTCCGCCCATGACCACAAGGCTGGAAAGCATCGACCAGACATCCGAGCCCGGTACGCCTTCGGCCAGCGGATCCATATGGATGAACAGCGAGCAGAAGTTGACCACGATCATGACAGCAGTTGTTGCCAGGACGGTGATATAACCTGCGAGCGGCAGCGGTTCATTCTCCTTGCGGCAGATGAGCTTGCCCAGGATGACGCCGCATGCGGGATACATCATCTGCGCATTGGCAAAGCAGGTGAGGTCATACCCTTTTTTCAGCCCGATGATCATGAACAAAGCCATGATCGCGGTGACGCCGTAGGCGACAGCAATAAAAATCCATAGTTTCTTTTTTGAAGATGCTTCCATATCGTTTTCTCCTTCGTTTTCAGATTGTTTGACGGGAAAGTTGTCTGTTTCTTATTATACATCATACCATACAATTTGTCAAGAAACAAACCGCTTGACAGGCGGGGGATTTCGTGATACTATTTTTATGAAGCTGTGCACTATTTCGATCCTGTTTTCTGTCTTTATAGGCAGAGGAACATGAAAGGACGGTGTAAAACCGTGAACGACAAATCTATGATCGCGCTGTTTGAGCAGCGGAATGAACAGGGCATCGCAGAGGCAAACCGTGCGTACGGCGGCTTGCTGCACACGATCGCCATGCATATCCTGCACGACAGCCGCGATGCAGAGGAATGCGTCAATGATACAATGCTCAAAGCGTGGAATACGATCCCGCCGCAGAAGCCGACTCATTTTCCGGCATTTCTTGCTAAGCTGACGCGCAATCTCGCGATCAACCGCTATCGGGCGGATCATGCGGAAAAGCGCGGCGGCGGAGAAGTGCCGGTTGTACTGGATGAGCTTGCAGAGTGCATTCCGGGGCAGGCTGATACGGAGCAGGTGCTTGACCGCATGGCGCTCACGGAAGCACTGGAGCAGTTCCTGACAACAATCCCGGAGCAGCACGCAAAAATCTTTATGCGGCGATATTTCGCCATGCTGGAGCCGGGTGAGATCGCAGCTGAGCTTTCCGTCAGCGAAAATACCGTTCGGAGCACCTTGCGGCGGACACGCGAAAAGCTGCAATTTTTCCTGGAAAAGGAGGAACTACTATGAAGAACCACGATTTGCTGGATGCGATCGGGGATGTCTCCGAGCAGACTGTTCAGAAATATGCGCTGCCCCGTACCAAAGAGATTGAGCACATTTTCAGTTCAGATGATGCATATGAAGCCCCGCCGATCCGGCAGACAAAGAAGAAACCCTTCCGCATCCATATGGGCACGGTTGCGGCAGCGGTTGCGCTTTGTCTTGGCTTGAATGCAGCGATCTTTTACGGGGTTCATAAGATGAAGCAGGATGCAGCAGGTGCGCCGTCCGGTTCGGAAACCTCAACCGGCTCGCAGATCGCGCCGGTTTCTGCGGAACCGGATAAACCGTATTTTACTGTTACAGAGGCGAGTTCAACAGAAATCTACGTCAAGCTGAGAAATCCGACCGACGAAGATTTTTCATTCAATCCGGAATTCGCGATACTGGACGGTGAACAGATCATTCCCGTTAATAATTCATCTGGTCAGCTGAAATCGCCGTTTATCCCGAAACAAACAAACTACGAAGGCTTCTCTTATGAGTTTCTGGATGACGGCATATACAAGTTTGTCAATCTGAACAAGGACGGCAGCGTGAGCGACAGCTTTGAACCTGTCGAGTTCAGGATTCCAACGACCTTAGAGTATTATGACGAACATGATCAACCGTATTTGGAGGTCATCGGTGCGAATGAGACGGCAGTCACAGTAAAGCTCAAAAATCCGACCGATAAAGAATTCACATACAACTCTGAGTTCGCGGTCATGAACGGGAATAAAAAAATACGGGTGAACCGTGCGAGTCCGTATGATCTGGATACGCCGCTTGCACCGCATCAACGGGTTTATGTAGTCTTTGCTTATCAGAGACAGAAACCCGGCACATACAAGTTTGTCAATCTGAACAAGGACAGCACCGTGAGCGACAGCTTTGAACCGGTCGAATTTGAGATCTCTGCCGAGCAGGCGAACAATATGCGTATGCCGGGACTCGTCGGTGTGCGCTATGAGGATGCGCTGGTGCTTTATGGTAACGGGATCCAGATCGTTTCGGACAGCTGGGAGTATTCCGAATACGAAGAGGGCATAATCATCGAGCAAGATATTCCGGAAGACGGTCCGATTTCCGCTGGAGAGACCGTTCATGTCAAGGTTTCGCGCGGCGGAAAAAGGGTTCTTATGCCGGATGTCACCGACTGGGAATTCGAGACAGCGAAATCGACAATCGCCGGCCTGGGACTCCTGATCGACAAGCGTTCGGCCTACGATCCGGAGGTGGCAGAGGGCAAGGTCATCAGCACAGACCCGCAGGGGCCGATTGAAGTGGAACTCGGCAGCTATATCCGTGTTACGGTCTCGCTCGGTAAGAATAAGGATACCATTCCGGTTCCGAATTTCCTGAATATGAACTGGGAAAACGCGAAGGAGGTAGCGAAGAGCCTGAATCTGAATGTTATGATGAAGGAAGTCGATGACGAGGCCGAGGAAGGCACTGTTCTGAATCAGAATGTCCAGCCGAATGAAGAGGTTTCCGAGGGCTCGCAGATCGAGCTGACGGTTTCCAACGGAAAGAAGCGGGAGCAGCCGGTTCATATTTCCTTCACGATTCCTGCGAATGCAGCAGGCAAGTACCATATCGGCCTGTATGAGGGCGGTGTTGCAAAAGCAGTCGGCGGCCAGTTCGATCCGCAGTATGCAGCGGGTGTCACTTCGCTGGTCATCGAGGGCAATGAAACAACCGATGTTGTCGCAGTTCTGGTGAATGATGATAACGGCAAGGAAGCAACGCTCGGAATGTATACGATACATTTCGATACACAGTCTTATGACACGCTCTCCGAGAATATTGCAGAAGCATTTGAAAAGGTGCAGTAATCTGATGCAATAAAATAACCGCGAAACCAAAGCCTGTGACCGGTTTCGCGGTTGTTTTTTATGTGGTATTATGACAGGGAATTGCGCT
>CAMNFV010000244.1 GCA_946537515.1 uncultured Ruminococcus sp. | reverse complement strand
AATGTCGATGCCCTGCGTATCATCCGGGATCAGATAGCTTTCCATTGCCATGAAAACGATCTGTGCATCCTTTGCGATACCGGATATCTGATTGCCGGAAGCATCCGTGATTGCATTGCCGGCCGCGATGCCGGATACATGTGTGCCGTGATAATATTTCTGATCCGTATTGCGCACAGCATAAGGATCGTTTGAGATATAATCCGCGGCAAACGGAATCTTGCTGCTGAGATAGAGCTTATCCGGATCCGCGCTGACATGGAAACCGACTGTCTGCGCGATTTTCTTGATATCGTCCTTTTTCAGCTTGACCTGTACATCATCCGGAAGTGCGGAGAACATCGGATGTGTCGTATCCAGCTCGCTGTCCATGATGCAGATGACCTGCCCTTCGCCGGTGCAGTCTGTTTCCTGATAGTATGCGGGGATTTCACCGAGTTCCGAGGCGGTTGCCATACAGGGCGTCAGCCTGATCTCGCTGCAAACGGAGACATCCTGAACGCCCGGAAGCGCCCGGACAGCATCCGCAAGAGATTCCGGCATGACGCAGGAAAATCCGTTGAGCAGCACGGTATAGCGATAACGCATACAGGCTTCCGGATACAGTTCCAGAATGGAAGCAAAGACGTCATTCTGCATGTCTTCCCGGCTGCGGATCATGTCTGCATGTTCCTCGTCCGTCAGCGCATCGGTTGTCAGGTCCGGCAGCGCACCGCCTTCGAGCAGAACGCACATTGTGACGGGTTCTGTGTCTGCTGTGATCGCCTCTGCCGGAATGCTGCGGATGATCCCGCTGCCGGAAAAAGCTGTCCCGGCCGCATTCATGCACAGCATCAGCGCAGCCGCGATACTAAATAGTCTGGCTGTTGATTTGTGTTTCATGTTTTTACCCCCTTGCGTTTTGCAATGGCTGATATTTCTTCCCGTCCCCCAAAACGGGTTCTATAACCGAGTATAGCACATTCTGAATTTGATGTCAACAATATTCCTGATTGTCTGCACAATCAGGAATAATTTGGATTCGATTGCTTATCTGCTGATAGCACAGGTATCAAATTTTACGCTTTCAGCAGAACAGCATGAGGATGCAAGCAGGCACTTTGGAGATAGTTAACAAATCATCTCATTTTAATTGACAAATGTATTTTTGCGTGCTATAATGGCCTTAGTCCGGTAAAAGTTCCGGGCAAAAAAATTTTTGTTGGAGGTAAAAACAATGAAGAAATTAGCAAAAACATTTTCCGTCTTACTACTTGCCGTTACAAGCGCATCTGTGCTTACCGGGTGTACTTCTAACAAGGTAATGATCAACACGGTCGCAAAGACATGGACAGGTCTGTCCGGCAGCCCTGTCGAAGGAGAGAGCGGCTACTATGAATATTATACATCTTACGATGCAGTGAAGCCGCGCAAAGACGGCAAAAAGGAAACCATTTACAAGGCAACTTCCTGGGAAGGTGAGGTCTATTACTGCTGGAAGAGCACAGTAGACAAGAAATGGTATTTCTCTAAGAATTACAAATGATCCGAATATATGAATATCAAATAAGAGCTGTACATTTGTCTGTACAGCTCTTATTTTTATGATTGCTGCCGATGCGGAACTGCCAGCAGTATTGACTTTTCTCATGGTTTCATGTATAATAGGACGGAAAGCTGCTTCTATATGGAACCCTTTCTCTGTAAAGAGAGCCGCTTCGGCCTAAGTAAGACATTTCTCTGCCGGCCTGATGTCTCCGCAGACAGAAAATGTCGAAAAAGCAGGTCTTTACGCCATTTTGCGAAAAAATATACGGGAAAAGTGACGAAAAGCACAGGATATTCTTGGTCAACCCTTACAAATCAGACTGGAACTTTTTGTTCGGTATTGACAAATCAGTTTTCCCGTGATATAATAAATAGTAATTGCGCAGGTATAACTATGCGCCCGGTATCGTGTATTCCGCACAATCAGAAAGGATTGCTGCGGTATACTGTATATATAGTATTTGCGAATGCCGGATGCTGGAATGTCCGGGCTTCTGTTTCACCGTGACGGCAGATTCAGACAACTTGCTCTGGTGAGATGACAGATTCCCGGCAGATGAAAACGAGAAACAGGAGAGATAACCAATGGATCATAAGCTGAACGGAATTGAACCGTTTCCGAGTAAAATCTGGCTTTCATCGCCGACAATGCACGGCGATGAGCAGAAGTGGGTGACTGATGCATTTGAGAAAAACTGGATTACGACAGCCGGTGAGAATATCAACGAGGTTGAGCGCATCGTCGCGGAGTATGCAGGCGTTAAGTATGCTGTGGCGCTTTCCTGCGGAACTGCCGCGCTGCACCTGGCTGTAAAGCTCGCAGGCGAGCGTCTCTATGGTCAGGCGAAGCCGAATCAGGGCACGCTGCAGGGACATAAGGTGTTCTGCTCTGACATGACCTTTGATGCAACAGTAAACCCTGTTGCATACGAGGACGGCGAAGCTGTATTCATCGACACAGAGCCGGATACCTGGAATATGTGCCCGAAGGCACTCGAAAAGGCATTTGA
Source organism: uncultured Ruminococcus sp. (assembly GCA_946537515.1). GTDB lineage: Bacteria > Bacillota > Clostridia > Oscillospirales > Ruminococcaceae > Firm-04. The sequence goes on along the minus strand of CAMNFV010000244.1, from coordinate 1,346 downwards.
GCTCTATCCGGATGTCAGACTCGTCGTGATTGCACATCTGTACGGTGTCCCCGGCAAGATTGATGAACTGCGTGCTGTTTGTGACAAGCATGGTGCATTGATCGTTGAGGATGCGGCGGAATCGTTCGGTGCTACCTATAAAGGAAAGCAGACCGGCGGCTTTGGCGATTACAGCGCGATCAGCTTCAACGGCAACAAGATCATTACCGGTTCTTCCGGCGGCATGTTCCTGACCGATTCCAAGGACGATGCGGATAAGATTCGCAAATGGTCCACACAGTCCCGTGAAGCAGCGCCGTGGTATCAGCACGAGGAAATTGGCTATAATTACCGTATGAGCAATATCATTGCCGGTGTTGTACGCGGTCAGATGCCTTATCTGGAAGAGCATATTGCGCAGAAGAAAGCGATCTATGAGCGCTATAAGGAAGGCTTCAAGGGCCTGCCTGTAACAATGAATCCGTTTGATGAAGCAAACAGCGAACCAAACTACTGGCTCTCCTGTATGCTGATTGACCGCGAGGCAATGTGCAAACAGGTTCGCGGTGAGAATCAGCCGCTTTACATCCACGAAAACGGTAAGACCTGTCCGACAGAAATCCTCGAAACCCTGATGAAGTATAATGCGGAGGGCAGACCGATCTGGAAGCCGATGCATATGCAGCCGATTTACCGCATGAACGGTTTTGTAACTGTAAACGGCAACGGCAGAGGACAGTCCAATGCCTATATTGACCGCGGCGCGGCAACTGATATCGGTGCCGACATTTTTGAACGCGGGCTCTGTCTGCCGAGCGATAACAAAATGACCCCGGAGCAGCAGGATATCATTATCCGGATTATCAGAAGCTGCTTTGAGTAATCGGAGTGAGTCGCGTGAAAAAGATACTGAGTCTTGTTGCCGCAATCGTCGCAATCGCAGCATGTGCAGGTGCGCTTGCGTTTATCAGTGAGCGCAAAGCGGAGAAAAAACCGGCAGAGCGAAATCATGCACATAAACCTTATGGCCTTTATGAGCAGTATATCAAGCGGCCGCTGGATTGCTTTCTTTCCGTCGGTGCGCTGATCGCGCTGTCTCCGGTTCTGCTCTTGCTGACTGTGGTCGGCGCGGCAGAGATGCGCGGCAATCCGTTCTTTACGCAGGATCGCCCCGGAAAGGATGAGAAGATTTTTAAGCTCATCAAGTTTCGGACGATGAATAACAAAAAGGATAAAGACGGGAATTTGCTGCCGGATGATGACAGACTCACGGCCTACGGCAGATTTCTGCGCAGCACCAGCCTCGACGAATTACCGGAGCTTTTCAATATTGTGAAGGGCGATATGGCTGTCGTCGGACCGCGGCC
>CAMNFV010000243.1 GCA_946537515.1 uncultured Ruminococcus sp. | reverse complement strand
TCTGCTTGCCGACGACTTCCTCGGTGATGCCGCACTCGCGCTCCCACTTCAGCTCACCGACGCAGACGATCGGCTTGAGGCCTGCTGCGAGGGCAGCCTTGGTGCGCTTGTTGACGGTTTCATCGGTCTCACCGAAGTACTGGCGGCGCTCAGAGTGGCCGATGACGACATACTCAACGCCGAGCTCGGTCAGCATATCAGCGGAGATTTCGCCGGTGAATGCGCCGGACTTCTCGAAGTGAACGTTCTCAGCACCGACCTTGACATTGGAGCCAGCGGTGGTGTTGACAGCGGTCTCAAGATTCGTGAACGGAACGCAGGCGATGACCTCGATCTTGCCCTCTGCATTTGCGACGAGCGGCTTGATCTCTTCCAGAAGTGCCTTTGCTTCCGGACGGGTCTTGTTCATCTTCCAGTTGCCTGCGATGATTGCTTTTCTCAGATTCTTGTTCATGATAATAAACTCCTTTTTCAAATCATTATATCTTCCGGATAGACCGGATGATCTGCATTATGATAATTCTGCCCGGCATTTCTCCGGTGTTCAGGTCGGAAGCTTCCGGTCTGTCAGCTGACTTTCCTCGATCAGATAGGTATGTGCGGAGAAAATCTTTGCCTGCTCCAGCGCACGGCGCATCTCATCCTTTTGCGCCTGCAAAAACGGCGGCTGCATCTGGTCGGTCAGCATGAAGAGCTGATTGGAAAAATCATAGGCTTCCTGCGATTTGCCGAGTGCATAGAGCCTGTTCAGCTCCATCAGGCCGGTATAGAACTGCGATTCGCCGGGGGAACGCTTGCTGAGCTGGAATGCCGCACGTTTACGGTATTCCGGATCCTTGTCAGCGCGGTTTGTCAGGATCGAATAGACCGCTGCGAGCATATAATACTCAAACGCATCGTCGGCGTAAACCTTATACTGATCGAACAGATCGGGCTCCGTTTCATAGGCAAATTCCAGCGTGCCGTTGTGATTCTCAAACAGCTTCTGCGCTTTCTCCATGCGGTCGGTCATGATATACAGGCGGAATTTTGCCGTCAGGATCATCGCAAGATCGCGGTCATCCTGTGCGGCTTCGTTGGTATTGGCGATCTCCTTTTCCGCATCTGCATAATTCTCCGACATCACCAGCAGGAAGATGCGGAGTGCTTTCAGCTTAGCAGGGGGCGCAGGGACGATCGCATTGATCGAATCAGCCATTTCCCTGCAATAGCCCTTGCGGCTGAAATCATTATCGAGCTTCTTAAAGGTACTCTTCTCAATGATATGCGCATACAGCTTCCATGAATAGATGATTGCCATTGCCGAGCCTGCGGCCAGCAGCAGGTAATAGATGAAATTCATCAGCGCATAGCCGAAGGAACGGCCGATGATTGTAAGGCTCAGGAAAAAGCCGATCAACGTAAAGACAATGAGAAATACAAGTGCCGTAATCCGGACGAACTTCGGTGTATTGGAGATAATGCGTTGAAACAGCGCCTTCATGATTTATCCCTCCTGCCGCTTTTCGGGCGTCAGATTTTGAGCTTTGCCGAGTTGCTTGAGAAAATGATCCTTCTGCCATTGCTTTGCCAGCTGCGGATCCTGCATGATGCTCTGATAGGTCTTTTCTTCCTGTGCCTCTGCGCGGTCAGTGAAGCCGAGCGCATAGAGCTGCATGGTTCTCGCGATCTGTACCATTGCGGGTGACATGCTGCTCCTGCTTTGGATGATTTTTTCGGCGGTACCGATATAATGCTCCGAGCCGTTATAATCGCCCTGGATCGCCAGGATCACACCGGCGTTCAGGCCGTAGACAGCGCCGTAGAGCGGATTGGTCTGCGAATAGATATCCATGAACTTCTGACATCCTGCAAAGTAATTTGCAGCTTCCGCATAGTGACCGGTCGTCAGCAGCATATCGAGCCGTGCATTGTGAACCTGAAAGACTTCCGTATCATTCAGGCCGACGGTCGGGATCGAATCGAGCAGCGCCTTTGCCTCATCATAGCGGTCAAGATAGCTCAGAACCTCGACTCTGCGCAGCTTTTCCGCACGCGTCGGGGTGGGGTAGATCTCGCTGTGCTTTTGCAGCCATGCATCGCAGTAGCCCTGTGCTTCAAGGATCTCATTGAGCGGCTCATCCTTTTTCAGCGAAGAAGAAACCAGGAAAATGAGCAGAATCCAGAGCACCAGCCATATGCCGAGCGCAATGCAGAGCGGAACCCAGAAGGGCTTATCTGTCCAGCCGAGAAATGCAATAACAGCACCGATGCCGAGTGCGGCTGCCAGAGAGATCAGGATCAGTTTTTTTGTCGCAATTACGACTTGTTTAAAATATTTCATAATATGTCTCCGTAGATTGTCATACAAGGCGGATATAATTTCAGGCGGATAGTGTGTGCTATCCGCCCGAAATCGCATAATTCAGAACGATTACTTTTCAGCGATCGCTGCGACACCCGGCAGAACCTTGCCCTCGAGGTACTCAAGGGATGCGCCGCCGCCGGTGGAGATGTGGCTCATCTTATCTGCAAAGCCGAGCTGAATTGCTGCGGTTGCAGAGTCACCGCCGCCGATGATCGTGGTTGCGTCAGCAGCAGCCAGCGCCTCGCAGACAGCAACGGTACCCTTCTTCAGGGTCGGGTTCTCGAAGACGCCCATCGGGCCGTTCCAGACAACAGTCTTTGCGGACTTTGCAGCATCAGCAAAGAGTGCAGCGGTCTTCGGACCGATATCGAGACCCATCTTGTCAGCCGGAATCTTGCCTGCTTCAACGAACTCAACGTCGATCGGTGCGTCGATCGGATCCGGGAATGCAGCTGCGATAGCAGTATCGACCGGCAGCAGGATCTTCTTGCCGAGCTTTTCAGCCTTTGCAAGCATCTCCTTGCAGTAGTCGAGCTTCTCATCATCGACGAGGGACTTGCCGATTTCGCCGCCCTGTGCCTTGATGAAGGTGTATGCCATACCGCCGCCGATGATCAGCGTATCGCACTTTTCGAGCAGATTGGAGATAACGTTGAGCTTATCAGCGACCTTTGCACCGCCGAGAATTGCAACGAACGGACGCTGCGGATCCTCAACAGCATTGCCGAGGTACTGGATTTCCTTCTGCATCAGATAGCCGACTGCGGTCTCCTTGACGAAGCGTGCAACGCCGACTGTCGAAGCATGTGCACGGTGGGAAGAACCGAAAGCATCCATGACAAAGACCTGACCGTCAACGAGATCAGCGAGCTCCTTGGAGAAGCCGTCGTAGGAAGCTTCCTTGGTCTCCTCTGCGCCGCGGAAACGGGTGTTCTCGAGCAGAACGATCTCGCCGTCCTTCATAGCAGCGACAGCAGCCTTTGCGTTTTCACCGACAACGGTGTCATCCGCAGCGAAGACAACCTTGGTCTCCGGCAGGAGCTCTGCCAGGCGCTTTGCGACCGGTGCGAGGGAGAACTTTGCTTCCGGGCCGTTCTTCGGCTTGCCCAGGTGAGAGCAGAGCACGACCTTGCCGCCCTCGGAGAGCAGCTTCTTGATGGTCGGGAGCGCAGCGGTAATACGGTTGTCATTGGTGATTTCGCCGTCCTTCAGCGGAACGTTGAAATCGCAGCGGACAAGGATTTTCTTGCCCTTTGCCTGAATGTCGTCTACTGTAACCTTATTCAGTCCAGCCATGATAAAAACATCCTTTCAAAAAAGAGTAAGTTGGTTGTGATATGCGGCAATCACCACATTCTCAACTATTATACCATATTATGCGATAAAATGCAAGACGAGAGAGAAAAAAAGGAATTAGAAATTAGAACGAGAAAATTAGAAATGAGAAATTAGAAATGAGAAATTGCGGTGTCCGCTGCGCGGACGATTTTAAAAGATAGGAGTTAGGAAGGAGGAGTGAGGAGTTGCGGTATCGCTTCGCGATGATTTATAATAGGCAGAGGTTAGTTGAGAGAATCAA
>CAMNFV010000242.1 GCA_946537515.1 uncultured Ruminococcus sp. | reverse complement strand
TGCGGCGGAAGAAATCCTGCTCGATGCAGTCCGCGGCATCGAAGCGGATGCCGTCAATATGAAACTGATCGAACCAGCCGATGATCGCGCTCTCAAGATAATTCACAACGTCATTATTCTTCAGATTCAGCTTGACAAGCTCCTCGCAGCCGTGCCACGACTCATAGGAAAACGGATCGCCGAAGCGGTTGGAATTGCCGAACCAGAGATTGCAGAACCAACTGCAATAGGGGGAATTCTGCCCGTTTTTCAGCACATCCTGAAACGCGAAGAAGCCGCGTCCGACATGATTGAACACACCGTCCAGCACGATGCGGATGCCGTTTGCGTGGAATGCATCACAGAGGCGGGCGAAGTCCTCATTCGTACCGAGTCTGCGGTCGAGCCTGGTATAGTCATGCGTATCGTAGCCGTGTGTGCCGGACTCAAAAAGCGGGCTGAAATACACGGCATTGACATGCATTTTTTTCAGATGCGGGATCCAGTCGTGAAGCCGGTTGATCCGGCTGACCGGCGCTCCGCCGTCATTGACCCAGGGGGCGCCGCAGGCACCGATCGGATAGATTTGATAAAAGATAGCAGATTGTTCCCAAGACATAGATTGTGACTCCTTTAATCAATACTCAGCGGGGGATTTCCCCGATGACAAACACAAACAGCTCAGACCTCCGAGCCTTCCAGAAAATAGGTGGCCTCCATGTCAGCGACATGCAGCGCAAAGGCGAGCGGATACCGCTCAAGCGCTCTGCCGACCGTGTTGGCGTCCTCCGGGCCGGAAAAGCCCATGTGCCAGCGGATTGCCATTGCCTCCTCCTTCCGCAGATGCATGAAAAACTGGATCATGAACACGGATTTTTCACCGTGGCCGTAGGGCAGGCGGTCGTCGATCTTGTAAAACGGCACCTTTTCCCAGACTCCCTGTGCATTTTTCGCGTTGCGGTAATCGACCGTGTAGAAATTCATCTTGCAGATATCATGCAGCAGCGCAGAGATCGCGATGCTTTCCTCCGAATATTCCGGAAAGCCGTAGACCTCTCTGAGCCGGCCGCGCTCCAGATAAGCCTTCAGATTGTGATACACATTCAGTGAATGCTCAAGCAGACCGCCCTCATACGCGCCGTGATAGCGCGTGCTCGCGGGCGCCGTGAAAAAATCATTTTCCTCGGAAAGCATGTACTGAAGCAGCTTGTCGCTGCCCGGTCTGGTAATATTTTCCTTGTAAATACTGAGAAATTCCTCTTTTTTCTGCGCGAGTGTCTGCGCGTCCATATGCAAAACCTCCTTTTCCGCATCAGCTCTGCCTGATACAGCTATTATACTCGATTTTGAACAAAAATGCAAATACAGGGCAAAAAAAGTCCGCCGGACCGTCATCAACGGCACGGCGGGAAGCGAATCCGTTGTCATTGGTCATTTGCAGTGCCGGGACAGTCGAACTTCTGTCCGGCAGGTTACGGTTGTGGATTATTTAAGCTGAGCCGGTCAATCATCCAGCTCAGATCGCTGAGTGTGATGAAGCCGTCCTCATCGTAGTCACAGGCATCAAGCCCCTCCTGCGTGATGATGCAGGTTTCATCCTCTGCCAGTACCCTGTTCAGCAGCACGGCATCCCGCACATCAAAGCAGCCGTTGACATCCGTATCGCCGCGCACGCTGTCTGCCGGTGCAACGAGCGGTTCCGGCTCCAGCGAGAAGAAATTGACCGAATAGGTCAGCACGGCGTCGGTGCCGTCGGTATACTGAATGCCGCTCACGGTCACATCAACGGTATCGCCTGCGGCTAAGAACACATCCGGACAGAAGATGATGCAGTTCCGGCTGGTCGAGCGCAGAGAGTTGTTGACGTTGAAGTAATTGCGGCAGGCCTCCTCCCGTTCGTCACCCTTCAGCGGGCTTTCGGTCGGGAAGAAGTCATCCTTGTCAAAGTGGAATGTCCGGTCAAGCTGATGGGAATACAGATCGACCTGCACTGTTTCAAGCGAGGGCTTTGCATAGCCGTTCATCAGCGAAACAGAGAACGGATACCGCCCGAACTGATACGGCGTGCGCATTTTATAGAGCTCGACGGGCATATTTTCCGGCGGCCATGCAATATATCCGCCTGTGAATGCTTCCGTGCGGGACTGATCGTGCGAATAGACCGCAGAATATTTTTCGGTCTGGCCGAAGCCGATATATTTCAGCTTCGGATCAAGCAGTCTGCGGCGGTGTCCCAGATGATTCATGGTCTCCTGATACATGCGCATGTCGCTGTCGCAGAGGTCTTTTTCATAGATCGCAGCCGGAAGATGACAATACCCAAGCTCCAGACAGCAGTTTTTCAGGCTTTCCTCGCCGTATGCAATCATTTCGTCAGACATATCCTGCGGGCAGTCTTCGCGTTCGAGGCTGTGGCTGAGCCAGCCGCGGGAATAACCGAGAAAACTCGCCGTCTGTGCCATGCGGTTCAGCTCCGGCTTTGCCTCGATATCATACGGCACACCTGCCAGATACCGCGCAAACATCACGGAATTCAGTGATTCCTGAATGGTCTCATCGCTGAGTACGCCGGGCGTATAGGGTGCGGTCAGCATTTGCGGCTGCTTATAGACCGGGCGCTGCTCATCCCTATAGGAGAACGGATGTGCGGCATAGAAGGCACGGATTTCCTCCTGCGAGTGCTGCTCCAGCTCATATGCATGTGCAGACACGGGCAGGAGCGCAGCCGGGATTCCCGCGGCTGCCGCTGCGGTAAAAATACGGATTACAACACTTTTCTGCTTCATACCTGTCACACCCCTTCTGAATCAGCGCTTCAGGGCTGTAAGATTGGCGGGGGAACATTTCTCTGTATATATTATAGCATATCAAACCGGTTTTTTCAAGCATTTCAATAATATTCGTGCATTCTAAACAAGTGCGACACTGCTTTCTTGTAGGATGCGACAAGAAGCCGTTTTGCTGAGGTTGTGCATGTTGCTGTAGGTTCGCATGGAAAATTCGTGAAAATCATGGCTTGTAATTTTGTGCAGATTGTGCTATAATGTAATATATCTATGCAGTTTCCGTCCGGAGCTGCACAATGATACCAAAATCCGAATGATATTCTGCAAAAAAAGGAGCGTAACACCTATGAAAAAATTCGGTCATTTTGATGACGAACGCAAGGAGTACGTCATTCAGTCTCCGCGGACCCCTTATCCGTGGATCAACTACCTCGGCACACAGGCCTTCTTCTCGCTGATCTCCAATACAGCGGGCGGCTACAGCTTCTATAAAGATGCACGCCTCCGCCGCATCACCCGCTACCGCTACAACAATGTCCCGATCGACATGGGCGGCAGATATTTCTATATCAAAGAGGGTGATACGATCTGGAACCCGGGCTGGTCGCCTGTCAAAACGGAGCTGGATGCCTACGAGTGCCGCCACGGCATGGGCTATACCGTCATCACCGGTCAGAAAAATGATCTGAAGGCAGAGGTTACTTTCTTTGTTCCGCAGAATTACGACGGCGAAGTGCAGCAGCTCGTGCTGACCAACAACGGCAGCAGCGCAAAGACCTTCAAGCTGTTCTCCTTCGCAGAATGGTGTCTCTGGGATGCACAGGATGACTGCACCAACTTCCAGAGAAACTTTTCCACCGGCCGCGTGGAGGTCGAGGGCTCGACCATCTACCACAAGACCGAGTACCGCGACAGACGCGATCACTTCGCATTCTATACCGTGAACGATACCATCGACGGCTACGATACCGACCGCGATTCGTTCATCGGCCTCTATAACGGATTCGGCGACCCGCAGGCAGTGCTGGACGGCAAGGCAGCCAATTCCTTCGCAGACGGCTGGTCCCCGATCGCTTCCCACTACAAGGAGATCACCCTCCAACCGGGCGAATCCAAGACCCTCATCTTCATCCTGGGCTATGTCGAAATGCCCGTTGACAAGAAGTTTGAGGCTGACGGCGTGACCATCAACAAGGAAAAGGCACACGC
>CAMNFV010000241.1 GCA_946537515.1 uncultured Ruminococcus sp. | reverse complement strand
TTTTTTGTCAAAAAGCTTGACAGTTTCACCGGTTCTGTGCTATACTGCAATCAAATCAGACAAGGAGGCGATTGCCTATGCCGCCGCCCGGCGGAAGAAACGGTTATCTGACCGAAGAGGAAAAGAAAAATAAGCCGAAGGTCACAAAGGAGCTGCTGCTCCGGATTTTCTCATATCTGAAGCCCTATCGGAAGCAGTTTTTGCTTGTATTGACTGCGATTTTGTGCTCGGCTGTCATGTCGCTGATGCCCTCTGTGCTGACCGGTAAGATCATCGACGAAGGCCTGATCAAACAGGATCTGCACAAGCTGATTCTATTCATTCTGCTCTCATTCGGCGTCACGCTGGCGGCCAATCTGATCGGCATTCTCGAAAGCTATCTCAACACCTGGATTGCACAGCATATCACATTTGATATGCGAAACGCGATGTATAAGCATCTGCAAACGATGTCGCAGCGATTCTTCACGACGAATAATCAGGGCGATATCATCACGCGCATGACGAGCGATATTTCCGGTGTCCAGCAGATCATCACGAACACGCTGACGAGCATTCTCTCCAATGCGATCACGCTGATCGCGGCGCTGGTGCTGATGTTCCGGGAGAACTGGATTCTCGCGCTGATCGGCGCGCTGATCGTCCCGCTGTTTACCATTCCGACGCGCCGTGCCGGCAAAAACCGCTGGGAGATCACGCGGGAATCGCAGGCGTGCAGCGATGAGATCAACGGCATACTCAATGAAACGCTGTCAGTCAGCGGTCAGCTGCTTGTCAAGCTGTTCGGCATGGAGCAGCATGAGTATCAGCGCTATGAGACAGTCAACCGCAGGATGATCCATCTCAATATCCGCGAGAGCATGGCGGGCCGCTGGTTCCGCATGGTGCTCACGACCTTTACGAGCATCGGGCCGATGCTGATTTATCTGGTCGGCGGCATTATTATGATGCATTATGATCCGACGCTGACGGTCGGTCAGATCACGGTACTGGTCGCGCTGCTCGGCAGAATGTATATGCCGGTCAATCAGCTGCTCAATATTCAGGTGGACTGGATTCGGTCAATGGCGATGTTTACGCGCATCTTCGAGTATTATGATATGCCCGCGGAGATCACCGATGATCCGGATGCAGTTACGCCGGAGGATGTGCGCGGCGAAGTCGAATTTCGGCATGTGCAGTTTCGCTACAATCCGGAGCGCGAAATTCTGAAGGATATCAATTTCACATTGGAGAAGGGCAAGTGCGTCGCGATTGTCGGGCCGTCCGGTTCGGGCAAGAGTACGCTTGTCAATCTGATCCCGCGGCTCTATGATGTCACGGGCGGCGCGGTTCTTTTTGACGGGACGGATGTCCGGAAGCTGCCGCTGGAATTCCTGCGGGAGCATATCGGCATCGTCAGCCAGGAGACTTATCTCTTTAACGGGACAATCCGCGAAAATCTGCTCTATGCCAAGCCGGATGCAACCGAAGCGGAGCTGATTGAAGCCTGCAAATGTGCAAACATCTATGAATTTGTTGAGAAGCAGGAGGAAGGGCTGGATACGGTTGTCGGCAACCGCGGCCTGAAGCTTTCCGGCGGCGAGAAACAGCGCATTTCGATTGCGCGGATTCTGCTGAAGGATCCGGCGCTGATGATCTTTGATGAAGCGACTTCTGCGCTGGATTCGATTTCCGAGCAGATGATTCAGGATGCGATTGAACCGCTGATCGCATCGCGCACGAGTATTCTGATTGCACACCGGCTCTCAACAATCCTTGCAGCAGACGAGATTCTCGTCATCAAGGACGGCGAGATCGCAGAGCGCGGTACGCACAGCGAGCTGGTCGGCAGCGGCGGCGTCTATACGCAGCTTTATGAGACACAGTTCCGACGTGCGGATTCAGAAGCAGCGCAGCCTGATCTCAGCTATACAGAGGGCGAAGCCTGACCCACATATAACAAAAATCGCGTCCCCGGATTCTGAACCGGGGACGCTGCTTTTATATCTGTTTTTTCTTCTTCTTCGGGTGCGCTGAGCAGAAGCCGCTTCATGCTCGTCAGATCGGCAGCAGTCAGCTTGCCGTCCGTATTGAAATCCGCAGCCTTCCAATCTGTCAGCTTAACATCTTCCGTGCAGAGCCATTTGCTGAGCAGAACTGTATCCTTCTGATCGAACGCGCCGTCCGCATTGAGATCGCCGGTGATTTCAGGTTTCGGCGCAGCGCCGGCTTCCGTCCAGGTTCCGGCATCGAGCCGATACTGCATAATTGTGCCGTCCGTGCGGAGAAAATAGGCATAGCCCTCATTCGCCTCGGTATCATAGGTCGTGCAGATCGCGTCTCTGACATGTGTCAGACTGCAAAAGCGCTTGTTGAAGCACATGCGCATCGTGTCATCCGCATCAATATAATAAGAGAATACAGCCTCATTTTCGCTCAGACCGCGATCCTGATATTCGGGGATATAGAATGTGCCTTCTCTGATTCCGAGTGTTTGATAGCTTCTGGACGTTGTTGTATAATACCGGTTTGAGATCGTGACATTCGTGCCGTCAGATTTGGTATAATAGAGCGTGGATTGATTATCATCAAAGCCGACAAACTCCACATCCTCTGCGAGCTTTTTGTCATCATAAACATTGGAGAAATCAAGCTCATAGAGTGCATGTTTTTCATCGAGGATATAGCACTTGGGGCCGTCCGGAACAGCGGTGAGAATCTTGCCGATGCCGGTATGATTGGAATAAGAATTGATTGTGCCGTCGCCCGCGAGCCGGAAGCCGTAATACTTGAGCTTGCCGTATTTGCTCATATACAGCGGGTGGCAGTCCTTGACGAATTCACCGAAATCAGAGGCAACGGAAATCAGGCAGAAGCCGTCGCCCTTCGGGACAAGTGCTTCCAGATCGCCGGATTCCGAGACAACATAGCCCTGCCGGTATTCCCTGACCTTAAAATCTCTGATCTGCTGACCGTTGACGAGGAATGTGCCGTCGTTTTTCAGCACAAGATCTGCGTAGTTATATTTTTTGTGGTAATTCCGCGCATAGTAGTATGCGTAGTCTTTGACATCGGTTTCAACCGCTTCTGCCTTGCTTCCTTCAAAGGTATAGAGCGTGCCGTTGACGAGTGCGACCGGGCCGCTGCTGACATGCTCGCCGCCGGGGTTATACCAGCAGCTTCTGTCGGAACGAAAGCTTTGAACGGATGCATTTTTCAGCGGCGGATCTTCGGGCGAAGGCGCTTCCAGAATCGTCAGCGTACCGGTACAGACCTGGGTTTCCCCTTCGTAAACGGTGTATTTTGCTTTGCCGGGCTTTTTGCCGAAGATATATTCATACAGATCGCGTTCATCGCCGGAACCGTCGGGGAAGCAGGCAATATCCGTATCCTGAATTGTCATTCTCAGGTCCATGAGATTATGCGGCGTGAAGCTGATGCGGGCTGCTGTACCGGCATAAATCTGCGCTTCCTCAATTTGCACGACAGCAGCGCGCTGTTCGGGCGTGATCTGATCCATAGATTTCAGCGTGAGGCTGTCAAGGTGCAGCTTTTTGACGAATTCGAGATCGGTCAGCGGGACGCTTTCAAGGTCGAGCGCGATCAGTTCCGGCAGCGATTCCAGGACAGAGAAATCCGTGAGCGTGCCGCCGGAAAGGATGAGCTGGGTGCAGCTCTCAAGCTTTGAGAGCCATGAGATGTCGGTTACGCCTTCCAGACTGATGTGCGCATAGCCAACATTTTTGAGTTCTTCTTCGCTGATGACGCCGTCTTTGTTTTCGTCAAACAGATATTTGTGTTCTGTCAGCATATTTTCATAGGCGACGGGGTCAATGTCGGCAGGGACAGCGGTCTCTGCGGCAGAAACCGGCAGAACGGGCAATGCGGATAGTACAAGTAACATGCAGATGAGTTTTTTCATGATGACGACTCCTTTTTGTCAAACGGGCGGAGCGCAAAATGCGCTGCTTTGCTACATTTTATCATAATCACTCAAAAAAGTCAATAC
>CAMNFV010000240.1 GCA_946537515.1 uncultured Ruminococcus sp. | reverse complement strand
AGCCGGCTCCGGCAGAAGGCTGGACCTGCTCCTGCGGTACCGTCAACCAGGGCAAATTCTGCCAGAACTGCGGCAGCAAGAAGCCGGCTGGCGCACCGCTCTATAAGTGTGACAAGTGCGGCTGGCAGCCGGAGGATCCGAAGAATCCGCCGAAGTTCTGCCCGGAGTGCGGCGATCTCTTCGACGAGAACGACGTACAGTAATTCAGCACCGAAAACCGGGCGGGAGCTCTCTCCTGCCCGGTTTTGATTTATGCAGAAATGAGGAATCAACCAATGGCTGATTTGATTGAATATAAATGCCCCAGCTGCGGCGGTAAAATCGAATTCGACAGCACCTCGCAGCAGATGAAATGCCCCTTCTGTCTCTCGGAATATGACCTCGAAACACTCAAGGCCTATGATGAAGAGCTGAAAGCTGACAAGCCCGATTCCGAAATGAACTGGGAATCCGAAGCGGGCAGCGACTGGCAGCAGGGTGAGGCGGAAAATCTGCGCATCTATAAATGCCAGTCCTGCGGCGGCGAAGTCGTAGCCGATGAAACAACGGCTGCTTCCAAATGCCCCTACTGCGACAATCCTGTCATCATGACCGGACAGTTCAGCGGCGATCTCAAACCCGATCTTGTAATTCCCTTTAAGCTCGATAAAGAAGCCGCAAAGGCTGCGCTCCTCAAGCATATGGAAGGCAAGCCGCTGCTTCCGAAGGTCTTCAAAAGCCAGAATCACATTGATGAGATCAAGGGCGTCTATGTCCCTGTCTGGCTCTTTGATGCAGAGGTCGATGCCGATATCCGCTACCGCGCCAAGAAAATCAAGCGCTGGAGTGATCAGAATTATCAGTATGTCGAGACCAGCATCTTCTCGGTTCGCCGGCAGGGCGGCATCTCGTTCTCAAATGTCCCCGTTGACGGCTCCGAAAAAATGAACGACACCATGATGGAATCGCTGGAACCGTTTGATTTCAAGCAGGCGGTCCCCTTCCAGACCGCATTCCTCTCGGGTTATCTCGCCGACCGCTATGATGTCGATGCAGATGCAAGCATCGCACGCGCAAATGAGCGCATCCGGCAGAGTACACTCAATGAATTCCGCAAGACGGTTCAGGGCTATGATGCAGTCGATGTGGAACATGACAGCATCCGGCTTCAGAACGGCAAGGCGAAATACGCGCTGTATCCGGTCTGGCTGCTCAATACCTCATGGAACGGGCAGAAATATACATTCGCGATGAACGGACAGAGCGGCAAATTCGTCGGTGATCTGCCCTCGGATAAGGGCAAAGCATGGGCAATCTTCTTCGCCGTGACTGCTGCCGTAACCGTAATCAGCTATCTGATCGGGATGCTGCTGAAATAAAAAGGAGGCTGTGAATATGCAATTTCTCATTCCGCTGATCATCGGCGTGGTCGTCGGCGGCATTGTGCTGGCGAGCCTGCTCTCACAGCTGCATTCCGTTGTGCAGAAGCATGAGGCTTCCGATTATGTCAATCCCGGCAGCATGAAGCTCACAATCCGGAACGATCAGTTCCTGACCAAAAATACCGAGCGGCAGCTGATTCAGCGACAGACACCCCCGCAGGGCGGCGCAGGTCCGCGTCCGCCGCAGGGTCCCGGCGTTCGTCCGCAGGGCGGCTCCGGTCTGACGATTGTCCCCGGGCCGAATGAACGAAAATAATTCAATCAAAAATGCCATAGTATTTCTGATTTTACGCGGAAATACTATGGCGTTTCTATTGACAGATTTCCCGAATTACAGTATAATGAAAGCACAGATACGCCGGTATCCGCGGCGAAACTGTTGTCACTCCAAGGAAAGAAGGATATCACTATGATCCGGTTTTACAATGCAAAAATCATGACAATGGAACAGGACTGCGCCGTGCAGGACGGAGAGCTCTGGACTGACAGCGACAAAATCTGCTATATCGGTAAAACACCTGAAGAACTGCCTGCCTTTGAACGCGAGATCGACGTGAAGGGAAATCTGCTGATGCCGAGCTTCAAGAATGCACATACGCATTCCGCAATGACCTTCCTGCGCTCCTTTGCAGAGGATGTCCCGCTGCAAACATGGCTCTTTGAAAAGGTCTTTCCCTATGAGGACCGGCTGACACCCGAGGATGTCTACGCCTTTGACCGCCTTGCGAATCTCGAATATATCGCATCCGGCACGACCGCATTTTTTGATATGTATTTCTATCCGGACAGCACCGTTCAGGCCGCGATTGAGTGCGGTCTGCGCGGCATTCTCTGCGGCAGCATCAACGGCTCCGCAAAAGATGTCGAACGCCTGAAC
Organism: uncultured Ruminococcus sp.; assembly: GCA_946537515.1. Lineage (GTDB taxonomy): Bacteria > Bacillota > Clostridia > Oscillospirales > Ruminococcaceae > Firm-04. Next base: position 1,729 of record CAMNFV010000240.1, on the reverse strand, counting down.
GATCAGTTTCAGAAGTTCCGGAATATCCACCCGCGCATCGGCTACCGGCTCGGCTTCCATGCGGAATATACGAGTGATGAAAGCCTGCACCGCGGTGTCGCTGAACTTGCACAGGCGGAAAAAGAGCCCGTCTATACCCACATCAGCGAGACCGAAAAGGAACAGCTGGAATGCATCGAGCGTCACGGCGCAACGCCTGCACAGTATTTTGAGTCCATCGGACTCTGGGAATACGGCGGCGGCGGCTTCCACGGCGTCTGGTTCGATGAAAAAGACCGCGCAGTCTATCAGCGCAACGGCCTCTGGATGATCTCCTGCCCTGCTTCCAACGCGAAGCTCGCAAGCGGCATTGCCCCGCTGAAGGAAGCGCTCTCCGAGGGCGTCAATGTTGCACTTGGAACGGACGGCGCCGCTTCCAATAATGCGCTGGATATGTTCCGCGAAATGTATCTCGGAACCGTGCTGCAAAAGCTTCGTCATATGGATGCTGCGGCGATTCCGGCTGCTGCGATGCTCCGTGCCGCGACGGTCGGCTCTGCACAGGCAATGGGTCTCAAAGACTGCGATATCCTCGCGGTCGGCAAGCAGGCGGATCTCATCGAAATTGATCTGCACGCGCCGAATCTTCAGCCGACGCATCATATCCCGGAGAGCCTTGTCCTCAACGGCGACCGCTGCAATGTCATGCTGACAATGTGCGCCGGAAAGATTCTCTATGAAAACGGCGAATATCACATCGGCATCACCCCGGAAGAGGTGCTTGCAGATACAAGCAGCCGCATCGCCCGCCTGACCGGCTGAAAGAAAGCGGTATCTGCGATGCATTTATAATGGGGCGCTGCCCCAAACCCCGCCAAAGGGACTTGTCCCTTTGGAATCCCATGTTTATGTGTGATTAGAATCAAAACCACCCGTTGAACGGGTGGTTTGCAAAAGCCCTATAAGGGCTTATTACTGACACTGCCCCTTAAGGGGCTGAGAAAGGTCTGCCAACTGCATTTCATTCTCAGCCACCCCTTAAGGGGTATTATTTTTTCTTATACTTTTCTCCGGTAAACGGATCAATGTTTTCAAACAGCGTCAACTGGTCATTGGCAATATCCTCTTGCAGTTGATTCCGGATATACTCAGCGATTCTCTTGGTATTCTTGCCTACTGTATCCACATAATATCCCCTGCACCAGAAATGTCGATTTCCGTACTTGTACTTCATATTGGCATGACGGTCAAATATCATTAGTGAGCTTTTCCCCTTCAAGTAGCCCATTATCTGTGCCACACTGAATTTCGGCGGTATTGCTATCAGCATATGGATATGATCGGGACATAACTCTGCCTCGATGATCTCTATTCCCTTTTGTTCGCAGAGCTTTCTTAGTATTTTCCCTATATCGACCTTTATCTGGTTGTATATCACCATTCTCCGATATTTGGGCGCAAATACTACATGATACTTGCAATTCCACTTAGAATGTGCTAAACTACTTATGTCGTCCCTTGTCATGACGATACCTCCTGTGTTATTTTAGTTAGGTTGGCAGACCTTAACTCCATTATAACACAGGAGGTCTTTTTCTCTCCATAGCTAAAGCTTTTTTGAACCCCCGGCTGAGCCGGGGGTTTTCTTTGCCAATGAAGCCGCTCCAATCAAGCAAATTGGGGCGGCTTTTCTTACGGCGCACAGCATCATAAAAGTTTTGATCAAACTTTTTCAAAAGTTTGCGGGGTC
>CAMNFV010000239.1 GCA_946537515.1 uncultured Ruminococcus sp. | reverse complement strand
AGCGAATGTTCAGAAGCTGCAAAAGACTCCTCACGCAGCATTCTTTCATCACGCTCATGGCGAACTTTAGATCAATACCTGCGGGCGCTGCCCGCCCTGCCGGCGGACTTTAGATCAATACCCGCGGGCGCTGCCCGCCGGCAGGGCAAGGTGTACGAAAATTATTATGGATATTCGGTGATTTATACAAAAATGTTGAAATTATTTCTAATAGTCGGGTTGCTTTCAGTTAATTGACTTGGCGTATTGTTTGTGATATAATAATACTTATAATAAGTATAAAATCGAAGATTTTACGTGCAGATCGGAACCGTTTGCTGCCCGCGCAGACTTTGCGGCAGGACGGATTTCCGGAAAGGAGCAGCGATTCGCTGAAGAATCTATGGAACTGAAATATTACAGCCTGTCCGCAGACGGCGGCAGAGATCACAATGAAGACAGCGTCGGGGTCGCCGATGCACCGCAGTTCAAATGCTTCATCTTAGCAGACGGACTCGGCGGTCACGGCCGCGGTGAGGTCGCGTCTTCGCTTGCCGTCGAGACAGTCCGCAGTATGGCTGAGAAGTTTTCCGGCAATGACCTCGGAGAATGGCTCGCCGATGCCTTTACCGCCGCCCAGCAGAATGTCATCGCAGAACAGGAAAGCGAAAACTTCCGCAGCGGCATGAAAACAACGCTGACCGTGCTCGCGGTCTCCGAGAAAACTGTCCAGTGGGGACACATCGGAGATTCGCGGCTCTATCATTTCCGGCGGGGAAAGGTCAGCCGCAGAACCCTTGACCACAGTGTCCCGCAGATGCTCGTTTCTGCCGGTCAGATCAAGGAAAAGGAAATCCGGCATCATCCGGACAGAAACCGCCTTCTGCGCGTCATCGGGGCGGAATGGGAAACGCCGAAATATGAAATCGCAAAGGCTGTGAATGCATCCAGAGGTGATGCATATTTACTTTGCTCGGACGGCTTCTGGGAGCTCATCGAGGAAAAACAGATGGAGAAGCTCCTCAAGGCTGCGGATTCGCCGGAGCAATGGCTCTGCTCCATGCGCGATGTCGTCCTTGCAAACGGCGCAAAGCAGGAAGCGCAAATGGATAATTATTCTGCAATCGGGGTCTGGCTCTGCTGAGCGGATCTTTTTGGAACGGTGAAAATCATGGGTGTGAAACAATGCGAGAACGGTCATTATTACAATGACGAGAAATATAAAAGATGTCCGCACTGCGATCATAACAGCGCATTTCAGAAGAATCATGCATATACCGATCTGGAAGCGCGCGGCATGGCGGATTCCGTCGGATTTGCCGATGTGAAGCCCGGCGCTGTACCGGTGCCGGAAGTCTATACGGCGACCGTCCCGGCAGAGGATGCGGAAATGACAGTCGGCATTCTGCAAAATCATGCAATCTCGCCGGCAGTCGGCTGGACGGTCATCCTCACAGGCAGCCGCCGCGGCACCGATCATACGCTGCACGCCGGCATCAACAGCATCACGGGATTCTGCGAGACTGCCGATGAACGCGCCGTGCGGATTGTCTATGATGCGCGGGGCAATCAGTATCTGCTGAAGCTCGAAACGCCTTCCGCTGCGGTCACGCTTGACGGCGAACCCGTCACGAAAACCGTCACGGTACTGCGGTCAAAATGCAGAATCGTCTGCGGCAAAACGGAATTTTTGTTTCAGCCGCTCTGTGACGGCAGCTTTCAATGGACAGAAGATGATGAAGCGTAAGACGGTTCATCTGAATTCAAACAGAAAGGGGCGTGAGCTGCTTTGGATCTGACGCGGATGTGTCCCTCATGCTTTCAGGAAACCTATTCTGCGCAGGGCTGTGCGTCCTGCGGATATGTCAAGGATCATGACAATGACGGCCGCGGCGTGCTCCCGGCCTTCACAACGCTGCATGAGCGCTATCTGATCGGGCGCGTGCTGGGCTCCGGCGGCTTCGGCATCACCTATAAAGCCTACGATATCTATAACAATCAGCTCTGTGCCGTCAAGGAATTCATGCCGAACGGCATTGCCTGCCGTGCTGCGGACAGGATCACCGTGCAGCTCAATATGCAGGAAGATCTGCCGGTCTTTCAGCACGCCGAGAAGCGCTTCACCGAGGAAGCCATGATCCTCATGCAGCTGCGCAATATTCACGCGATTGTCGATGTCACGGATTATTTCTATGCCAATTCGACCGCGTATTTTGTCATGCCGTTCCTGGACGGCTGTCATCTCAAAGAACTGTACCGCCGCATGAATAAAAAGATTCCCGTCGATATGGCGCTGAAGATCATCAGCCGGATCGCGGAATCGCTGATGATCGTGCATGAAAAGGGCAAGCTGCTGCACCGCGATATCAGCCCGGAAAATATCATGATCGACCACGCGGGCGAGGCCTATCTGATCGACTTCGGCAATGCCAGAAGCTATATCAGCGAGAAGAGCCAGAATATGTCCGTCCTGCTCAAGCCCGGCTATGCGCCGCCGGAGCAGTATTCTTCCCGCGGTAAACAGGGCCCCTGGACCGATGTCTATGCGCTTGCCTCGACCTTTTATTTTGTCACGGCCGGTGTGACTGTTCCGGATGCGCCCGACCGTTTGCAGGGACATGCATGTCCGCTGCTGGATACGCTTGTACCGGAATGCCCGCACGGACTCGCGGAAGTCATCGACCGCGCACTTTGCGTCAATCTCAATCACCGGATTCAGAGTATGCGGGAACTGCTCGAAGCGCTCAAACCCTATTTGCAGCAGTCTCAGACTGCACAGCCGCAGCAGCAGCCCGCACAGCGGCAGACAGCGCAGCCGGAACAGAAGGCAGCTGTCACCAAAAAGCCCGCAGGGCCTTATCTGGAAGTGATATCCGGGGAACAGCGCGGCAATCGCTGGATGCTGATTCCGGATCTGGAGCTGAAGGTCGGCAGTTCGACGCAGATCAGCAATGTCGTCCTCGCAAAATATGCAAAGGTCAGCGGGGTGCATTGCCTCGTCCGGTATGATTCCGGGAAAAATCTCTTCTTCTTGCAGGATGTCTCCGAGACCGGCACCAAGGTCAACGGGACGGCGCTGCAAAGTCAGTATGTCTATCAGATTCCGCCGGGGCAGAAGATTTCGCTTGCTGCTGACAGCTGCGTATTCCTGCTCGGCGTTGAACCGTAACGCGAAAGGACAGATGCCATGGCGACCGTATCCATTACGCCCGCGCTGCCGATGCTCGAAGCCGGTGCTTCCTCGATCCCCGGAACGCGCCCGACACAGCAGGATGCCTGCCGCGTCGAGATTTATTCCGAAGCGCATGAATGCTTTGCCGTTCTCTGCGACGGCATGGGCGGCCTAAACGGCGGTGAGCTTGCCAGTCAGACCGCGGTTTCGCTGCTCTTTGACTGTTATAAACAGGCTTCTCCGGTCACGGAACCGGCGCTGTTCTTTCAGCAGGCAGCCCATGCGGCCAATCAGGCGGTGCTTTCGCTGACCGATGCAGAGGGGAAACCGCTTCATGCAGGTTCGACGCTGATTGCCGTGCTGATCCGTGAGGATATGGTCAGCTGGCTTTCGGTCGGAGACAGCCGCATTTATCTGCTGCGGGACTGCGAAGCCTATCCCTGCTGTAAGGAGCATAACTATGAAGCGCTGCTGAAAGAGCGCATCCTTGCCGGAGAAATTACCCCGGAGGAGGCTGCGGAGGATCCCACAAGACGCGATGCGCTGACAAGCTATCTCGGGATGCAGGATATGAAAATGATGGAGATCAATGCGCAGCCGCTTAAACTGCTGCCGAATGATATGCTGCTGCTCTGCAGCGACGGACTCTATAAAACACTCGATCAGGAGACGATCTGCCGCATTGCCGTTGAGCATAAAATGGATGTGCAGCGGGCCGCGGAGCTCCTGACCTCGGAAGCACTCGCACAGCGTTCCGGTGCGCAGGATAATACAACTGTCATTCTGCTGCGCTGGCAGGGCGATCTCTTCGGCGATCATTATTATGGTGAATGAGAGCGGTGTCTCCGACGGATCATAAATGAGGCTCCGCCTCAAACTCCGCCAGAGGG
>CAMNFV010000238.1 GCA_946537515.1 uncultured Ruminococcus sp. | reverse complement strand
GTCATCCAATAAAATAAGCCGTGAAACCTAAGGATCAGCTTAGATTTCACGGCTTTTTGTATTACGGATCAGGCGTTGAGCATCTCAACGACCTTGTCGCGCAGCCAGATAGCGGCATCTGCGGCCGAAACAGTCTCCTTGAAGGATTTGTCACGCGCAGAAATTTCGATGCCGCCGTTTGCAAGCGACTTCGGGCTGACGACCGCACGGAGCGGAATACCGAAGAGGTCAGCATCTGCGAACATCGCGCCCGGACGAATGTCTCTGTCATCATAGAGCACCTCAACGCCGAGGGAAAGCAGCTCTGCATACAGACGGTCAGCCGTTTCCTTGACCGCCGGATCATCAACACGGAGATTGCAGACCTCAACCTGCCACGGTGCAATGCTGATCGGCCAGATCGGACCATAGTCATCATGGCTCTCCTGGCAAACCGATGCGCACAGTCTGCCGACGCCGATGCCGTAGCAGCCCATGATCGGAACCTGACGGTCGCCGTTCTCGTCGAGATAAGTCATGCCCATAGATTCGGTGTACTTCTTGCCGAGCTGGAAGATGTTGCCGATCTCGATGCCCTTTTCGATATGGATATGCGGCTTGCCGCACTCCGGGCAGATCGCGCCTGCGAAGGTCTTTGCAACATCGACATATTCCACGTCGCCGAGATCGCGCTTGACATTCAGGCCGGTATAGTGGGTATCGAGCTCATTTGCGCCGCAAACCAGGCACTCAATGCCCTTGAGCGATGCATCGTAAACGACCTTGATATTCTTCGGCAGACCGACCGGACCGATGAAGCCCGGGACAATGCCGCTCTCTGCCGGAATCTCAACTGCCGGATGAATCTCATAGCCGAGATAATTGCGCAGCTTGGTCTCATTGACTTCAAGGTCGCCGCGGATGAATGCAATAATGAAGCTGTCATCCTCATTCTTCTGGTAGACAACCGCCTTTGCAAGCTGTTTCTCATCCATATGCAGGAAGTTCTTCAGATCGTCGATCGTCTTGATATCCGGTGTGGAAACCTTGGTCAGCGGTGCGATTTCGCCGGGCTCATTCGTCACGCTGACAACCGCTGCTTCCATATTGGCGCGGTAGCCGCAGTCACAAATCGCAAGCGTATCTTCACCGACCTCAGTCAGCAGCATGAACTCATGGGAAATGCTGCCGCCCATCATGCCGGAATCCGACTGAACAGAGATGAAATTCTTGCAGCCGCAGCGCGTAAAAATACGGTTGTATGCATCGTAAACACGCGCATAGTAACGCTCAAGATCTGCCTGAGAGGTGTGGAAGGAATATGCATCCTTCATCGTGAATTCACGGACGCGGATCAGGCCGCCTCTTGCACGCGGCTCATCGCGGAACTTGGTCTGAATCTGATAAATCATGAACGGGAAATCCGCGTAGGACTGCGCCGTATCTCTTGCCAGATGCACAGCAGCCTCTTCGTGCGTCATGCCGAGCACCATCGGATTGCCGGAGCGATCCTTCCAGCGCGCCATCTCACTGCCGATGCTGGTATAGCGGCCGGATTCCTCCCAGAGAGAAGCCGGCATGACAACCGGGAACATGACTTCCTGACCGTCAACAGCATCCATTTCCTCGCGGATGATCTGCTCGATCTTGCGCATAATGCGCTTTGCAGGCGTAAAAAGCGAAAAAATTCCGTTCGCCATGTATTTCATGTAGCCGCCGCGCATCATCAGCGCATGGCTCTCGATCACACAGTCCTTCGGGGCGTTCTTGAAACGCTCTCCGAGCATATTTGCAACCTTCATGTGAGTTTCTTCCTTTCTGATCTGATATCACGCAGCAAAGCGTGTTCCAAACTCTATTATTTTACCATATATTTTCAGAAAATGCAAGTCATTTTCGCCTGAATCTTTGTTTTTTTGCAGGAAAGATTGCGGTTTCCGGTTTCCTGCTTGACTTCTCTGCAAAAATATGCTATAATACAAAGGAGTAAATGTGCCATTCGGCACCCTCACGCTGCGGACGTTTCCGCAGACAATCCGATGAAGGAGGGACTTTATCATGCGTCATATCCAGACCATCGAAACTCGCAGCCTCTGCGAGAGCGCAAAGAACGGCGGCTGCGGCGAATGCCAGACTTCCTGCCAGTCTGCGTGCAAGACGAGCTGCGGCATTGCAAATCAGCAGTGCGAGAGCAAGCAGAAGAAGCAGTAATTGCAGATACGATATGCGCCGTCCGGCTTTCGGGCGGCGTTTTTCGTTTTTTATAAAAAAGATATGTGACCGATTCTCACCGTTCGGGACTACATATGCAGAGGGAGGTGAGATCTTGCAGCAAGACAACATGATCATTTCGCTGCTGCAGAAGCGGGATGAAACCGCATTGGCGCAAATCCGGACGCAATACGGGGCGCTCTGTTATCAGATCGCATACCGCATGACCGGAAGCCGTGAGGATGCAGAAGAGGTGCTCAGCGATATGCTGCTCGCCGTCTGGGATTCTATCCCGCCGCAGGAACCTGAAAATCTGCGTGCCTATGTGACTGCACTGACCGGCAGGATCGCGATCAAAAAATATGAACATACGCACCGGATCAAGCGCGGCGGTACGCAATTTACAGCCGCCCTCGATGAGCTCAGCGAAATTATCCCCTCGGATACACATGTGGAACGGGAGATCGAACAGCGCGAGCTGACCGAAGCCCTGACCGCGTGGCTCCGGACGCTGTCACCGGAACACCGGCGCATCTTCATGCAGCGATATTACCTGTCGGAATCCGTGCAGCAGATTGCGGAGCACAATCAAATGGGCGTCAGCGCCGTCAAAATGACGCTGCTGCGCCTGCGAAACAAACTCAAAAGTTACCTCAGAAAGGAGGAGTTATTATGAAAGCACTCGATCTCATGCAGGCGCTGCGCGATGTGCCTGCGGATCTGATCGACGAATGCCTGGCAGATACGACGATGTGTGATACGGAAGGGTCACAAATGAAAACAGCATCCGTCGTCGGGATAAAGCAAGCCAAATCACCGAAAAAAGCAGCGCATCCATATGCATTTTCCGGAATCGTTGCGGCAGCCTGTCTGCTGTTTGCAGTCGGATTCGGCGGCGTGATGCTGCATGAAAGCCGGAAGAATCAGCCTGTTCTGACATCCGGACAACAGCCGGCTGATGTCACAGAAGTACAGCAGGAAACGCTTGCGCCCCTGTCCGCGCCCGAATATGTCCCGCTGGAGCTGCACGAACCGCCGCGCAACGGTACGGCTGATGAGGCGGAAGCAGTCAGAATCGCCGGAAATCAGCGCTTCATTGAGAACGGCAGCAAGCCTGCAATTATCGACAAGCAAATCTATATTGACAAGTATTTTTCGGCAGATTCCGATGCAGACTATAATGACCTCGAAGCGAAAAGCTATCTCTACCACATGATGCTCAACAGCATTGATTATTACCGCACCGCGGAAGGCACCATGAAATACGCGATACCGGACGGCGAGACTGAAGTAGAGTTTCAGCTGGATTTGGAGAGCCATACAGCCTATGAACGTCAGGATTCGCCCGGACAGAATACCAGTGAGATTTTTCTTGCCGATGACACGGAAGATGACACGGAATATATTGTGTATTCAGAACCCAAAACCTATATGACGCGAGAGAACCCGATGCTCACAAATCTTCAGAATGATGTGATTGTCAGCGACAATGACCGCGCATGGGTAGATGAAAACGGCGAATCTTTCGGCATAATCAGACCTGTTTCATTGTCCCCCGGCATCTGCAGCAACAGTCTGTTCCCGCAGGTTTATGCAATGTCAGTACTCGGTAATTTTGAAAAATGGCAGGTCACAGGCACGGAGATCCGGCTCGGCAGAATGTGCGCTGTCCTTGAAGGCAGCTTTCAGGATGGCCGCTGCAAGCTCTCTGTTGATGTGGAAACCGGCATTCTGCTGGACTATGAGACATTTGATCCGGACGGCACACGCAACGGCTATTTCGAGCTGACCTCGCTGACAGTCGATGAAGAGATCGACGTCAAACGGTTTGATCCGGACGGATACACCTGCGTAGACCCGGA
>CAMNFV010000237.1 GCA_946537515.1 uncultured Ruminococcus sp. | reverse complement strand
AGACATCAGCGCAGAGTTGATATGATCATGGAGCTGGAGGCCGGCAGTGCCGACAGCCGCTGATCTGAAGCCCGCCGAAGGCGAGGATTACAGAATAAGGTCCGTGTGCCTGAATAAGGCGGGGCTATTTATGATGCGAAAGCAACAGGTGAACTTCCGGCGGGCTTTAGATCATTTGCAGCGCGGCTTCCGCGCCAGACTGCGCTTTCATATCAATCCCTATATGAAAAGGAGCAGTTGCAATGAACCTGAACGAACAAAAAGCGGTCTGGCAGGCGGTTGAACGCCGCGCACAGATCAAAGGCTGGGATTTCAGCGAGATCGCGGGCAAATGGGACGACGGCGACGATCTGCTGCCGTGGGATTTTGCAGCGCTGGTGCAGCAGTACCGGCGTGACGATCTGCATTTGCTTGATATGGACACGGGCGGCGGTGAATTTCTGCTGTCGCTGAAGCATCCGTATGAACGGACTGCCGCAACAGAAGGCTGGGCGCCGAATACTGCACTTTGCAGAGAGCGCCTGCTGCCGCTCGGGATCGACTTCCGCGAGATGCGCGATCCGAAAGCGATGCCCTTTGCCGATGCGTCTTTTGATCTGGTGCTGAACCGGCACGGCGCATACGATGCGGCAGAGCTTTGGCGTGTGCTGAAGCCGGGCGGCATCTTTCTGACACAGCAGGTCGGCGCGGAAAATGACCGTGAACTGGTCACACGGCTGCTGCCGGATGCAGAACCGCCGTTCCCGGAGCAGCAGCTTGAAATTCAGCTTGCACGGTTCCGTGAAGCGGGCTTTGAGATCCTTGAAAAAGATGAGGCATACAGACCGATCCGCTTTTATGATACAGCGGCGCTGATCTGGTTTGCAAAAGTCATAGAATGGGAATTTACCGGTTTTTCGGTCGATCGCTGCTTTCCGCAGCTGGTGAAAACAGAAGCAGAGATCAAAGAGAAGGGTGCGGTCTGCGGTCGTATCCATAGATATTATTTCGCGGCACGAAAAACAGATAGGAGTTAGGAGATAGGAGTTAGGAGATAAGGTATGCGCTTCGCGCATGATTTTGAAATCGCGGCGAAGCCGCACCGCAACTCCTCACTCCTCACTACTAGGTTATAAGGCCGGAAGAACCGGCTTTGAACAAATATATATTATATTAAAGGGGTTACCAAAGATGAAAACACACAAGAAAACAGCAATGCTGACAGCGGCTGTGCTCGCTGCCGGCGCCCTTGCCATGCCATGCGGAACTGCATCCGCGGCGGACAGCAAGGTCATCAAGGTCGAGTTCGAGAGCGGCACGCTTACGGACTGCGAAAACCGCGAACCGATCACCTGGGAGCAGATCGACGAGGACGGCTTCGGCAATGTCTGCGATATGTCAGGCTGGTCGGGCGACAGCTATGTCTATATCGACCGCAAAGACGCTGCCGTGACTGTCACGGTCAATATGGACAAAGAGGGCTACTATGCGCTCGATCTCTGCTATATCCAATGCTTCGGCAATCCGGAAAAGCCCGATAAGACACAGTATCTGCTGGTCAACGGCGAATCGCAGGGCGAGGTTCTGTTCCCGTTCAATTCCGGCAAGGGCTGGGAGATGCTCCCCGCAGGCTATGTGCATCTGAATAAGGGCGAGAATACGATCCAGATCAAGAGCTACTGGGGCTATACTTTCCTCGATTACCTGACGATCTCCGATGCGCCTGCCTATCTGACGAGCTTTGATCCGGCAGCGGCACCCTGCGATCCGGATGCATCGCCGGAAGCACGGAAGCTCTATGCCTATCTGCGCTCGGTCTACGGCAAGCAGATTCTCTCCGGTCAGCAGGAATACTGCGGCTCGCACAATTATAATAAGAATGCGCAGGAATCGCAGGGACTCCCGATCGACTACCTCGTAGACAATGAAGTGGAGTTTGAGTATATTCAGAAGACAACCGGTAAACAGCCGGCGATCCGCGGCATCGACTTCCTCTTCTATAATACCACATCGCCCTATTTTGATGATGCGCCGGAGCGTGTTGTCGCGTGGTATAAGGAGAAGGGCGGCATCCCGACCGTCACCTACCATTGGAATGTCCCGACGGAAAAGGGCAGCAAGGATGTTGCATTCTATGTTGAATCTGCGGCGAACGGCGGCAATTTCACCACGTTCAGCGCGACGAATGCCGTCAAGGCGGGAACCTGGGAGAATGAGGTCATCAATAAGGACATCGAACTGCTCGCGGAGCAGCTCGGCAAGGCAAGAGATGCCGGCGTTCCGATCCTGTTCCGGCCGCTGCATGAGGCGGAAGGTGCATGGTTCTGGTGGGGTGCCGAAGGTCCGGAAGCCTGCGTTAATCTCTATCACTATCTCTATGACAAACTGACGAAGGAATATAATCTGCATAATCTCCTCTGGATCTGGACGAGCTCAACCTCTGCACATGCCGCGGAGTGGTATCCGGGCGACGATTATGTCGATTTCCAGGGCATTGACAAGTACAATGCGATCAATAACAATGATCCGAATTACAGCGCAATCGCTGCGTCCTTCTATACTATGGTCGCACAGACCAAGGGACAGAAAATGGTCGTCATGAGCGAGAATGATACGATCCCGTCGCTGGAAAATCTCCGGAAGGACAAGGCGGCGTGGCTCTATTTCTGCCCGTGGTATCAGCGCTATCTCACAGAGCTGACCGGCGCCGATGAGCTGAAAAAGATCTATACCAGCGATTACTGCATCACGCTCGATGAACTGCCGGACTGGAAAACCTATGATCCGGAGCTGCCGGAAGTGAAGCAGACAACCGCAACGACTGCATCCACAAAGAAAACAGAAACCACCACCCAGACAACCGAAACCACCAAAACTGAGACCAAGCCGACGACGTCGGAATCCGGGAGTCAGCCGAAATCTGCGGCTCTGCTCGGTGATGTCAACTGCGACAAGGCTGTCGATGTTTCTGATGCGGTTCTGCTGGCGCGGTTTATTGCGGAGGATCCGGAAGCTGATGTGAGCGCAGACGGCAAGCTGAATGCTGACTGCGACGGAAAAGCCGGCCTCACAGGCGATGATACGACCCGCATTCTGCGGTATATCGCAAAGCTCCTGACGAAGGAACAGTTTGAACAGAAACTGTGAGAATCACTAAAATTGACGCGAAAAGCTGCCGCAATTTATACCGGCAGCTTTTCGTCAGCTATTGACAAAATCGTGAAAATCCTGTATAATGGTAGAGCCGCATGTTGGACGGTTGAAGCCGCAGTATGCCCGTTTCCGGATCATACGCGCACCGTTCGCAGCGAGTTTATGGAAAAGGCAGGTGCCAAGAATACCATGTATGCAGTCATTTTGACAGGCGGCAAGCAGCTGAAGGTTGAGGAGGGCAACATCGTTCGTGTTGAGAAGCTCGCAGCTGAGGTCGGCGATACCGTCACCTTCGATCAGGTCGCAGCAGTCGGCGATGAGAGCGGTCTGATGATCGGCGCACCGACCGTTGACGGCGCAACCGTTACCGCTAAGGTGCTCGCAAACGGCAAGGGCAAGAAGATCCGCGTCTTCACCTACAAGCCGAAGTGCGGTCAGAAGCGTGCAAAGGGCCACAGACAGCCGTTCACGCAGGTCCGCATCGAGACAATCAGCAAATAAGCACGGGATATGAAGCTTCAGGCTTCGTTCACGCAGAAAAACGGGATGCTCATCAGCTGCACCGTAAAGGGACATGCCGGGTATACGGAGGACGACCCCAGCGGTCAGATCCTCTGTGCGGCGGTTTCTTCCGCTGTCCAGCTGACCTGTAATACGCTGACAGAGTGCTTCGGCGCCGCTGTCACAATTACGGAACAGCCTTCCGAAACTGCGGAGAACACACTCGGTTTCCGGCTCGATGCGCCGGATCCTGTGCAATCGGAACTCCTGCACGGGCTGCTCATTCATATGCAGGCACTCGCAGAGGATTTTGACGGAATGCTTTCCGTTAAGCTGAAGAAGTGCAAAGCCTGAAAGGCGGATTTAGCCTCTCAAACGGCTTCGGGCAGCCACCACTTTTGAAAACGGAGGTGCAATTCAAATGTTGCGTATTAGCATGCAGTTCTTCGCTCACAAGAAGGGCGTTGGCTCTACCAAGAACGGCCGTG
>CAMNFV010000236.1 GCA_946537515.1 uncultured Ruminococcus sp. | reverse complement strand
TCATGGGCATTCCGATGTATCACGCAAATCTGCTGGAATACGACGGCAATGTCAATATGATGAAGGGCGCGATCGAAACCGCAGACAAGATCACGACGGTTTCCCCGAGTTATGCCTGGGAGATTCTCGATCCGTGGTATTCGCATGGCCTTGACCGTGCGCTGACCAATAAGCAGTATAAGCTGACGGGCTTCCTCAACGGCATTGATGTTGACAGCTATAATCCTGCAACAGACGATGCACTCGCACCGCCTTATGCGCATTACAGCGCGGACGATCCGGCCGGCAAGCTGACCTGTAAGCGTGCACTTCAGGCAGAACTCGGCCTGCCGCAGGACGATCAGCCGCTGATCGGCATCTGCACACGGTTCGTAGCGCATAAGGGCATCGACCTGATCCGCTATGTCTTTGAGGAAATGGTTCACGACGGCTTCCATTTTGCCGTGCTCGGCAGCGGTGAGCGCGTCTATGAGGATTTCTTCAAGGAAATGGCATGGCGCTATCCGCAGGCTGTCAGCGTAACGCTCGGATTCTATCCGCAGCTTGCACGCCGTATCTATGCCGGCTGTGATATGTTCCTGATGCCTTCGCAGAGTGAACCCTGCGGCCTCGCACAGATGTATGCAATGCGCTACGGCACAATGCCGATCGTCCGTGAGACCGGCGGTCTGCGTGATTCCGTCCGCGATGCAGGCGGCGAGAACGGCACCGGCTTCACCTTCAAGACCTATAACGCACATGATATGCTCGGAGCGTGCCTGCGTGCAAAGGGCGCTTACGAGAATAAGCCGTTCTGGGCAAAGATTCAGAAGCAGGCAATGGAAGCAGATTTCAGCTGGGCATCCTCTGCGGAGCTCTATCTCGGCCTCTATAAGGAGCTGGAGAGCTGGAATCAGTAAGCCGTTTTTGAGCGGGAATCTATCCCGGTAAAGTGAATACAGCGAAGCTGCCGGAATATGCCTGAAGCGATTCCGGCAGCTTTTCTTTTGTGCAGGACGCACCGCCGCGACCGCTAATTATTGCGAAATTTGCGTTGAAATGCCCATTTTTTGCGATGATATTCGCTTTCACTTATGCAGGGTATACAAAAACTCTATGCCTTGCGCTCTTGTAATCCGCTCGGGAATATGCTATAATAAAATTGACCGCATATGCGGGGAATTTTATTAGGAGGGGGAACTACTGTGAAGTATTCCAAGAAAGCAACGGCTGCTCTGCTGAGCGGCTTGCTGGCACTGCAGGGGATGCCGGTCCTCGATTCCAGTGCCGCAGAGGGTGAACTGCTCGTCACAGATTTTGAAGACGGTGACGTCAAGGCGTTTTCCAAACGCGGAGATGAGGATACGTCCGTCATTGCGGCCTGTACCGACGATGCACATGACGGAAAGACCTGCATGTCCGTAACCGAGCGTTCGGAGGGCTGGAACGGTCCTTCTGTTTCACTCGAAAGCCTCGGCTGCAAGCCGGGTGTACAGTATCTCGCGACCGCATGGGTAAAAATGAAGTGGTATAATACCGTGCGCCTGAGTATGCAGTATACCGATGAGGAAGGCGAACAGCACTACGACAACCTCGCGCAGATCAACAGCGACGGCAAGTGGGTGCAGATCCCGGTCACGAAATTCAGCTTTACCAGCAGCATGAAGGATGTTTCGATCTATATTGAGGGCAACGATAAGGCTGATATGTGGGTCGATGATTTCTCGCTGACGGCTGCGCCTGTCTATGAGATCCAGCAGGATATTCCGTCGCTGAAGGATGTCTATGCCGATTATTTCAAGATCGGCGGCGCGGTTACGGCGAAGGAACTTTCTCCGAAATCCACGCAGGATCTGGTGCTCAAGCATTATAATTCCCTGACGCTCGGCAATGAGCTCAAGCCGGAAAACATGCTCGACCAGAAGGCAACGCTCGAATATTACAAAGAGACCGGCGACAATACCGCTCCGCAGGTCAAGCTCAACGGCGCTGCAAAGATCATCCTTGATTTCTGCCGCGAACACGATCTGCCGGTGCGCGGACATGTTCTCGTCTGGTACAGCCAGACACCGTATTGGTTCTTTACGGACGATTATACCAAGGAAGGCAAGCTCGTCGATAAGAAAACCATGCTCAAGCGCATGGAGAACTATATCAAGGGCGTTTTTGAGGTGCTGGAAGCAGAGTATTCCGATATTGATTTCTATGCATGGGACGTTGTCAATGAGGCCTGGGAGGACGGCGGTACACCGCGTCTGGCAGGTAAGTATGAGGACAGCAACGGTTCTTCTGCATGGGTTGCAATCTTCGGCGATAACTCCTTTATTGAGCCTGCGTTTGAATATGCAAGAAAATATGCACCGAAGGGAACCAAGCTCTACTACAACGATTACAACGAGTATATGCAGGGCAAGCAGGAAGCCATTATCAAAATGGCGAAGGATCTGAAGGCAAAGGGCCTGATCGACGGCATCGGCCTTCAGTCGCATCTGAATGTCACAAACAATAAGACCACAGATCCGTTCCCGTATGTTCAGCAGTATGAAAACGCGCTGAAGAAGTACACCGAGCTCGGCCTTGATCTCCAGATCACAGAGCTGGACTGCACCTATGACCAGGAGGTCGCCAACGGCGAGAAGCTTCAGGCAAAGTATTACAGCGATATCATGGACGCGATCGTGAAGTATAAGGATTATATTTCCGCAGTCGTTTTCTGGGGTACAACGGACGATCAGAGCTGGCGCGGAGACCGTCTGCCGCTGCTCTTCAATGAGAAGTATGAGGCAAAGCCCTGCTTTGATTCGATCATTGACGGCATTCAGTACACGACCTCTCCTTCGACCGCAACGACCAAAAAGACCACGCAGACAACAACCGAGACCACGGCTGCTTCTTCCGAGATCACGGCCGGTCTGATGCGCGGCGATGTCAACTGCGACAAGGCGGTGGATGTATCCGATGCAGTACTGCTGGCGCGTTTTGTTGCCGAGGATACGGAAGCGAACGTGACCGAAGCAGGCAAGCTGAATGCAGATGTGGACGGAACCGCCGGCATTACAGGCGATGACGTCATCAGGATTCTGCGCATCATCGCAAAGCTCGATACCTGATAACAAGGAACCTATAAAAACAGCAGCCCGGAGGGGATTCTGAGGAATCGGCCTTCGGGCTGCTTTTTATCATCAGGATTCCTGCAGGGGCAGGAGCGCGGGGATCCGGAAGAGGCGGGCGGCATTTTCGGCGGTTATGCGGCAGATTTCTTCTGTCGTCAGGCCTTTTTCGCGTGCCATGACAGCAGCAGTTTCGGTTAGCATGGTACTGTCGCAGCGCTGCCCGCGGTAGGGGACAGGCGCCATATAGGGGCAGTCGGTTTCGATCAGCAGACGGTCGGCGGGGATACTGCGCAGGGCTTCCAGCGGCTTGCGTGCATTTTTGAAGGTGATGACACCGGTGAAGCCGATATAGAGCCCCATTTGCAGCACCTCGCGAGCAGTTTCCGGAGAGCCCGGAAAGCAATGCATAACGCCTTCGAGCGGCGCGAATTCATGCAGAATGGAAAGCATATCGCCGATCGCATCGCGGCAATGGAGAATCACCGGCAGATTCAGCTCTTTTGCAAGCGTGAGCTGCTCGCGCAGGATGCGCTGCTGTGCGGATTTGTCGTAGCCTTCAAAGTGATAATCAAGGCCGATCTCGCCGATTGCCTTTACGGAAGGATGCTTTGCGAGGGCACGCAGCGAATCAAGATAATCTGCGGGCGGGAGCGGGCATTCCGGGTGGATGCCGCAGGCGGTGACGATCAGCTCCGGGTATCGCTCTGCGAGTGCAATCGAAGCGGCAGAATCTTCAAGCTGCGTACCGCAGACCATGCAGTGGACGACGCCTTTCTCCGGGAAGCTGCCGAGCAGCGCGTCGCGGTCGGGATCGAAGGCCGGATCGGTGTAATGGGAGTGGCTGTCGAATATGACTAAATTTTCAGACATGAAATATTGCTCCTTTGACAGGTTCACAGCTTGTTCACGGAAAATTGAAAAAAAGTGCATTCACTTTTTCCGGGACTATGCTATACTATAGTTGTAAACATGATAAATAATACCTCTCTACTTCTTCCCGAAGCGCGGCTGACTGATCATCAGCCGCGCTTTGTCTTTGCGGGCAG
>CAMNFV010000235.1 GCA_946537515.1 uncultured Ruminococcus sp. | reverse complement strand
TTGAGACTGCCGCAACGATCAACACCGGAAAGCTCGGCATCTTCCACGGCATGAAGTCCTATTTCTGCCAGGATGAATACGGCCAGATCGCGCCGGTCTACTCGATTTCCGCAGGCCTTGATTATCCCGGCATCGGCCCGGAGCACGCGCATCTGCACGATATCGGCAGGGCGGAATATGTCGCCGTCACCGATGATGAAGCGGTCAATGCATTTGAATATCTCTCGCGCACCGAGGGCATCATTCCGGCAATCGAATCCGCACACGCCGTCGCACATGCGATCAAAATTGCACCGACACTCGGCAAGGATCAGATCATTGTCATCACGATCTCCGGCAGAGGCGATAAGGACTGCGCTGCGATCGCACGCTACAGAGGGGAGGATATCCATGAGTAATATTCGCAATGCATTCAAAAACGGCAAGGCATTCATCCCGTTCATCACATGCGGCGATCCCGATCTCGAAACAACCGGTAAAATCGTCCGCGCAATGGAGCAGGCAGGCGCAGATCTCATTGAACTCGGCATTCCGTTTTCTGATCCGACCGCAGAAGGTCCGGTCATTCAGGGCGCCAATATCCGCGCACTCGCAGGCGGCGTCACGACCGACAAGATCTTTGATTTTGTCAGGGAGCTGCGTCAGGATGTCAGAGTACCGCTCGTTTTCATGACCTATGCAAATGTTGTATTCTCTTACGGCATTGAGCGTTTTGTCAGCAAATGCGCAGAAACCGGCATTGACGGCATCATTCTGCCCGATGTGCCCTTTGAGGAAAAAGAAGAATTTGCACCGGTCTGCCGGCAGCACGGCGTAGACTTCATCTCGCTGATCGCACCGACCTCTGAAAACCGCATTGCGCAGATCGCAAAGGAAGCAGAGGGCTTCCTCTATCTCGTTTCCAGCCTCGGTGTCACCGGTATGCGTTCAGAGATTCAGACCGATCTGAACTCGATCGTCGCAAAAATCCGCGAGAATACCGATATTCCCTGCGCGATCGGCTTCGGCATCTCCACACCGGAACAGGCCGGTCATATGGCAAATATCGCGGACGGCGTCATCGTCGGCTCCGCGATCGTCAGACAGATCGGTCAGCACGGCAGGGATTCCGCACCGGTCATTGCGGATTTCGTCAAGGCAATGAAGCAGGCAATGCAGTAACACCAAACAGCCCCCGTATGCATCAACGCCATATCAGAAGGACTATACCATGAAACATGCATCACACTACCGGCGCATTCTCATCATTCTGCTCGCATGTACCGGTCTGCTGCACCTGATCGCATTTTCCAAATCATTCTGCGACTGGTATACCGATCATCTGTATCCGTACTGGGCGGAATTTCTCGGCAGACTGACGGCAAAGGTTCCGTTTGTGATCGGGGAAATCCTGATCGCACTTGCGGCGCTGCTGATCCTTGCAGGTGTGATTTTCCTGATCCTGCTGCCGTTTCTGCGCAGAAAGCAGGGATACCGCAAATTCACGGTCGGCTATTTCAAAACGCTGCTGATGATTCTCTGCGCCAGTCTGCTGTATTATTCGCTGGTCTGGGCGGTCCCCTTCCGCGGAACTGTCCTCGGACAAAATACTGACGGGCAGCGGACTGAATTTTCCTATCAGGAAATTCATGCGCTGATGTGTTATGTCGCAGAGGGCGCCGATGCAGCTGCGGAAGAAATCGAAATCAAAGAGGACGGCTCGGTGGATTTTCCCTCTGCCGAAACATACCGCCCGCAGATTGATGATGCGCTGCGCAGACTCTCGGAAGAATATCCGCGTCTGAACGGATACTATCCCCCGGTCAAGGACGCGCTCAGTTCCGATCTTTTGCAGCGCATGAACATCGCCGGCGTGACGTTCCCCTATACAATGGAAGTGCTGCATGAAAAATATACAGCGCAGGATCCGCTGGAAGGCATTGTAACCGATGCGCATGAGCTTTCGCATCACATGGGATTCTACAAAGAAAATGCAGCAACATTTCTCTCCTCGCTCGCAATCTCGCGGAGTGATGATCCGTTTCTGCGGCTCTCCGGCTTTATGGAAATGGCGTATTATCTGCAAGAGGATTACGATGATGCGCGGAATGAATATTGCAAAGCTGTCTGCGCGGAAAAAGGCATTCCGTATCCTTCGCGGGAGGACATCGACATTCATACAGTCCCCAAAGATGAAATAAAAGCAAAGCTGAAAGAGATCGAACGGCTGAGTGCCGAGATCTGCGGCTATTACCCGATGCCGGGTGAACGCGCATGGGCGATTCAGTACGCCGCAGACAATGCGGAAACCGAAGCGTATGAAGCGGATGCACATCCGATCGACGATATGCCGAAGGTCAATGAAGCGATCGGCAAAGCAGGCGATATCGGCTGGACTGCGCAGTCTGCCGTCTTGCAGGAAGATACCTATGACGGCGTTGTGCTTCTGCTGCTGCAATATTTTGACGGCAAATTGTATTGAAAAATCCAAAATCCCGCATGGAAATTTAGCGATTTAACGCTTTTATGCGTTAAACGGTTGACAGATTATGCAGATAGTTGTATAATATGAACTGTCAGGAGCCGGGCGGCCGTTTCCGGAAAATGCTGCCCGTTCCGGATCTGCATGAAATTGTAATATGAAAGGAAGTGAACGCCCGGTTCCGTTCTCGTGTGAATCAAGTCTCACAAAATGGGATCGGGTTCTGCCCTATGATGAATATGGAATTTGAACGCAAGCTAACCATTCCGAAGGAGACCAAAGAAATGTACCCCGTCACCCCGGAAATGGCAGAGATTGTCAAGCAGCGCGCCGCCGAGATCGAAAATATCTTCACCGGCAAGGATGATCGTCTGATCCTGATTATCGGACCGTGCTCCGCGGATAATCCCGATGCTGTCCTCGACTATATCTCCCGCCTGCGCAAAGTGCAGGAGCAGGTCAAGGATGAAATCTTTATCATCCCGCGTGTCTACACAAATAAGCCGCGTACCACAGGCGCGGGCTATAAGGGACTGCTCCACCAGCCGGATCCGGGCGCGAAGCCGGATGTCTACAAGGGCATTATCGCAACGCGGGAGCTGCATATGCGCGCACTCAAGGAGACAGGCTTCTCCTGCGCCGATGAGATGCTCTATCCCGATAACCACAGATATCTCGACGATCTGCTCGCCTATGTCGCAGTCGGCGCACGCTCGGTCGAGAATCAGGAGCACCGCCTTGTTTCAAGCGGCCTTGATATTCCGGTCGGCATGAAGAATCCGACTGCGGGTGATCTTTCTGTCATGATGAACGCAATCACCGCCGCACAGCATGGCCACAGCTTCATCTATCGCGGCTGGGCTGTCCATTCCAAGGGCAATCCGCTCGCACATGCGATCATGCGCGGCTATCTCAATAAGCACGGCCAGTCGCTCCCGAATTATCATTATGAGGATATTGCGCATCTTGCAGAACTTTATGCGTCCGGTGAATTTGCAAATCCGGCCGCGATCATCGACACGAACCATGCCAATTCCGGCAAGAATCCGCTGGAACAGCCGCGTATCTGCAAGGAAGTCCTCAGTATGCGCCGCTATAACAATGATATCAAAAAGCTCGTCAAGGGCTTCATGATCGAAAGCTATATCGAGGACGGCGCTCAGAAAATCGGCGAGGGCTGCTACGGTAAGTCAATCACAGACCCCTGCCTCGGCTGGGAGAAATCCGAACGCCTCATCCTCGAAATCGCTGAGCTGCTGTGAGTGTGGTGTCTCCGACGGATTTGTAATGGGGACTCCGTCCCCAAACCCCTGCCAAAGGGATTGAATCCCTTTGGAATCCCCGTGTTTATGCGAAATAAAATGAAGCCGCTCCTACAAGCGTAAATAGGAGCGGCTCGTTTTCATCGCTCCCACATAATAAAAGTTTTGATCAAACTTTTTCAAAAGTTTGCGGGGTCAAGGGGCAGAGCCCTTGTCGATGCCCGCAGGCATCGAAACTCCCCTTGCGTTCGGGCTCGGGAAGATGGGAGTTTGAGGGAAGACCCGTGGTTTGCCGCGCAAACCATAGCGCAGCGGGGCATCTTCCCTCATTCTAAATAGCATCCGCGAAGCGGATACATCTTTATGATGTGTCTCCGACGGATTGATAATGGGGACTCCGTCCCCAAACCCCTGCCAAA
>CAMNFV010000234.1 GCA_946537515.1 uncultured Ruminococcus sp. | reverse complement strand
CTTTCTATGGGATTTGCCGCTGCTAACGGCCTCAACTATATATTATACCATATAAGTGTAAAAAGGTCAATGTTCAACATGTGAAAATTCGTTTGACGAAGAAGGAGCGAGTAAGTTTGGAGTTGGGAGTGAGGAGCAAGGAGTCAGGGGGAGAGATAGGAGTTAGGAGGTAGGAGTGAGGAGTTGCGGTGTCCGCTGGCGCGGACGATTTATAAATAAGTTTTATGAGAAAATCAAAGCTTCTGCCGCGATTGACTTCCTGGAGAACTTTAGATCAATTCATCCGGGCGTTGCCCGGCGGCGGACTTTAGATCAATGCCAGCGGGCGTTGCCGCCTATCCTGTATCACAACAGAATGCTTGACTGCGTGCCGCAGACGAGAAGGATATTTCGCCTTCATGGTTCCAATTTCGGTGTAGAATCGGCTGTCGGCCCCGCCGACCGGCACGGCCGCCTATCCTGTATCACAACAGAATGCTTGACTGCGTGCCGCAGACGAGAAGGATATTTCGCCTTCATGGTTTCGATTTCGGTGTAGAATCGGCTGTCGGCCCCGCCGATTACAGAATTGTAATTTTAAAGTCACGAAAAAGTGAGAAAAATGTGCTATAATAGAATCAGAAACAAAAAGGAGGTCATCCCATGGAATTCTTAAACGTTGAACATCTCTGCAAAACCTACGGCAAAGGCGAAACACAGGTCAAAGCGCTCGATGACGTCAGCTTCACAATCCCGAAAGGCCAAATGACCGCGGTCATCGGCCCCTCGGGTTCCGGTAAATCAACGCTGCTGCATATCCTCGGCGGCGTGGACAGACCGACATCCGGCAAAGTCTGGCTCGACGGACAGGATGTCTACGAACAGAATAACACCAGGCTCGCGATCTTCCGGCGGCGGCAGGTCGGGCTGATCTATCAGTTCTATAACCTGATCCCCGTGCTCTCCGCAGAGGAAAATATCACGCTGCCGATGATCATGGACAGCAGAAAGCCCGATAAAAAACGCCTTGACGATCTGCTGGATCTGCTTCAGCTCAAAGACCGCAGAGCGCATCTTCCCTCGCAGCTCTCCGGCGGTCAGCAGCAGCGTGTCTCGATCGGCCGCGCACTCTTCACCGAGCCCGCTGTCATCCTCGCGGATGAGCCGACCGGCAATCTCGACAGCAAGAATTCCGCCGAGATCATTTCGCTGCTCCGGCAGTCAAACCGCGACTTCAATCAGACCATGATTATCATTACGCATGATGAAAATATCGCGCTGCAATGTGACCGCATCCTGACGCTCGCAGACGGCAAAATCACCCGCGATGTGATGACCGGACAGTAAGGCGGTGAACGCAATGAAATTTGAATCTTTGCTTGCAAGGCGCTATATCCGCGCACAGAAGCGGCATTCGCTGCTGACGACATGCAGCATCATGATCGCTGTCGCGCTGATGGTCATGCTGTTCTCGACCTTCACGACGCTGATGGGCATTATGCGCGATACGATGTATGATGAAGCGCCGTATCATGTCATGTTTACCAATGTGACCCGCGAGCAGGCGGCCGAGATCCGGCATATGAATCAGGTCGCGAGCGCCGAGCTTGTGGAAAAACCGGGCGGCGGCTATGCGGTTCAGGTGATGTTCAATACCTATCTGGACAATGAATTGGAGTTCTTCCAAAAGATGATCGACAATCTGCATCTCCGGGCGTCAATTTCCGACAACGGTCAGGTTGAGGGGATGGAGATCAATCATTCGCTCATGAATTTCGACCAGATCAATCTCGCGGGCAGATACACGACAGCATGTTGTTTTGCATTGTTTTTCATCTTTGTCATTTTCTTCGCACTCGCGCTGCGTCTGGTGATCGACACGGCATTTGAGGTCTCCTCGAAGGAGCGCGAACGGCAGTTCGGCGTTTTGCAGTCAGTCGGTGCAACACCGAAGCAGATCGTCCGCATCCTGACGGTTGAGGGCATGATGCTCTCGGGATTCGGCGTACCGCTCGGCGTCGGGCTCGGCATGCTGCTGACTCTGGCTGCATACAAAGCCGTCCTCGCGACCGGCGTTGCAGAGGCCATGTATCCGCCGGAAAAGATCAGCCAGATCGTGCGTCTGCATATCAATCCGCTGATGACGGTCATCGCGGCACTTGTCGGCGCGGCATGGGTATTTTTCTCCGCATACGGAACCGGTATGCGCATCATCAAAATGTCCCCGGTGCAGGCGATTACCGCCCGTGCCAAGACGGTCAAAAAGGTCAAGAAGCATACATTCCTCTCGCTGATTTTCGGCTGGACAGGCAAGCTTGCCTCGCGAAATGCCCGCCGGAACCGCAAGCGCTTTATCATCACGGTGCTCTCGCTGACACTCTCGCTGACGCTTTTTGCCTCGGTTTCATCCGTGCTGCATCAAATGGAAACTTCGTTGCGAGGCGTCTTCATGTCCTATGATGAATTCGGGGAAATCCTGCCGGATTTCGCGCTGGAGACAAATCTGGAACCGGAGAAACCGGCACAATCCCCGACCGCATTTTCCGAATGCATCAAAATGCTCGAAGATACGGGCTATTTCAAGAATTTTGACCACAAGCTGCGCCGTAATGCAAAAATCCACGCAGAGGGCACAGCAGTTGATGATGAGCAGCATATTGCGGTTTATTATGTCAGCCGCTATACCTATCAGCGCATCTTCGGAGAGAAGCCGGAGATCAGCTATGACGACCTGACAAGATCCGGCAGCGGCATTCTGCTGAACGCTGCGGATAACGGATTCTCCGCGGATATCAAAGAGCTGACGCTTGATATCCAGCGCTCACAGGAAATCACAAAAGAAGAATATATCCGGCGCTATGAAGCTGCCGTCAAGGAGATCATCAAGGAGAATCCGAAGCGTGAAAAGGATTTTAAAGACGGCAGACGAAACATTTCGGCAGAATCCAAGGGCAATGTATATTGTATAGAGCGCGATTATTCCGAGAAGTTCCCGCCGGAAGACGGCGTATTCTATGAGATGATCGACGAAACGGTCACATTCCCGGTTGCCGGTACATTTGAGCAGGAAGAGAAAAAAGCAGTGTATTTCGATGATATGCCGAAGGAGAAAAAAGTACCTTTTCTGATTATGACAGATGACACATGGATCACAGAGGGCTGCAAGACATTCGGGCCGTATAGCAGGTGGATTTATAATGACTGGCTTACGTGCAATCTCGTTTCGGAAGAGGACTATCCGGCCGCGAAGCAATATCTGACGGATCACAAGGAAATCTTCGGCTACTACACCGAAGATGACGATGAATACGGCGGTACGGATATGTACGCACAGATGAAGAAGCTCCGCACGATGCTCTCTGCGGAGCATGTCGGGCTGACGTTCCTGCTCGTGCTGATCGCGCTGATTGCGATCGTCAATATGGTCAATATTGTCTCGACGGGCATCATTAACCGCAAGAGTGAACTTGCCTCGATGCAATGCGTCGGCATGACACGCGGGCAGATGTACCGGCTGGCGATCATTGAGTGCCTGCAATTCACGCTCTGGGCGGGGGTTGCCGCAACGCTGCTGAGCATTGTAATCGGCATCGGCACGTATAACATGATGGGACTCTTTGACCTGACCGGCGATATCAAACCCTATATCCAGCTGATCATCGAAGCCGTTGCAAAGATCTGGATCGCAAGCATATTCGCATTCCTCTGTGCGCTTGCGGCATCGCTGATCCCGCTGCGAATGATGCAGAAGGAACCCCTTGTCGAACAGATCCGCGCTGTGGAGTGAGACAGCCGGCGGGCATAATAATATACACAAAGCCGCTCCCGGTTACGCATCAGGAGCGGCTTCATTCTATTCTCATATAAACATGGGATTCCAAAGGGATTCAATCCCTTTGGCGGGGTTTGGGGACAGTTTGCGAAGCAATACTGTAGAGCCCTCATTTATGATCCATCGGAGATACCACTATCAATCCGTCGGAGACACATCTTAAAAAGATGTATCCGCTTCGCGGATGCTATTTTGAATGGGGAAAGCTGCCTGTTTGCTTGCAAACGTGGGGCTTCTCCCCAAGCCCCTATCTTCCCAAAATGAAATGCAGGGGAGTTTCGCTCGTTGCGACGAGCGACAAGGGCTCTGCCCCTTGACCCCGCAAACTTTTGAAAAAGTTTGATCAAAAC
>CAMNFV010000233.1 GCA_946537515.1 uncultured Ruminococcus sp. | reverse complement strand
GATGCCGGAAAGCAGCACGCGTGCAAGCCGTTTATCTGACGCGCAAAAAATTTTTTATGATTCTGCAACCATAATCCGGCAGCAGGGGTATTATAGGTGAAAGCCTGTGAAGGCAATCTTAAAATATTATTTACAGGAGGAAAACACCATGCCGAACTTTAAGAAGGAATTTCAGAAATGGCTCGAGTCGAATGAGAAAGGGCGAGATTCGCTTGCCAGAATCATTGCGATGATGCATCAGTCCGGTGTAGATGATGTCAACAATCTGCCGGATGTCGATTGCGACATCAATCCGGATCTGCTTGTTGCGGAGCACTATAAGAATAGTCCGCTGCCGGGGCTTGTGAATAATCCGAGTAAGGAGGAAATCAATGGGATCACCACACCGGAGGATATCAACAATTTTTTCCGGAAGTTCCAGAGCGACAAGATGTTCCAGGATCCCGATTTTGTGCAGGAGCAGGATGCCCGCCGCTTGCTCCATGCAAACGGTCTGCTGACAAATGCGGAGATTCTCTCTGCCAATCCCAACAATAAGCAGATCAACGGCGTAACTGTTCAGCTCAGCAAGGAAGAGCGTGAAACCATAAAGAAAACACTGGAAAACTACGATACGCTCGAACAAGTACTCGGCAATGCCAGTGTTCAAGGTCTGGATGAACAGACAACGACTGAGTTGGAAGATTATCGAACTCTGCTTAAGGACATTCGGAACACGAGTGAAGAATACAGAGAACTGAAGACAGACAAACAGCTCCTTGAGGCATACAGCAAGCTCGGCGGACTGAAAAATCTGCTGAACAAGGAGATCGAGCCACCGAAAGGTTTTGAGGACTACGGGATGTTCAAGGACGGCATGACCGTGTACGATCTGATGGACTGTACTTCCCGTAACCTCAAGAATCAGCCGCTTTCCTCGGTGCTGCAGAACGCGGGTATTCCGCTTCCGGAGGCGGCTGAGAAGGCAAATCAGCGTCAGCAGGAGCTGCTTGATCGGGAGCCGCAGGCAGAAGCGGCGATGAAGGAAAATGGATTGCCTCTGGCTTCTGACGCAGAAAAATCGGAGCGTATGCTGAAGAATTTGAATGCAATCTGGTATACATTGAATACAGTGGATGCCATGAAACATCTGCCGGAAGAGATGCAGAAAGAAATCAAGGAGATACATCGCAAGGCAACAAATCTTTTCAACCATAAAGATCCGCTGCTGAGAACCAATGCCAATTTACTCGATCTCTGTCAGAAGACGGCGCAGGCTCTGCCGAAGATACTGGAGACAGATGTTGAATTGACCGGAAACAAGAAGGAAGTCTTCGGCGATAAGATGCCTTTAATGGCATATCTCACTGCTGAGCAGGAAGGTGTTGGGTGGAACATTGAACGGTTCAACCAGGCCGTTCAGGACATGGGTGAACTTGGATTAAAGCTCGACACCAGCAAGGTGCAGGAGCAAAGCAAGCAGTTTTTGGCGGAGGCGAAGCGCCGCCGCGAGGAGGAACGGCTCCGCCGTGCTGAAGAGTATCGCCGCGCAGAGGAAGAAAAGCGCCGCATCGAAAACGACCCCGCAGAGCAGACAATCCGGACCAATGTTCAATTAAAAACGAATTTCACGGAAAAGCGCAAACATGATCTGATGGAACGCTTCGGCCCGAAGGCAGAGCTTCATGAACGCAACGGATCTCGTTATAAGCCGGAAAGCATGAAGGCGTACAATGCGATCGAGCTGCCTGTTCCGGACGGTCTGACACCGGAGTTCGTTGCCATGATCGCGCTCGGCGATGCAATGGACCAATCCAAGCTGGACAAAAAGATGACAAGCTCCAACCCCGGTTTCGGTCAGTCGCTTGCGGAGTTCAATGCGGAATACATCATCATGAACATTATCGGCGGCGACAACAGATCGATCGAGTATTCCGATCATCTTGTTGAATCCAGACAGCATACCAAGAAGATTCTGGAGGATTACCAGAACGGAAACCCGGAGGGTGTTCAGAAGGCGCTGCAGAATGTGGTTCCGTCGGCGCTGCGCGCTTTCCAGTTCATGGGCAATGAACCCAAAAAAGTAGAAGCTCCGGAAAAAGAGCTGCCGCTCATCGTGAAGAAGATGGCTGAATATGATGAGAAACAGCGGAAACTCGCTGTCGAGAAGCTCAATCAGGCAGAGGAACTCAAACAAGCCGGAAAGCTCGATGAAGCAAAGAAACTCGAAGAGGAAGCGCGCAAGATTCCGCGTCTCGGCGTCCATATCCCGATGGAAATCGAGCCGAAGGTCAATTCTCATATTGTGAGAATGGAGGCAAGTGACCAGGCAGTCGAGAATTACAAACAGATGTTCAAGGACAGACCTGCCCCGAACAGCCCCGAGCGTCAAAAGCTGGTTGCGGAATTCCTGTTCAATCAGGCGGTGCAGGTGGAGACTTATTCATCTGATATATACGGAGGTCGGCAGTATAATGACGTTGAGATAAAGATAAGCGATAGACTCCGAAGCGATTTAGGTATGAAACCCGGTGATCCCAATGATCCGTATCGACGCAATGATTTTGCTAGAATGGTTTCTGACTATCTGGAAGAACACGATAAAGAAATGCCCGGCGTCAAGGATTTCGTCGATTTGATTGATCGGGGATATGGTCCTGATGTTGAACGTGCTCTCAAGGCTGCTTATATGACACCCGGCGAGCTGATGCTCTCCAAAGAGGGCGGCAAGGAAAAGCTGCGCGAGCTCTACATGGAGGATATCAAAAAATCCGAGATATACAAAAAGATGGTCAGCGAACCGGATATGGCGAAGCTCAGCACCATGATGAAGGAACATAGCAGCGATGTGAACGTCAGTTTCGGTGCATATTCCGACAAGAAGGTCCCTGTTGAGAATCCGGCAGAGCTGACGATCAAAAGCCAAGAGGCGGTATATCAGAAAAAGCTGAAAGAACTGAATAAACAGTATGATATCCTTGCTTCGAGCTGTATCATTGAATCGGAGTGCGAGGACGCGCTCGACGAACTGAATACGCTCAGTGCGCTGCATAAGGATTCCAAGGAACTAAAGAATCTCAAGGAAAAAACCAAGGCGCTGCAGCAGCTTCAGTCCTTTGATAATCTCACACTCCAGAAGGAGCTGACACCGGAGGTCAAAAAGGCGCTGAAGGAAGCCTATGAGGCGAGTGTTGCCTATGAGCGGGCAAAGCGCAAGGATGCAAAGGTTCCGGATGACAACAAGACATGGGAGCCTTCCTCGATCGGCGGCAAGGCGCGCATGAGAGGCGCAAAGAAGATCCAGGAGCTCGCAACGCGCTTTATCGGCGATGAGCTTGCAAAGGAACGCTCGCTTGAGGCTAACACGGCACTGAACGCCTATCAGACAACCGCACAGAACGAAAAGGCATTCAATCCGGTATCTGTCGTCGGCGGGATCATGCTGGAGCAGCAGGAGAATCTGAAAAAATCTGTTTCGGATGTTCAGGAGAAACAGCCGGATGCGAAAGCCGAAGCGGTCAGCGAAAATCTTGCGAAGATCATCGCAACCCGTAAGGTCGGCGAGGCAATGAAGGGCATGACCTACGATGATCTGCTCGATACGCTGCCGGCAGCCTCCTCGAAAATAAAACCAGACAAAGCGAAAAAGGTGCTGAACGACATGATCACCGAAGCCTCGGCGCTGATTCAGGAGCGGCCGGACTTCCAGAAGATGGTGCAGGGAATGTCGCTGGAAGAGGCAAAGGAGCTTGCGCTTTCTCCCGACGGCGGAAAGCTGGTCGCCAAGCTCGCACAGGCAAAGAAGCAGCTTCTTGCCGAGGAAAAGCAGCAGCAGGCACCGGGCAAGCAGGCAGGTAAGCAGATGGATAAGAAAAATTTCTCTATGTAACAGAAAACACGCAAATACACCGATATCGCCCCTCGGTTCAATCCGAGGGGCGATACATTGTGTTATTTTTTCAGTTCTTTGTTCTGCTGCGGCTTATTCTTGGTGCGTTCTGCATTTTCCGGCAGCTTGGTATTTGCAATGTGATACAGCAGCAAATTTCCATCACCTGATGTCGCCATTTGTCCGACCTTTTTCAGGTCTTCCGGCGTCTGGATTCTGCTGACCGTTTCGTTGAAGTGCGGGTTGATACCTTTCAGCAGCCCTGCAAAAACGCTTGCCCGTTTCTTTTGGAGTTCCTGATCATTTGCAAAGTCGTGGTTCGGGTCGTCC
>CAMNFV010000232.1 GCA_946537515.1 uncultured Ruminococcus sp. | reverse complement strand
CGTGAATAACCGCATCTTCCGGTTTCCACGGATCATTCCACGGCTCTCCCGAAAATGCTTTTGCATATATGTCGCCATATCGCTGAATATGCTCCATCGTGATCGGTCGAATGTTATCTTTGCTCATAATCGTTCTCCTATGTATTTTCGTATCTGCGGGAAAACCCGCAGATTCTAGCAATCACAATTATACCACAATCAACCCTGCTTTTCAATCGCATATTTGAAAAATCGAAACATTTACTTCACCTGATAGCAGATGCACCCTCTCGTCAGAAGTTACATCACTTCTGACGAGAGGGCTTTATATTTGTCATGTTAATTATAGATAGAATCAATCGTTTTTCTCAAGCATATAATAGGCAGGAAGGCGATTCCGC
Source organism: uncultured Ruminococcus sp. (assembly GCA_946537515.1). Classification (GTDB taxonomy): domain Bacteria; phylum Bacillota; class Clostridia; order Oscillospirales; family Ruminococcaceae; genus Firm-04. The sequence continues at coordinate 3,873 of CAMNFV010000232.1, read as the reverse complement.
CAATCTTTTTGTAAAACAATTGCTTTTTGAAAGCGGATATGGTAATATAAAAACAGAAAACAGAAACGGAGGAATATGTGCCGATCACCGTCAGCACATTATTAATTATGGCAAACAGACTGAACCCCGGGAAAAAACACCGCGGATGCTGTTTCGGCTGCGGGATCACAATGCTGGCAGTATTCATCGGCTCTTGGGCGCTCCCCATACTGGCCAAAATGAAAAGCGACCGTGCAATCGAAAAGCTCAGAGCATTGTCCGCAGTACAAGCAGATGACTCAGATATGGAATTTGTCACGGAAGGCGACAAGCTGGAGCTGCAAATGCCGGAGCAATACGGCAAAATGTATTATTCACAGCCCTCTCCTGCGCATTTTACTGTTGCGGAGACCGGCGAAGCCTATGTGGATAATGAAATCATTGCGGTAGCGGAAAGCGGGACTTCCCGCAGCGTGATAGATTCACTCGCAGAACAGATCGGCGCTGAAATTGTCGGCGAGATCACAATTGCCGATACCTATCAGATGCGTCTTCAGCGAACTGTTTCATATGAAGAAATAGATGCACTGTGTCAGAAATTGTGCGAGAATCCGACAGTCGCGGATGCCTACCCGGACTGGCTGAATTTCACAGATTCTGATGATGTCTCTGCCTATCAGGAGGGCGTCGGAGGATTCTATTACGGTGCGAAGGTCTCCGGCGATGCCGCGGCAAACAGCACGGATGCAATGGACTATCCGGAATATGATGTACGCGGCATCACATGGGATAAGGAAATGATCAACTGCTACCGTGCATGGAAATATGTGCAGGAAGTACCGGTTACGCCGGTCAAAGTCGGCCTGGTTGATTCGCATTTTGAACATGTGCATGAAAGTCTGCATTTTGCAAGGATTCTGCCCTCGCCCGACGCAGGCGATGCGGGTGACACACACGGAACGCATGTTGCGGGAATCATCGCGGCAAACAGCAAATGCGGCATCTCCGGTGTATATCCGTATGGATCACAGGGCTATTTATACGGTTATACGACCGAGAGACCTGAGTATGATGAAAATGAAGACTGGCATATGTTTTCGAGCAATATCGGCTGGATGATGTCTGTCTCCACGCTGGTTGTGCAGGGCGTGAAGGTCATCAATATCAGTCAGGGACTCGGCTGGAATTCCAATGAGCCGGGGTCATACGAAAGAATCCGGAAGCGGTTAAAGGAAATGGGTCTGTCAGTACCGTCAGAAGCCACCGAGAGCATTCGGAAAATATTCTGCGATATTTCCTTTTTTGAGCCGTGGGAAAGGGAGGCAAAGAAGGTTGGCGCATTCTATCAGCGCTTGCTGGACGCAGGCTATGATTTTGTGCTGGTCAGCTCAGCCGGAAATCTCGGAAGCGGCGGAAAGTATAAAGCAGAAGGCGATCTGAAAATGCTGGATTATCCGCGCCCGTACGGGATGCCCTATGAAAGCCGATATAACAGTACAATCAATATGATCGCAGAAGAAGACTATCCGGAGGTATTCCGGCGGATTGTGGTTGTCGGTGCGGTTGAGCCGAGACCTGGAACGCCGAAAGAACATGGCGCAGTTCCGATGCTGGCGGGGTATTCCAATGCAGGAATCCGTGTGGATCTGTTTGCACCGGGCGGAAAGGCGATCGATTACGATTATGATCATACAGCATTCCAGCAGGCTGCAAACGGGACGATGATTTATTCCACCTTTCCCAGAAACAACTATGAATATGAATCGGGAACATCTATGGCTGCACCGCAGGTCACCGGTACGGCGGCACTGGTTTGGTCGGTCAACAGAGACCTGACGGGTGCGCAGGTGAAGCAGATCCTTTGCGAGACAGCAAAACCCGGCTGTATCTATACGAGCAATCAATACGGCACCGACGGCGGGATCGGTATAATCAGCGATTCAGATAACTACCGGCTGCTGGATGTCGAACAAGCTGTCCGGACCGCGTATGAAGTCTACGGCAGCGGCCGTGACAAAGATCCGGAAAACGGCGCATTCGCTGGAAGCGTGCAATGGGAGGAAGAAAAAGACGATCAAGGCCATGAAAAGCCTGTCAAAGATAACGAGTATTTCAGCATCGTTGCTGTGCGCACGGACGGCATTCATACCGGAGACAGATATATGGTTCAGGCGAATGACCGCAGCGCATTCTGCATACCGGTTCCGCCCGGGGAATACTATATCAAATACGGCATCGAGAAAAACGGATACAAAGGAAAACAAACCGGCAGAATGAAAGTGAAAGCGCATCAGACCGTTGACTGCGGCATACTGACTGTTTGCGAGGATGACGATGCCTCGGATATCATCGCATATCAGGATGTTTTGAAGGATGATGCACCGCCGGCGCAAACCGGTCCGGAAATCCATACCGATCATCTCGCCGAATTCATGCTGGCGGTCGGAATTCCGCTGCCGCCGAAAGCATGGATGCGGTATAACGGGCATACTTATGCGATCTATGATTTCCCGACTTCCGGAAACACCCGCTGGTGGCGCGTTCTCTTTTCGCAGAATCCGTATCCGGTCGCCGTTGAAACATTTGAGGAGCAGGGCGCATTGGAACAGCTTTTGGCTTACGGCGAAAAGACGGCTTATATTACCGGCGGACAGGTATTTTCGATTGACGAAACGGATCTCTACTGGGCGATCGAGGATGAGGATACCGGCTTCACCTATTTTGCGGAAGGTCATGGCTGCACGAACGATCACCTTTGCGGCGATTTTGTGGATCTCTACCGCGGAAGCGGCACAGATGATCCTGAATTCGGACTGTGGAAGGTACACCACGAAACATTTTCTTCTTTCTTCCCTCTTGGCTATCTGAAGGATTACGGTTATATTCTGGAATGGAATACTGAGACCGGCTGATGCGCTTACTTACCTATGAAAAGACATATTTCCCTGTTCCCGAACATACACCTTTACTAAAAGCAACTCAGAGGTGATATATATGAAACCGGAAATCAAAAAGATCGTGACTCGCAGCGCATGGTTCTTCGGGATCCTCACTGTCAGCGCAGCAGGAATGCAACTTGCATCGTGGCGAAATGAACAGAATGCACCGGATGCCGTGACTGCATCTGCTGCACAGTCCCCTGTTATCGTACTGGATGCCGGACACGGCGAATCAACTTAAACATAGTTGTAAAATACACGCAGCGCCCCGCAGGGCGCTGCTGTTTTTATCGTAGATTCGTTTGTTTTCGGGTCTCCCTAATCTCTGAAGTTACTGCGAATTCAACAGTTCAAACTCCCATATATATGCATTTGGATTTTCCTTGAATTTTCGCAGATCATCAGGCAGCTCAATAAAATCATCGGGGAATATCCGTTTGCCGAATACCCATTTGTAGTCTTCTGACATACCTCTATCAGTCCTAAGTGGATCTATCTTGTTTTCATAATGTATCTGATCCAGCATCCAGATGATTTCCCGCAGCACTCTCCCAAGAGTAAGAAATGTGTTTTCTGTATAATAAAAACTCTCCCATTCTATGTGGCTGTACTGTTGCTCCTCTTTGTAGGGTGCATTGTTCCGCTGCTCTCGTTTTTCGATATCCCAGAAACCGGTTTCAAGATCCCACTGATAACGGTTTTCCTCCGGTACACAGCAATAGCTGAGCAAACAGCTGCACATTTCCCTAAGCGCAGTCTGTGGAAACGGCATGGAATTATCATGTCTGGTATAATGTGTACCGCCGTATCGGTTGATGATCTCGATCCAGCTCCGCATTACAGGGGCAGCATCCCAGCCGTCGAAATGGAATATGGTAATTTGTTTATCCGGGGGATAATCGGGATCGTAGGAAATAATCCGTCCGGTCGCCTTTTCTTTTATGGTTGCATCAAT
>CAMNFV010000231.1 GCA_946537515.1 uncultured Ruminococcus sp. | reverse complement strand
AGATCAATTCAACCGGGCGGTCGGCAGCGCCGACAGGTGTAATACTAAAGCTGATTTAGAACCATGGCTTAACATTTCGTAAAGAAACCTTTGGACTGTCCCGCACCAGACGCTCCCGGCGGACTTTAGATCAATTCAACCGGGCGTTGCCCGGTGGGTAAAATGATATAAAGATTTCAACAATCTATTTACAAATCGTAACGTGCGTGATATAATAAAGTTGGAATGTTGTAAGCAGCGATCGTTACCCGTCTGCGATCCGTGCACAATTACAGATAAAAAAGCACCTTACTGACATCGAATGCAACATGCAGCCGTATTGTACCGCATCGGCTGCGAAACAAAATAAGGAGGGGTTTTATATGAACATGCGATTTACCAAAGCACTGCTCTCAAGTCTGCTGGCTGCTGCAATGCTTGCACCTGCCGCTGCCAATCTTGCCATTCCACTGACTGCATCTGCCGGAGAGATTCTCGGCGAAACGGAATTTGATGAGAAAATCCTGCCCTGGCATCTGTTAGAAAACAGTCCGGCCAGACAGAATTTCTGGATTGATGACGGCGCATTGCATATCACGATCCTGCGTCCGGAGGGTGCCTACGGAGAGCGGTCGGATCTCGCACTCTGTTGCCGCAATCTGAATTTCAAGAAAGGCCATACTTATCATGTCAGCTTCAAGGTGAAGGCAAAACGTGACGGCATGGAGCTGTTCTCTGCGATCCAGAGCCCGACATATGACTATTATTTCGTGCTGGACGGCAGAAATAAGGAAATGGTGACAGGTCCTGCCTTTGACGGCAAATGGCATACAGCTGCGATCCTGACGACAGAATATCAGACCTTTGAGGGCGATTTCATACCGCATGAGGATCTGGAAGGTGTCGGCTGGTTCTTTGAGTATGCAGACGGCAGCAGAACCGCCTACGGCGGCAATGCACAGGCCGGCGATGAGCTCTGGTTTGATGATATGCATATTGTCGATAAGACTGCGGATGAAATCTGCACACCGCTGTTCTCGTACTATACAAACCGGGATGCTGACGGTCAGCCGATGTTTATTTCCGTCAATCAGCTCGGCTATTACCCCGGCCTTGCAAAGATCGCAACGCTGAGCGATAATCAGGGCGATTTCACACCCCGCGCATCTAAAATTACCATTGCAGACAATGTCAGCTACACCTGGGAGCTTGTGGATGCGAAAACCGAAAAGGTTGTCAAAACCGGAAAGACCGGAAATCTGACGCATGATCCCGATTCCGGCGACCGGATCGTCAAGATCGACTTCTCGGATTACGATCAGCCGGGCACCTATTATCTCCGCATTCAGAATCAGGAATGGCGCTCCTATCCGTTCCGCATCGGCAATGATATCTATGCGGAAAAGGGAAATGATCTTCTGACCAACGCCCTCAATTATTATTATCAGGAGCGTTCCGGCAAGGACATTGAGGCAAAGTACATCACATCCCCGAAGGATTCTGTTGCAGAGTGGGGGCTGCTTTCCCATGCAGGCGGACATAAGACCGATAAAGCCTATGTTCAGAAGGGCTGGAAATTTGAATACGAAGACAAGGATGAGGCAAAGGAGAAATATGCTTCGTCTGTGATCGAAGCAACCGGCGGCTGGTACGATGCATCGAATTACAGCAAGAATCTTGTAAGCGGCGGCATCTCAGTCTGGACACTCCAGAACCTCTATGAGCGTGCAATTCAGACCGAAGACGGAAAGAAAAAGTTTGAAGACGGCTCCGGTACTTGTGTCGTTCCGGAATCCGGCAATAAAGTTCCGGACATTCTGGATGAGTGCAGATATGAGCTGGATTTCATGCAGAAGATGAAAGTACAGGCGGATGAACCGACCTGGGGCGATTACGCCGGTCTCTATTATCACGCTGTACAGGACCACAAGCTGATCGGCCTCGCAACCAAGCCCTGGGATTATGAGTATCCGATGGAAGAAGGCGGCTGGGGAACTGTCCGTATTGTCAGACCGCCGACATTCGCTGCAACGCTGAATTATGCGGCTTGTGCAGCGCAGGCAGCAAGACTCTGGAAGCCCTATGATGCTGACTATGCCGCAGAGCTGCTGCAATCCGCAAAAGATGCTTATCAGGCATTCAAAAAGCACTATTATGAAGCGGATATGAAGACCACGATCAATAAAATTTGGGGTTATGAGTGTCCGGCTGAAGCAAATAATGAGGTTTCCGGCTATGCGCCGGTCGATGTATCGCCGCAGTATAATCTCTTCGGTGATTATGAGGTGCGGGATGATGCTTACTGGGCAGCCTGCGAGCTCTATCTCTCCGCAGCGGAGATGGAAGACAAAGCAGCCGCGGATTATCTCAAGGAGCTCTCCGCATACAAGGATGCATTCAAAGTTGCAGCCAAGATCTTCGGCGGCGATAATGATGACCGGCAAGGCTCCAATTCGGCCTTCAACTGGGGCAATACCGCCTCTGCCGGAACACTTTCGCTTGCGCTGCATCCGGAACTGACCGGCGACAATAAGAGTACGATTGTGCAATCCATTTGTGCAGCAGCGGATACCTTCCTTGAAATCGCGAAAAAGCAGGGCTACGGCATCCCGTATCGCTATGACATAGATTCATACTATGATCCGAACAGCCGTGACGCTACCATTGACATGCATTACGGCTTTGAAATGGGCTCCAACGGCTATGCAATGAACAATATGATCGCAATGGCCTATGCCTATGACCTCACCGATGATATCAAATATATCGACGGTGTCGCCGGCGGCATGGATTACATGCTCGGCAACAACCCGCTGACCTTCTCCTATATCACGGGTTACGGCACCTACCGCGCCGGAAATCTGACGGATAAATATTTCGTGCAGAACCCGGATTCTATGCGTCCGTCCTCGCCGGCAGGTATGCTTTCGAGCGGCCCGAGCCCGCGGATCTACGACCAGTATCTGCGTCTGCTCGGTCTTGTCCCCGGTGTAAAAAGCCAGATTTCAGAGCGCTGCTATGCAGACAGTCCGGAAGCATGGTCGGTCAATATGTCCGGCTTGCAGTACAATGCACCGCTTGCCTGGATCGCTGCATTCATGCAGGACAGCGCTGCAAAAGTCACCGGCACGCATCCGGTCAACGGTACCGAACCGCCCAAGACAACTGAATCGACTGCGCAGACCTCTGAAACCACTTCTAAAGCCACTTCTGAAACGACAACCAGTACAACAGCTGACAGCCAGCCAGCTGCAACCGCAGATCTCGGCAATGTCAACGGCGATAAAACCGTCGATGTTTCCGACGCTGTTCTGCTGGCGCGGTTTGTTGCAGAGGATTCCGAAGCAAATCTGACAGCAGAGGGCAAGCGCAATGCCGATGTCAACAAGAACGGCAGTCCGGATTCGGACGATGTCATTCTGATTCTCAAGTACATCGCAAAACTCATTGACAAATTCTGATTGCAGAAATCAATGCAAAGGCCGCCTGGGATTCCGGGCGGCCTTTTTATGCGGACGGGTGATTATGCGTATTGCAGCGGCCCGGATTTCCGCAGGGGTATTTATCATATAAAAATGTATTGATTTTTTACAATTTCTGTGATATGATAGAAATACCGGTTATATACTCTTTGAAAACTGACACCATCGTTTACAACAAAGGAGGGACTCTGCAATGATGTACAAAAGACTTCTGGCGATTCTCGGGACGGTTATATTTGCAATGAACACAGTCCCGGCCATTCCTGCTGCGGCAGCGGACAGCACACCGCCTGCTGCATTGTACGAACAGCAAGAGGAAGCTGAAAAACTATTTACGCCCGGCTTTGACTGGGAGCGCTACGGCGCCGTTACCATTGACATCGGAAATGAGAAAGAAAACGCAGAAGGAGGATACCGCGGCCTTCACGGTATACTGTCCGAACCCGATGCTGACTTCTATCTCATCTGGGACTGGGACGGCGAACGCCCGAAGCCTGCTGACAAACCGCTCGGCAAAGTAACCGCCGAAAAGTGCGAATACGAAATCTATCGCTGTGAAGCGGGAAAAAGTCTGCTGCATCCGGATAACAAGCGCGTTGAATACTGGAGTGTTCCGGTTGACAATTCCCAGAGAGCAGGAAGAAATATCTTTTTCTGGCTCAATACACATTTTGAAGACTGGACAAACTGCGGCCTGCCGGTCGGCAGACTGGAAAGCTTTGCGTATTTTACTGCGGAAAAGCAGGAGAATGGCGGATATCTCGCCGAAGATCAGGCGGACGCCGAAATCGG
>CAMNFV010000230.1 GCA_946537515.1 uncultured Ruminococcus sp. | reverse complement strand
TGGAATTGCCATGCACGCGAGAGCGTGCCCGACTCACCTGAGCAACGAGCCGTCAAGCAGATATAGCTTAAGAAAGGCGAAGCGAAACGGCTGTCGGCCCTGCCGACCGGCGCATCGGATCGAATGAAACATTCGTCGCGTAAGGATTATTCGGATCCGCTGCATATTTTGCAAGACGATCCTGGATCAGACGCAGACTCTCCCCGAAGCGCTGATAATGCACAATCTCACGCTCGCGCAGGAAGCGGATCACATCGCGCACATCAGGATCATCCGCAAGCCGCAGAATATTATCATAGGTCGTGCGCGCCTTCTGCTCCGCAGCAAGATCCTCGTGCAGATCGGTGATCGCATCGCCGGTGGACTGGAATGTCGCCGCCGAAAACGGTATGCCCGAAGCCGATACCGGATAAATCCCCGCGGTGTGATCGACAAAATAATCCGCAAAGCCCTGCGCTTCCAGCTGTTCCGGCGTCAGATCCTTCGTCAGCTGATAGATCAGCGCCGAGACCATTTCCATGTGGCTGAGCTCCTCTGTCCCGATGTCCGTGAGGACACCCTGCAATTCCCGCAGCGGCATCGTGTACCGCTGATTCAGATAGCGCATGGATGCACCCAGTTCACCGTCCGGTCCGCCGAGCTGCGACATGATCATTTTTGCAAGGCGTGCATTCGGTCTTGCGATTTTGACCGGATACTGCAATGCTTTCTCATACTGAAACATTCAGTTCGCCTCCTTTTCCCAGGGGAAGGGCGTATTGCTCCAGGCAGCCCAGCCGTTTTCCCGCTCAACCTGCTCCTTACAGAGCGCGCCGAATCGCTTTACATACGCATCTGCGGCCTTTTCATAGGCTTCTCTGTGCATCAGCAGCGCATCAAGCGCCTCGGAATCGGTCGGGTGCGTATCGAGATAGAGCGCGAGATCATGCATCGAAAACTGATGCATCTGCACCTGCCGCAGCAGTTCAGCCTTTTCCATTGAATCCAAAGACTTCAAGCGCTTCTCTGCCATCTGCCACACCTCCTTTCCCCATCAGAAACGGCTTCACCAGCGAGGGAAAGACCGTCCCTGCCTCCAGCGCATCGGCGGCGGTCAGCGGCTCCTCCCAGCATTGATACGGAACATATGCCATTGCAAGCGACAGTTTCGCGGGGAATGTTCCCTGCGGTGCCGCCGGAATTGTCTGATCCGGTAACATATGCAGATCTCCTTTCACAGATTGATCGTGCTGCTTTCGCTGCACGTTACAGTCTATGCAGCAGCCGCAGATTCCGACACAATCCGTCATTTCTTGAATAATATCCGGTGTATATTTCTGTGAATTATTGTATAATCCGCCGGAATCCGCGGAAAAAGATTGACAAATCCTTGACAATTCCCGTGCGCTGTGCTATAATGCATGTATCAAAAGCCGGTACGCCCGAAATGGATTCCGGCAGAAAGGGTCGTTTTCCATGAGATCTGTATTTACGCTCGTCCTTCGACTTACGGTCTTGGCTCTAAGCTATAGGCCTGCTTCGTTGTGCACGGGCGTTTTCTGAAAGAGAAATCAAGGAAAACCAAAACCATGCAGTACAGCGGTGTGAGGCCACGAAGGCTTCGCACCGCTTTTTTGCATTCCGATACTTGGGAGGTATCAATATGAAAATCTGTTTCTCTACGCTGGGCTGTCCGGATTTTGAATGGCCGGACGTCTACTCCATGGCAAAAGACTTAGGCTTCGACGGCATTGAGCTGCGTACCTACGGTCTTCCGGCCGATCCTTACCGCAGCAAGCCGTTCACCGGCGCACAGCTCCCCAAGACCGTTGAAAAGCTCCGCGCACTCAAGCTCGAAATCCCGTGCGTCAGCTCCAACTGCTGCCTCAATGAAAAGGAAAATGAGGAGCAGAACCGCAAGGAACTGACTGCATGTATGGAGCTCGCAGAGGCTGTCGGCGCATCCTATGTCCGCGTCCTCGGCGACCGTTATTCCGAAGTGACCGGCGCGGTCGATGATGCATATGTCGCATCCGTCCTGACCTCGCTGATCCCGGAAGCAGCCGCACACGGCGTCACGCTGCTCGTTGAGACAAACGGCGTGTTCAGCGATACAAAGCGCCTGAAGGCTATGCTCGATCAGATCGGGGATATCCATGTCGCAGCCCTCTGGGATATGCATCACCCCTATCGCTACGGCGGCGAATCTCCGGCGGAGACCGTTGCAAATCTCGGCAATCTGATCAAGTACGTCCAGACGAAGGACAGCTCCTTCAAAAACGGCATTCTCCGCTATGAGCTGATGGGCAGAGGCGATCTGCCGCTGGATGACATGATGGCAGCGCTCGCAAGCATCAATTACACCGGATTCATCTCCCTGGAATGGGTCAAGCGCTGGATGCCCGAGCTCTCCGATGCCGGCATCGTCTTCCCGCAGTTTGCCGACTACATGGCAAAGTATCACACAAAGTATAAGCATGATCTTCAGGTCAGCCTCCGCGGCAACGGCTTCTATCCGTGGCCGAAGGAGCGCCTGATCGACTATACCTTCCCGGATGTCCTCGACCGCATCTGCGAGCAATTCCCGAATCAGTATGCATTCCGCTATACCGAGCTCGATTATACCCGCACCTATCCGCAGTTCCGCGATGATGTCGATACCTTCGCTCGCGCACTGATCGCAATGGGCGTCGGCGCAGGCGATAAGGTCGCGATCTGGGCGACGAATGTCCCCGCATGGTATATCACATTCTGGGCAACGACCAAGATCGGCGCGATCCTCGTGACGGTCAACACCGGCAACAAGATTCACGAGACCGAATATCTGCTCAAGCAGTCCGATACCCATACGCTCGTCATGATCGACGCCTACAAGGGCACTGACTATAACGAGATCATCCGCACGCTGATTCCGGAGCTCGCGGATTCGGAACCGGGCAAGCTGGAATCCGCAAAGTTCCCGTTCCTCAAGAATATCATCACGATCGAAAGCAAGCAGCCGGGCTGCTATACCTGGGATGAAGCCGTCGCAAAGCACACCGAGGTTCCGCTGACAGAGGTTGAGCGCCGCCGCCGTGCAATCAAGAAGGACGACGTTGCAAATATGCAGTATACTTCCGGTACGACCGGCTTCCCGAAGGGCGTTATGCTGACGCATTATAATGTCATCAACAACGGCAAGGCGATCGGTGACTGCATGGACCTCTCCTCGGAAGACCGCATGATGATTCAGGTGCCGATGTTCCATTGCTTCGGCATGGTGCTCGCTATGACCGCTTCCGTGACACATGCCGTCACGATGTCCCCGATCACGGCATTCTCGCCGCGCAAGGGTCTGCACTGCATCAATCAGGAGAAGATCACATGCTTCCACGGCGTCCCGACCATGTTCATCGCAATGCTCGGTCATGAGGATTTCCCGCAGACCGATTTCTCCCATATGCGCACCGGCATCATGGCAGGCTCTCCCTGCCCGATCAAGACGATGCAGGAAGTTATCGAGAAAATGCATATGCCGGAAATCTGCATCACCTACGGTCAGACCGAGGCTTCGCCCGCAACGACCATGTCCAAGACAACCGATACCATTGAGGCGCGTGTCAATACAGTCGGCGGCCCGATCTTCGGTGTGGAGTGCAAGATTGTCGATCCGGAGACCGGCGAGGAAGTTCCGGACGGCGTAGACGGCGAATTCTGCGCACGCGGCTACAATATTATGAAGGGCTATTACAAGATGCCCGAGGCAACTGCTGCCGTGATTGACGAGGACGGCTGGCTGCATTCCGGCGACCTCGCACGCAGACTGCCTGACAGCGGTTACTTCAAGATCACCGGCCGTATCAAGGATATGATCATCCGCGGCGGCGAGAATCTCTATCCGAAGGAGATCGAGGATTTCCTCTATACGCATCCGGATGTCCGCGATGTGCAGGTTATCGGCGTGCCGGATAAGCAGTACGGCGAGGAAGCAATGGCCTGTGTCATCCGCAATGACGGCGCGACCTGCACCGAGGATGACCTCAAGGAATATGTCCGTTCGCATATGGATAAGACCAAGGTTCCGCGTTATGTCCGGTTTGTTGATTCGTTCCCGATGAATGCAGCAGGCAAGATTCTCAAGTATAAGATGCGCGAGGAAGCGGTCGATTACCTCAATCTCCACGAAGCAAACAACATCGTGACCGCGTGAGTTGTGTAAATAGCATAAAGCCGTCCCAATCAAGCAAATTGGGGCGGCTTTTCTTACGGCGCACAGCATCATAAAAGTTTTGATCAAACTTTTTCACCGCGCCGTGCGCGGCTCCGATTT
>CAMNFV010000229.1 GCA_946537515.1 uncultured Ruminococcus sp. | reverse complement strand
GCTTCGCAAACTGTCGTATTGCTTCGCAAACTGTCGTATTGCTTCGCAAACTGTCACCAAACCCCTCGCTGGGGATATTATCCCCAGACCCCATTTTATGTATGGATGGGGATGAAGCCGCTGAGATTGGCGCAAATTGGGGCGACTTCAGTTTCGGCGCACAACATAATAAAAGTTTGCGATGAGTCCAGAGGCGAGGAGCCTCTGGTCGCCGTCCGCAGACGGCGAAACTCCCCGCGTCAGGAGCCCTGCGATAGAGGGCGCCCCTAAGTGAATTGCAGCGCAATTCACAGATGACAGGCGTATCGCTGTGCGATGATTTTGAATGAGATGAAGTAAAATACATGCGGCTGCGTAGGAGGCATCATGAAATTCGGACCACTTTTTGTGACAGACCGCTGCGGGCAGAAGATTGAGCTGCGGAGTGCGGCGCTTTCCGATTCTGATGCCCTGATTGCTTTTTTGAAAACAACATCCGGCGAAACGCCCTATCTCATCCGTGAACCGGACGAGGTTCAGGTCACGCCGGAGCAGGAGCGCGCATTCCTGCAAAATAAAATTGATGCGGAGAGAGATCTTCTGCTCCTTGCCTTTGCCGACGGGAAGCACATCGGCAACTGTTCGCTGATGAGCATGGGCGATTACCGCCGGTATGCGCACCGGTGTACGGTTGCGATCGCGCTGTATCAGGCTTACTGCGGCCGGGGCATCGGGCGGCTGATGCTGGAAACCGTCCTGCAAGCTGCGAAAGAGATCGGCTATGAGCAGGCGGAGCTGGAGGTCATGGCAGGAAATACGGGTGCAGTCGCGCTCTATGAAAAGCTCGGTTTCCGCAGATACGGCACATTTCCGCGAAATGCAAAATATGCAGACGGCAGCTATGATTCCGCATACTGGATGATGAAAGAATTGTAAACCGCCGTCTTAACAGGAGAATCAATATGCTGAAGATTCAAAAACTGCCCGTCGGAGAGCTGGAGGCAAACTGCTTTCTGGTCTATGACGAGGAGAACAATGCTGTAATCATTGATCCGGGCGCTGAACCGGATTATATTCTCTCGGAGATTGAATCGCTCGGGCTAAAGCCGCTTGCGATTCTGCTGACGCACGCCCATTTCGACCATTTCGGCGCGGCTGCGGAGGTGATCGAGAAGTATCAGATCCCGCTGTATGTCCATACGCTGGACCGTCCGATGGTGACCTCGGCGGAGTATTCGCTTGCGGTGCATCTGGGATTCGGCGCGATGTACCGCAGGCCGGATGAGAATTTCATCCGCACATTCGAGGATAATGAAACGCTGAAATTCTCGGAGGAACTGGAATTTCTCGTAATCCATACCCCCGGACACTCGCCGGGCAGCTCCTGCTTCCGGCACGGCGATATTCTGTTTTCCGGCGATACGCTCTTCCGGGACGGTGTCGGCAGAATCGACTTTCAGGGCGGCAATATCCATGATATGCGCAAATCGCTCGCACGGCTCGGTGCGCTGGAGGGTGACTGCAAGGTCTATACCGGCCACTATGCCGAGACAACGCTGGAGCATGAGCGAAAATTCGGGCATTATCTGATCCCGAGAAAGCTGTGAGAACGGTCACATTGCAGCGTGCGGATGCATCCGATGCGGAACAGGTTTTGCAGATGCAGAAGGCATCCTTTGCACCGCTGCTGGAACGCTATCAGGATTTTGATCTCAACCCTGCAAATGAAACGGCTGATCGTGTCAGAGCGCGTTTGATGCAGCCGGAAACATATTACTATTATATAATAGCGGACGGCGAGGCGGTCGGCGCGATCCGGATTGTCGATGCAAAAGACGGCAGCCGCAAGCGCATCTCGCCGCTGTCTGTTTTGCCGCAGCATCAGAACCGCGGTTATGCACAGGCGGCGATCCGCGAGGCAGAGCGTCTGCACGGCGCCGGAAACTGGGAGCTTTCAACGATCTTGCAGGAGTCCGGAAACTGTCATCTGTATGAGAAAATGGGCTATCACCGCACCGGCACGCCGCAGATTGTCAATGCGCGCATGACGCTTGTGCAGTATGAAAAAGACTGACGCAGCAGGAGATACGCAATGATAAAAGCAATCAGCCGGGATGAGATCCCGGCCTGTGTGCAGGTAATCCGCAGCAGCTTTCAGACGGTTGCAGATGCATTTGGATTGACCGCGGAGAATGCGCCGCGGTTTACGGCATTTGCAGCGGATGAAGCGAAGCTGCTGTACTGGATGCAGGAACAGCATCGCCCGATGTACGGCTTTTTTGAAAACGGTGAGCCGGTCGGATACTACAATCTTCTGCGCGGGGAACATGCGGAATGCGAACTGGGCAGCCTCTGTGTTTTGCCGGCATACAGACACCGCGGCATCGGTGATCTGCTGCTGCATGACGCGCTGGAACGGGCTGCCGCGCTGCATTGCCGTATCCTGAAACTCAGCATCATCGAAGAAAACACGCTGCTGCGAAAATGGTATGAGGCACATGGCTTTGTGCATACCGGTACGCAGAAATTCGATTTCTTCCCGTTTACATGCGGTTATATGGAAATAGAAATCGGAGCATGATAGAATTGTAAGAACGGAGGGCGGACTGCCTTGGTCATTCACACATACGGACACAGCCGCACCTATGAAATGGAAGCGCTGCTCAAGCTGTTCCGTCCGGCGGAAAAATTCGCATTTTCGACGGAGCCGCAGCCGCCTTTTGAGGATGAATATTTTTCTGCGGTGCTGCTGCCGTCGGCGGGCGGGCAGCGTCTTTCGTGCGCGGTGAAGATCGGCGGAGAAACACGCAGCAGCGAGAAAAATCTGCCGTCCGATATCCCGAATAATATCCTTGATCGTGATATTTCCGGTCTGCTTTACCCGATGCTCTGCGAGCTGACGGGGCTGCGCCCTGCGTGGGGGATGCTGACGGGCATCCGGCCGGTGAATCTGCTGCGGAAATTTCAGGCGCGGACAGGCAGCATCGAACAAGCAAAGGACGATTTCCGCAATATCTGGCATGTGACCGAGGAGAAAACGCAGCTTGCCGCAGATATTCTCGCGGTGCAGCAACCGATTTTGGATGCTGCGCCGGAGAACGGCATCGGCATTTATCTCTCGATCCCGTTCTGCCCGACGCGCTGCAAATACTGCTCATTTGTCAGCAATTCGGTCTCGCAGATGCAGAAGCTGATTCCGGATTATTATGCATGTATTTACAAGGAAATTGAACTTGTCAGCGGGATTGTTTCCGATTACGGCCTGACCGTTGACAGCATCTATATCGGCGGCGGAACCCCGACCTCGATCGACCTCTATCAGCCGCTGGACTGGCTGCACAGGAACTTTGTCTGCGATCAGCCGCTCCGCGAGTTTACAATCGAAGCCGGCAGACCGGACACGATCACGCGGGAGAGTATCGGATTTTTCCGGCAGTTCGGCGTGACGCGCATCTCGGTCAATCCGCAGAGCTTTCAGGATGATGTTCTGCGTGCGGCAGGGCGTCCGCATACCGCGCAGGATGCCGTGGATAAATTTCATCTGGCGCGTGAGCTGGGCTTTGACAATATCAATATGGATTTTATTGCGGGACTTCCGGCCGATACGGTGCAGGGCTTCCGCGAGAGCATCGACCGTGCGGTCGGGCTGGATCCGGAGAGCATCACGGTGCATTGTCTCTCTCTGAAAAAGGCGGCGGATTTCTATCAGAGCCTTTCGATGCCGGATGCGGATGACGTTGCGGAAATGGTCGATTATGCGCAGAAAACGCTGACTGCGGCGGGATATCGCCCGTATTATCTCTACCGGCAGAAGAATATGGCAGCGAATCTGGAGAATGTCGGCTATGCAAAGCCGGGATTTGAGAGCGCCTATAATGTCATGATGATGGACGATTCGCAGACGATTCTCGGCATCGGGGCGGGGGCATCGACGAAGGTGCTCGGCGGCAGACGCGGCATCGAGCGCCTGACCGAGTGTAAATATCCCTATGACTATCTTGCGCGGTTCGATGAACTGATGCAGGAGAAGGAACGGCAGCTCCGTGAACTGCTGGGGTGAATGAGGTGTCTCCGACGGATTGATAATGGGGGCCCCTGAGTGAATTGCAAAGCAATTCACAGATCGTCACAGATGTATCTCCGACGGATTTATAATGAGGCTCCGCCTCAAACTCCGCCAGAGGGATACTATCCCTCTGGACTCCCGTTTTGTGGCAAACACAACAGGAGCGCCAATAAAAATTATGGTCGTGCTATTGAAATACGGCATCCCAAAAGACTTTCCGTAATGATGATTGACTGAAAAGAGGTTTCAAATGACCACATACATCGACATCGGGCTGAATCTGTTT
>CAMNFV010000228.1 GCA_946537515.1 uncultured Ruminococcus sp. | reverse complement strand
ATATGGCAAGACGCGCCGGCCTGCTGCATGATATCGGCAAGGCGCTGACCGCCGAGATCGAAGGTTCACACGTTGCGATCGGTGTCGATGTCTGCCGCAAGTATAAGGAGCCGGCAGAGGTCATTCACGCAGTCGAGGCGCACCACAATGACGTTGAGCCGCGTACCGCGATTGCATGTATCGTTCAGGCCGCAGACGCAATCTCCGCCGCAAGACCCGGCGCACGCAGCGAGAATCTGGAAAGCTACATCAAGCGTTTGCAGAAGCTCGAGGAAATCTGCATGTCCTATGAGGGCGTGGAGAAGTGCTATGCCATGCAGGCAGGCCGCGAGGTCCGCATCATGGTCAAGCCGGAGGTCATTGACGATGAGCGCATGGTGCTCGTCGCAAGAGAAATCGCACAGCAGATCGAGAATGACATGGAATATCCCGGTCAGATCAAGGTCAATCTCATTCGAGAGAGCCGTGCGGTCGATGTCGCGAAATAACGCAGTCAAAATTTCAATGCGCATGATTCCCCAAGAGTCATGCGCATTGCTGTAGAAGAGTGATAGTATGGCTAAAACATTATTTGGTAGTTCCGAGAAATCGAATTTTATTCTGAACATGGATCTGGACAAATACCGGCGCGCCTGCGGCAAGCTGATGCTTGTGATGCTCTGGGCGGTCGGCATTTCAGAGGGCATTTTTCAGCTCTCGTATTCTGCAAACAGCGGCCTTTCCAATATGGTCGATGCAGGCGGGGGCGGCATGATTTTTGCGCTGATTCTGGTTATGCTCCGATCCGTCGCGACCATTTTTTCTGTTTTTGGCGTTCTGGCGATGATTACCGTTGTAATCGGCCTGATGCGCAAGCAGATATCGAAGGCAATGGCTGTGCCGTATCTGTTGCTTGCGGCGATGCTCGGCTGGGCGGCGATTTCGCTGTTCCATTCCTATGACCTCAAGGTTTCGTTCTTCGGGCAGGACGGCAGAGATGAAGGCTGGCTGGCGCTGCTGATTTATGCGTCGCTCTTTTATCTCGGCACGATGCTCCGGCGCAAAGAGGAGCGGGAATATTTCCTGCGCGGCATTCTGAATTTCGGCATCTTCCAGGGAATCTGGGGATTCTTCCAGGCGCTCCCGATTATTGACTATATTGATCCGAGCAAGGGACTGAATCCTTACCGCAATATTGATCCGATGCTCTTCTGGAATGTGCGCCTGCCTTCCGGTCTGACGGACAGCCCCGTGACCTATGCGATGATGCTTGGTATGCTTGCAGCGGTTGCGATTCCGGCAGCATTCCTTTCCGAAGAGAAATCAACCCGGATTCGTGCGGGAATCTGCGGCGGCCTTGCCGTGCTGATGTCCTTCCGGACGCAGACGATCGCGGGCGTGATCGCAGGCTGCGGCGCTGTGCTGCTGACGGTGATTCTCTTTGCTGTGAACAAAAAGCAGATCAAAGGCAAGGCGATTGCGCTGCCGCTGACAGTTGCGATTGCGGCGGTCTGCGCGTGCGGCTGGATTTATGCTGCGCCCGGCATGAATTATATGTATTTTCATCCGGACAAAACCGATATGAAGAAGCCGGATGAAGGCCTGAGCATGTCTGCGCGTGAAGCAGATGTTGCGGATATCGTACTCCCGAACAGCTTTACGATCCGCGACCGTGACGGCGAAACGCATCCTGCGCTGTATGACGGCGGCATTGTCTGGGATGACGGCTACTACCGCCTCAGCACAGCGGGCAATTATTCCGGTGTTGCGGCGGAGACATTCAACATCTATGATGCTGTATCGGTTCTGCGCTACTGCCGCGAGCAGGGCTTCAAGGCGATCAAAATTGACCCGCTGCTCGGTGTCGGCCCGGATAATTTCTATTTCACGCAGCAGCGAGTCTCTTACTCGATTGTGTCAAATCCGAATGCTGTTGACCGGCCGTATAACGACTGGATTTATATTGCGGCAACACGCGGCATTCCGTCGCTGCTGATGCATCTCGGGCTGCTGGTTATCTGCTTTGTGTTCGCATGGAAGCGGCGCGGCACGCTGAAGGGCTGGACAGTACCGGCTGCCGGCGGTGCGGCGGTGCTTTATACGGCGGCATCCATGACCGGCATCTCGGTTCTGACGGTGACACCGCTGTTCTGGTGCCTGCTGGGAATGCTCGCAGCAGAGCCGATTGCGGAACCGGTCAGGGCGGCGAAGGAAGAAAAGGCCGCATCTGCGGAGAAAACAGCCAAAGAACCGGCAAAACAGAATAGCAAAAAGAAAAAGAAATAACACAAAACAGGGCGAAAGACCGGATCAAGCGGTTTTTCGTCCTGTCTTTTGCTGTTTTGCACATGCTGAGCGGTGTATTTTTTCTGATTCAGCCCATTGAAATTTTCCGTATAATATGATATAATAGAATGGACTACATATGGAAGGATGAAAAAGGATGCGGATTCTCGGGATTGACCCGGGTTATGCGACGGTCGGATTCGGCATTGTCGATTATCAGGGCATGGACTTCCGGACAGTCGAATTCGGCGCGATCCTGACGCCTGCACATACGGATTTCAACGGCAGACTGATGCAGATTTATGATGATATGGATTATCTGCTGACCCGTTACCGTCCGCAGGTGATGTCCGTTGAAAAGCTCTATTTCAATACCAACAAAACGACCGGCATCATGGTTGCAGAGGCGCGCGGCGTGATTCTGCTCGCCTGTGCAAAGCATGAGATTCCGGTTGCGGAATATACGCCGCTTCAGGTGAAATCCGCGGTTGTCGGCTACGGCAAAGCGGAGAAACAGCAGGTCATGGATATGACACGCCGGATCCTGCATCTGAGCGAGGTGCCCAAGCCCGATGATGCTGCCGATGCACTTGCGCTGGCGATCTGCCACGGGCATTGCGCAAAGCCCGATTACTGATGATAACGGAGGAACAGCTTTGATAGATCATATTCGCGGAAAGGTCTCCTATAAGGAGCCGAATCTTGTTGTGATCGAATGCGCCGGGGTAGGCTATGCCTGCCGGACGAGTATGCAGACCGCAGCGGCCGTCGGCGCCGTCGGGGAGGAGGCGCTGCTCTATACGCGCATGACCGTGCGTGAGGATGAGATTGCGCTCTATGGCTTCTCGGAGCGGAGCGAACGCAGCTGTTTCGATCAGCTCAACAGCGTTTCCGGTGTCGGCCCGAAGGCATCGCTTGCGATCCTCTCTGATTTTACGCCGGATCGTTTTGCGCTGGCCGTCGCGGCCGGGGATTATAAGCAGTTTACGAAGACCAAGGGCATCGGCGCGAAAACCGCCCAGCGCATTGTGCTGGAACTCAAGGATAAGGTCGCGAAATCCGTGCAGAGTGCAGGACTCCCGGCAGCCCCGATGACAGTCGGCAGCGGCAATCTGGAAGAGGCGATGAGCGCATTGCAGGTGCTCGGCTATTCGCAGGGCGAGGTCGCAGGCGTGCTGGCAACGCTGGATCCGTCGCTTTCGTCCTCGGAGCTGATCCGTCTATCGCTGCTTCAGCTTGGCAAGAATATGTTCAAGTGAGCGGCAGACATTGCGAAAATGAAAGGAACAAAGAATGGATCATAAGAGAAGAAGCGCATTGATTTTTGCTGCAATGCTCGGCGCGGGGATGTTCTCCGGCTGCGGTGATACGCAGCAGCAGACCGCCGATACGCGCAGCATGATTGCAGAGCAGGATGCCGCCGCATTCAAGGAGGAGATCCGTGCCGATATCAACGGCGACGGCGCCCAGGATGCAGCCGATGCGCAGCTGCTTCTGCAATATTATACAGAAAATGTGCTTGCGGGCAATGGCGTCAGCTGGGCCGATCTGATCGGTCCGGAGAATACGGCGCGGGCGGAAGAAGCCGCGGCAAAGCGTGCGCTGACCGGTTATCTGGAGGCTGCAAAGGCCGGCGATACCCTCAAGGCATTGGAAGTTTCCGGCCTCGGTGATATGATGCGCATGACAATGGGCAATATCAAAACCAATGAAGAGCTTGTTGAAAAGGGCGATCTCAAGATCAACAAAATCGACAGCTATACGATCGGTACGCCGCGGCAGGATGAAAAATTGCTGGCGGAATATCAGTCGCAAAGCGAAAAATCGCTTGAAGAAGCGCGGGCATTGATTTCTGATAAGACAACATCTGCAAGCGATCTGCGGACGGCATTTCTGGTTGCCTCTCTTGTCAAGCCGATGACGAATATGTATCTGTTCCCGGTGACGGTCACCATCGAGGGCAAGACCTCGGAGGAGGAGATCCCCATTGTCTGCGATGATAAGGGCGACTGGCGCATGGACGGAGGCATTGCGGCTTCTCTCGTCAGCTATGTGAACAAGTCAAGAAAGAC
>CAMNFV010000227.1 GCA_946537515.1 uncultured Ruminococcus sp. | reverse complement strand
TAAATCAGCATCATCCTGTCCTTTAGCAAAGTACTGAACCCAAGCATATTCCCCTTTCCCCGAACATACACCTTTACTAAAACATTCCAGAGGTGATATATATGAAACCGGAAATCAGAAAGATCGTGACAAGAAGTGCGTTATTCTTTGGGATCCTCACCGTCAGCGCGACAGGAATGCAGCTCGCAGCGTGGCGGAACGAACAGAATGCACCTGATGCAGTCACAGCATCCGCAGCACAGTTCCCAGTCATTGTCCTCGATGCCGGACACGGGGAATCAACCTAAACTAAGTCGAAAAGCACACGCAGCGCCCCGCGGGGCGCTGCTGTTTTTATCGTAGATTCGTTTGTTTTAATATAATTCTTCTTCGCAGCGTGAATGATAGTCTTATCTATCAATCCACAAAAGAACCTGATACATACTCAGTAAGCGTCAATTATTCCGCGTCTAAAAAATATTACTCGTTAGATTTATTTGGTTTCTATGCGTGTTACTCCTGCTGCAGTGCATCAAGAATACTATTTTTTCGCAACAATCTGTGCAGCGGAATTGCAATAACTGCGAAAGCAAGTCCGATCACAAGACATGTCAGCAAAATCTGCGTCCACTTCACTGAGAAGTCCGCAAAGAACGTGTTTGACTCCCGCATCATGATCCAAATGCCAAAGCATGCGGCGATACTGAGAAGAATTCCGATTACGATGGATTTCCAATACAAACTGAGAACAGAATATAGCTGTACGAATGAGATTTTTCGGAATGGAACACCGACAGCCTCCATCATTGCATACTGTCCCCGCATTCTGTCCGTCTGATCCTGCAATACAAAATAACAGCAGATGCATATAATTGCAAGCAATCCGGATAAAATTCCGATTCCGACTGCCATAATGAGCAGTTTTGTCTCAACTGCAATTCTTCGTGCTTCTCGCAGGTCAGCGAGCCGCATTTCAGGCTGTTCTTCAATGAACTTTTCCAGCCGCCGCGGATCGGAAGTGTTGGCATATAACGATGTCGGATACAAAATGGAATTGTAATTATGATAATCCTGCTCATTCAGAAGCAATAAAATCATACCATCATAAACGCTGTCATAAAACGGGAGCTTCGGTGCAATTCCGGCAACCGTAAAACGGCGACTCTCATTGCAAAAGAAATTCGGTTTCAGTGTGATCTGTGTGCCGGTCTGTATGCCGACAGAAACCTTTCCGGCATTCTGCGACATGATCTGATTGACGATGATGCATTCACCGGACGGGATCCCATCCGGATAGCCGGTTACACCGAACATTCGTTGCAGCGTATCCGGATCTGTTCCGATGAGCAGGATCTGTTCCTCATAAACCGCAGATGAATGCATTGCAAATTGCTTTTGATATTCCGTAGAATGCGCGGAGCGGTAATTCCGGTATGCCTCAGACACGTCGTTTTTCTTCATGACTGCCTGAACACCCTCTGTAAAGAACGGATAGATTTCGGTATCAGGAAGTTCTTTCAGTTTTGCATAGCTTTGTTCAAGTCGCTTGGAACCTGTGATGCTCTCCATATTATCCAGAAAACTGAACTGAATCTGGAAATCGTACAATTCCTGCGCACTGTTCGTGTTAAATGTGCTGAACAGATACAGCATCGAAACCGGCAGGCAGACAGATAATGCGATGACTGCAACAGAAAGGAACTTCTGCATCGGACGCAGAATATTGTTTTGTTCTGCAATCCGCAGGAACGGGAATTTTGCACGATCTAATATGCTTTTTTCCTTATAAACGCGCCTGCCCGTGTAGATTTGCGACCGGTTTCCAAGCGCTGCCGCAATGTTTTTCGGAAATAGTTTTCCGGTCAGCAATATCATAACTGCCATGCTCAGAACGAATGGCAGCAGCGCAATTCCAAATTGCAGCAGTAAACTGCATGCAGCTTCCGAAAACGGCATCTGCATATATCGGCAGCAAATACCAATCACAACAAGAGAAAACAGAACTGCAATCAGGATTCCGGTCAGAACGATCCGAAGCATAATTGAAATGAGCCCTTTCCGCAAATCCTTTTTTGCGATTCCGACTGCACTGCTGATCTGGATTTCACGCCGCAGATTCTGCAAAGACAGCCAGAAGCAAAGCACAATAAATACACAGCCGATTCCCGTCAGCAGCATCATCACGCCGCGGTAAACGGTCAGAAAAAACGGTTCCAGTTTGCCGTCCGGCTGCATAAATGCACCGTCAAGTGCCGTGTAATTATAAGATTCCTGTGCTGATATATGATTTCGTGCGAGAAAGTCCTGTATCTGCCCAAATCGCCTTGATTGCGTGTCACCGGAAAATTGCAGCATCAGCATGCTCTGTGCCTGCTGATATTCAGCGTTATCAAAACGAGCAATAAACAGGGGCGTATAGATCGAATCATAGGTTTCATTTGATTTTGAAGCAAAGGTACCGACAATCTGATATGTTTTCTCTCCCAGCTTTACAGAATCATGCTCGATCATATCCGGATAAGCCGTGCGGAAAACTGTGTCACACAAAATCTCGTTCTCTGCGGCAGGGAGCCTGCCGTCATGCAGGGTATAGTTTGAAATGCCATCCAGCAGACTTGACTCCGCATAGAGAATATTCGCATTCTTATCCCCGATAAATTCCGGAATCACATCATACCACATACGGACACTGTCTTTTACGGCAGCATCGCTTTTCAGCTTTTCTGCATCTTCAAATGAAAGCCCTTCATATGTAATATCATAGCTTCCGTACAGCTTCGTATTCCTCCGGTAAAGATATTCCTGTGCCGAATGGATCAATACCGGAACAGCAGCAAGCAGGAAGAAAAACAGGCAGATCAGAGCAGTCAGCAGCCCCTTCTTTTTCCACTTTCGGCGAATCATACAGTGCAGCATTTCAGATATGCCGATCTCTTTATGATTCATGCGGCTGCACCTCCGGAATCCGGACGACCTTGTCCGCATAGCGAAGCAGGGATTCGTCATGTGTCACAAAGATCAGTGCCACGTTTTGTGCAGAACAACATTCTGTCAGCAGATCCATGACCTGAATACTGTTCTTCTGGTCAAGATTTCCGGTTGCTTCATCGGAGAAAATCACAGCAGGGTTCCCGATCAGAGCGCGCGCAATCGCGACACGCTGCTGCTCACCGCCGGAAAGCTGATGCGGAAAATGGTCGAGACAGTTTTCGATCCCAAGCTTTTTGCAGATCGGTTCCAGATCGGAATACAGAACTTTCTTCTTTCGTGCTGCAAGCGGCATCAGAATATTATCTGCGGCATTCAGCGTCGAAATCAGGTGAAATGCCTGAAAAATATAGCCGAACTCTGTCAGACGCAGATGCGTCATCTGTTCTTTGGAAAGGTCTGCATACTTTGTATCCTTAAAACGAATATCACCGCTGTCTGCCTTGTCCAGACCGCTCAAAAGATTCAGCAGCGTACTTTTTCCGCTGCCGGACGGACCTGTCACAGCGATCTTTTCACCGGCATCAGCCTGAAAATCAAAGTGTTCCAATATTGGGATTGTTTTATCGTTTAGTTTATATGATTTTGAGATGTTTGCTGCTTTGAGTATCATTTGACGCTTGTAACTCCTTCCTCTGGTACTACTATAGCCGGAATATCCCAGCCTTTCGGAACATCTTCAAAGTTCGCCATTACTTTATACGAGAAGTCACCAAGCTTCTTGCGCTTAGCGTATGCCTTTATAGAAGTGTGATATGTCAATAACACTTCTGCGTTTTTTAAGTAATCCACTATTTCTTTATCTGTCTTTCCGTTACGGTAAACAAAAAATGAAGTTATGAATCTTTCTTCCAATTTAGAAAACCGTCTGCAATATGCAGATGATACAAGCGACGGCGTTACTAAAATCACATCAGAAGCAGGATCTTTCCAGTCTACTGTCAGTTCGATCTGATTCACATTAAAAGGACTGATATTCCTTGCTTGTGCGCCGACCACGATCGTACAGTAATCTGTAATATCCTGGCTTGGAAATGAAAAGTCATCCCGGATCAGCTGATAATCTTCGGGAAATCCTTCATACATTTCTTTGTAATCATCCAATGTAAACGTATCGCCCTCCTCATATGACCAATAGAACAGTTTCATGCCAAACAGCGGATGAAACAGCCATAATAATAAGATTACGGACAATACTGACAGCGTAAGCGTGATCGCTATATATTTTTTCTTCATTTCATGCACCTTTGTCATCAATAGAATGATTCAAAATGAAGCGGGTAGTCTGGTATGATACGCAGGCTACCCACAACTATTAAATATTTTAATGATTGTTTATAGCATAAATGTATGGTTTATTGTTGTTTTTGGCATCCTGAACCATATACATCATATT
>CAMNFV010000226.1 GCA_946537515.1 uncultured Ruminococcus sp. | reverse complement strand
GTTTCCGGATTGTTGAATTCCGGCTTGACGACAGTCGGGAAGCCTCTGCCGATCAGCCCGAGAATGCCCTGCTTTGCAACCTCATCGCAGACGCGAACGCACAGGCCGCAGAGAATGCACTTGCCGTTATCGCGCTCAATGCAGACGAGTTTGCGCTCGGTTTCGTGCGTATTGCGGATGCCGTCGAAGCGTTCGGGATGAATCTCCTGCTGCTGCGCATAGCGGATGAGCTTGCAGTCGTGATAATCGTGACAGCCGCATTCAAGGCAGCGTTTTGCTTCTGCGATTGCCGTTTCATCGGAGAATCCGAGATTAACCGGAGCAAAATCATGCGCACGCTCCGCCGCCGGGCGCACCGGCATCTGACAGCGCGGCTGCTTTTCACGGTCGGCAAGATCCGCCGCCGTAACGGTTTTCTTCGAGTAGAAGGGGGCACGATAGGGCTTCATTTCACCGCGGAGCGCCGAATCGACCACCGCCGCACAGCGTCCGCCCTCACCGATCGCCTCGATCGCAATGGAAGCACCGCGGTTTGTCGCATCACCGATCGCGTAGACATCGGGCAGATTGGTCAGATAGGTCGCGGGATCGGCTTCGATCGTTCCTTTTTTCGTCAGCGTGATGCCGTCAAGGCCCTGCGGATTGAGCTTCTGCCCGATCGCCATGATGACCAGATCGACATCCAGCGTTTCAAATTTGCCTTCGACCGGAACAGGGGAGCGTCTGCCGGAAGCGTCTGGCTCTCCGAGCTCCATAATTTGCAGTTTGATCTGCGTGACATGTCCGTTCTCGCCGATGATTTCCGCGGGATTCGTCAGGAATTTGTAGGTGACGCCTTCCTCGATCGACTCTTCGATCTCAATTTCCTCGGCGGGCATTTCGCTGCGTGTTCTGCGGTAGATGACATAGACCGCATCGGCGCCGCAGCGGATCGCGGTCCGGCAGGCATCCATTGCGGTATTGCCGCCGCCGCAGACTGCGACCTTTTTGCCGGTCAGATCGGGGATTTCACCCTCGCCGGAGCTGATATCATGCAGGAATTGAATGCCGCCTGTGACGCCTTCCAGATCCTCACCGGCGACGCGCATCTGCATACTGCTCCACGCACCCGTTGCTAGGATGACCGCATCATACTGCTGACGGAGTGCATCCAGCGTGATATCCTTGCCGAGCGCGACATGATTTTTCATCGAAACACCGAGCTTTTCAATCTCCTGAATCTCGCGTGCGAGCAGATCCTTCGGCAGACGGTAAGCCGGGATGCCGTAGCGCAGCATACCGCCCATTTGTGCCGCAGCGTCATAGACCGTGACCGCATGACCTTTGCGGCGCAGTTCAAATGCCGCTGTCAGACCGGCCGGACCGCCGCCGACAATCGCGATATGTTTGCCGGTATCGGGTGCCGTCTGCGGAACATAGGGATCCCCGGCGAGATCGCGGTCGGCAGCATGTGCCTTGAGAAAGGCAATCGAGAGCGGTGCTTCAACGAGTCCTCTGCGGCAGTTCTGCTCACACGGATGCGGACAGACTCTGCCGATCGAAGCCGGAATCGGTATTTTTTCCTTGATGATCTCGACCGCACCGCGGAAATCGCCCTGTGCGATCTTCTTGACATAGCCCTGACAGTCGGTGCCGGCAGGACAGTTCAGCTGACACGGACCGCGGCAGTCGCCGGTGTGGTCGCTCATCAGCAGTTCCAGCGCGATCTTCCGCGACTGGTTGACGCGCGCGGTATCGAACCGGACGACATAGCCGTCCATGGCCTTTGCAGAGCAGGCGCGCAGCAGCTTCGGGAGCGCTCTGCCTCTGCCGTCGTCAAGCACCTCAACGGCACAGAGTCCGCAGGCGCCGTAAACGCGCACGCTGTCGTCATTGCAGAGATTCGGGATCTCGATCCCGTTCTGCTGTGCGGCGTGCAGGATCGACGTACCGGCCTCGCAGGTACACGGCACGCCGTTGATCGTAATATGAATTTGACTCATGATTTCTCCATAACCTCATGTTATCGTTCAGAACCGGCATTCTCCTTACAAGATGCCGGATCCATTACAGATCGCCGTCATCTTTACAAAAAAGCTGTTTATTTTAAGCCTGATATGTGATTTTCACGCTGCCGAGCCATGCAAATGCAGATTGCGGCAGCGGCGTTTCGGGCTCATAAAGATAGTCATATATCAGAATACATGCCTGATAGTGTTCGGGCAGCTTCCCGCCGTTCAGCGCCGAGAATGCAGCAATGACCGCATCCGCGTAGGAGCAGTCTGCCAGCAGCACGGCAAGATCATCAGACGGTGATTCACGGAAAATGCTTTCAATAAAATCCTCGTCGATATCATCGCTGTCGATCCGGAATGCATCGGTGAACGGGGAACGGAGCGGTGCGCTGTCATCAGAATAATCGAGCGCGGTATAATCAGCGAGCGCATCTTCTGAGCCGATGTTTCCGGCCCAGAGCGAGACATACATTTCCTTTTCCACGTCAGAATGCCTTTCCTGATATCAGTCCACGCTGACCGCGCCGAATTTGCAGGTCGCCATGCACTGTCCGCAGCGGATGCAGCTGTTCTGGTCGATCTCATGCGGTCCCTTAACCACGCCGGAGATCGCATAGACCGGACATTTTCTCGCACATGCGGTACATCCTCGGCACTTTTCCGGATCAATGTGATAATGCAGCAGATCGGTGCAGGTATGCGCCGGACAGCGCTTCTCATTGATATGCGCTTCAAATTCATCGCGGAAGTAGCGGAGCGTGGAGAGCACCGGATTCGGCGCCGTCTGTCCCAGACCGCAGAGTGCCCCGTCGCGGACGGCATTGCAGAGCTCTTCGAGCAGTTCGATATCGCCCTCTTTGCCCTTGCCTTCAACGATCCGCGTCAGGATCTCCTGCAAACGCTTTGTGCCGATGCGGCAATGGACGCATTTTCCGCAGGATTCCTTCGCGGTGAAATCGAGGAAGAATTTTGCCATGCCGACCATGCATGTACTGTCGTCCATGACGACCATGCCGCCGGAGCCCATGATCGCGCCGGTCGCAGCAAGCTTTTTATAGTCGATGACCGTATCAAGCAGCGAGGCCGGAATACATCCGCCGGAAGGGCCGCCCATCTGGACAGCCTTGAACGTACCGCCGTCCCGGATGCCGCCGCCGATATCGAAGATGACCTGCCGCAGCGTCATGCCCATCGGGATCTCGACGAGACCGCCGCGCCGGATTTTACCGGTCAGCGCAAAGACTTTGGTGCCCTTGGAATCCTCGGTGCCCATGGCCGCAAATGCTTCGCCGCCGTTATTGATAATCCACGCGACATTCGCGTAGGTTTCCACATTGTTGATATTTGAGGGCTGATTCCAGTAGCCCGCTTCCGCCGGGAAGGGCGGCTTGAGTCTTGGCATACCGCGCTGTCCCTGCAAGGATTCGATCAGCGCAGTTTCCTCACCGCAGACGAAAGCACCGGCGCCCGCCTTGATGCGGAATTCGCAGGAGAAGCCGCTGCCGAGGATATTCTGCCCGATGTACCCGGCCGCGCGCGCTTCCCGGATCGCATGATCCAGGCGCTTGATCGCGAGAGGATATTCGGCGCGGACATAGACGATCGCTTCCTTTGCACCGATCGCATACGCACCGATCAGCATCCCCTCGATCAGCGTGTGCGGATCGGATTCGATGACGGCGCGGTCCATGAATGCACCCGGGTCGCCCTCATCGGCATTGCAGATCAGATATTTTTCGTCACCGGCAGATTGTCTTGCGGCATTCCACTTGAACCAGGTCGGGAAGCCTGCGCCGCCTCTGCCCGCGAGCCCCGAGGTCTTGATGCAGCCGATGACATCTTCGGGGGACATGCCGTTTTCGGCGGAGAGGA
Source organism: uncultured Ruminococcus sp. (assembly GCA_946537515.1). Classification (GTDB taxonomy): domain Bacteria; phylum Bacillota; class Clostridia; order Oscillospirales; family Ruminococcaceae; genus Firm-04. The sequence continues at coordinate 507 of CAMNFV010000226.1, read as the reverse complement.
TTTTTCCGATCGCCTGATAGCCGCCCGCATCGAGCGCACTCTGAATGGAATCCGGATCAATTATGCCGCAGTTGCGCAGCGCGATACGGGTCTGCTGTGTGAGGAAGGCGCTGTCCTCTTTTGTGATGCGCAGCGGCTCGATCACGGAGAAATCGCCGGTTTTGACCGCCTGTGCGATCATCGGTGCCTGCTCGGGCTGAACCTGTACAAGGCGCGCCGTCAGCAGCCCGTTTTCATAGATATCAACGATCGGTTCGAGCCAGCACATGCCGATACATCCGACCGTGCCGAGGGTGATGCCGGTATCTTCCAGCAGCGGGGCGAGCGCATCCGAGAGCTTTCCCGCACCGGCCGCGATGCCGCAGCTGCCCTTTCCGATTGCGATGCGTATGCTCATTTTGCCGCCTCCTTTGCACGGATATCCTTGAGAATCTCCAGCACCTTTGCGGGTGTCAGAGAGCCGTAGGTATCCTCATTGATCATCATGACCGGCGAGAGCGAGCAGCA
>CAMNFV010000225.1 GCA_946537515.1 uncultured Ruminococcus sp. | reverse complement strand
CTTCCACATCGGGCTCATGCTTGTGGACAATGCCCTCGATCAGCGCGTGAATTTCCTCCGCGGCATGTGCGGTTTTGACGGTCAGCGTCTGCTGCATGAGATTGACATTTGCCTCGCTGATCTCTTCCAGCGCACCGACTTCCTTTTCGATTTTCGCGGAGCAATTCGGGCAGTCCAGGCCTTTCAGCGTATATACAAGCTCCATGGTGTTCCTCCGTTTCTATTGGATAAACAGTTGAGCAAGTATTCAACTGCTTATCCGAAATAAATGCGGGAAACCCCGCATTCATTTTATTCTGAAATATGCTCATAGCCCATGTCCAGAATCTTCTTCACATGGTCATCGGCGAGCGAATAGTAGACATTCTGTCCGTCCCTGCGATATTTGACAAGCCTTGCAAGCCGCAGCGACTTGAGCTGATGCGAAACGGCCGACTTCGTCAGGCCGAGCAGCGCTGCCAGATCACAGACGCAGAGCTCATGAAGCTCCAGCGCATGAAGAATCTGAACCCGTGTACCGTCCCCGAACAGCTTGAACAGCGTTGCAAGGGAAATATACTGATCCTTTTCCAGGAGCTGCCCCTGAACCTTCTGCACAACATCTGCATGAATGATCTCACAGGAGCAAACCGGCTGTTCTTCCATTCTGTACCTCCGTTTCGATAGTTGAACGGTTGCTCAACTATCTGTATTATAGCATATCCGGAATCGTTTGTCAAGCGGTTTCCGAAAAAAACTTCTGCCTGCATCCAAATGTCTAAAGCCTTCTTAGAACCATACTGCCAATCTGCACGACGGGCTGAATTTTCAGTAACCCAATATACACTGAATGCCCTCCCAGATTGTGCGGCCGACTTTTACATCACGGAGGATCAACTGACCGTCTGAGGTAAGGAATATCGGAAAATCGCCTTCATTCCCATAACCGACACAAAGCGTGTCTGCGCCATATTTCTGAAGGATTGATCTTTCTAACGTCCAAACTTGTTCTTTCGCACTATTCGCAATATTTTGAAAGCATCTGCGCATCCGTGCGGAAGCAAACCAGAACCCCAAACCCTCCAATCGTGCACTGCCGCGAAGTCCGCCGAATTCCTCAATAAAGGCAATCTGGACATCGGAGGGGAAAATATCATCCGCCATGCTTTCTTCAAGAAGTGCATCAAGATTGATTTTTCTGCCCTCATACCATCCGGCACGCCGCATGATACGCATTACATCTTCGGTAATCTCCGGGTGATAATCATATTCCCTTTCCGCGATATATGCCCAGAAATCCGTGAGATTCTTAGCGATCAGCCGATGATCCTGATTCCGAATCACACCGGCTGCATCTATATAGAATGATTCAATATAACGGGTTTCCTCATTCCCGTACAAGCTGCAGCTGCGATTCCGGTAACCGCCGAGAAATGCGGCTCTGTCCTGATTGTTTTCCAGATCATACGGGAAGTATAAGGGGAAGAAATGAAATTTGAGCACATCTCCGGATATGCGTTCCGTTTTCGTAAAATGAAAACAGCCGTATTCTGACAGCAGCTCAGTGATTCTGTCCCGGACGGGCGCTTCCAGATGAAGGCGATCGGCATTTCTCATTGCCTCTGCGATTTGCGAATCTATCGGATTCTCAGAGAAAACAGGATGATACAATTCTTTCAGTCTGATAAAATTGATGTCTTTCATTTTACCCTCCGCTATTGCTGCGAAAAACGAGTATGCGTCACGATTTTCATGGCTTCGCTGCCGAACCGGAATACTCCGTATAGGTACGAAGAAGATACCGCCGCTCCGTCAGCGGAGAGATCGGCTTTGCGGTATCAAGCTGCATTTCAAGCAGCAGTACCGCGTTCTCCGGATACATCGGCTCCGGGCGCTTCTCTGCGGTTTCCTGCTCCATATTTTGCAGCATCAGATCAGGCTCGGGGAGAAAGTCAAGCTGCATTTCGGTAAAGCGCCAGACTTCCGGATCGCCCTGATCTCCGAGAAATTCACCGCTGAGATACAGCGATTTATCTGCATAGCGAATACAATACGCGGACCATTGCGGCTTAATCTCAAAGGTATCGAGCAGCGTGATTTCGCCGTCCTTATCGCCGTACCAAAGCAAAACCGGAAGCGCCGCCGTTGTACAGTCAGTGATATCCAGCCGGATGACGACCATATCATCCGTGCCGCTCCCGCGCAGATCATCAAAAAACACGCCGGCAATACCGCTGTGTGCGCTGCAAGTCACCGGCCCGGATGTATCTGCGCACCCGAATTCCGGTACCAGCGTTTTCTCCAGATAAGAAAGATATGCCGCATGGGGATCGGGCGCAGTCGTTGTAACGGCGGTGGTTGTTGTGCGGGGCGCTTCGGATGCGGTTGCCGTCGTCAGGATTGCGGCGGTCTCCGTTTCCGGCGCAGAAAACTCCGCCGGTTCATGGACGGCCGGTGCAAAGCTCCATCCGGAATATAAAGCCCACGCGCCTGCTGCAAAGATCATTGCCAGAAATATGACAGCGATCAGCAGCGGCAGATTTCCCTTTTTCTGTTCGCTGCTCATTTGAGTAAGATGATCAGCGCAATGAGATTGCCGAGCACAAAGAGCACATTCAGCACGATCAGGATCGTCTGCAAATGCTTGGCACGGGCGGAGGGGAGCGCATAAATCGGCTCAGGTTCCGGTGCCTGCTGTTTTTGCATCCGCGGATCAGGGATAGCGGACTGCGGGATTTTTTTCGGCTCCTCCGGCGGCACATAGCCCTCCGGATATTCACGCGGCTTATGACAAAGCTGACAGAACTTCATCTTGTCAGAATTTTCTGAATTACAATGCGGGCAAATCCAGGAATTCACCATACTGATCCCTCTTTTCTGTAGATCTCTCTTTCTATATTATGCCGTAACCTTCGCATCTGCGATGATAACACCGACATTTCGCAGATCTTCTGCACCGGCTGCCGGTTTTACGCTGATCTGCAAGACCTTTGTCCCGGTGATATCCAGATCAATATGCAGCACGCCGCTTTTCCGCGATACTGCGTATGTTTCGATCTCTTTCTGATCACCGCTGATTTCCAGCAGAACGGTCATATCCTCAGCAAAGCGCTCCATTGGCAGCGCAGTCAGCGTCAGTTTGCTGAAATCCCCGTCAAGCTGAAATACGGCGCTGCTGATTTTTCTGCCGGAGAGTTCGCCGTCATAGGAGTAATAAAGATTGCCGGTGTCGCTCTGATAGGTTTTGCCGTCAGCGCCTTTCAGCGCAGTATCGGTCTGCGTAAAATCACTCAGCTCCGGTTTGCCGAATGAGATCAGTTCCTTCGGCATGGCCTGCCGGATCTGATCCAGAAGCGCAGAAGCCTCCTCCGCATCGGGAAAAAGTGCCCCTGCCTCTTCAGCAAGCTGCGCTGCCTGTTCCGTATCACCGCCGGCAAGCAGATGCTGCAATATCATCGGTAATATGCGAAAATACGTGTCTCTGTAGCTTTGCAGCGTGTCAGAAACCGGCAGCGCTTCATAGAGCGTATCCGGCAGACTGCGCAGCGCATCAAACGCTTTTGCATATTCACCGGAATCAAAGAAGATCCGTGCATTCCGGCATGCTTCCAGGTATTGATACTGCTGCTGCCGCTGCGTGACATCTGACAGCATCCCTTCCCAGAATTCGACCTTGCCGCCGTATATCCGGATGACGTTTTCAATCAGCGAAACCGCAGTATCATAATCATTTTGTTTCTCTGCGGCAGCGACATCTTCCAGCGTCTGTGCCGTCAGATGCGTAGAGGCTTGCTCCTCCTGCTCTTTATAATACGGATACAGACTTTTGTCATCTTCCGGCAGTTTGCGGTACTGCTTGAACGCATCCGCATAGTCTCCGGCTTCATAGGATGCATTTGCTTTTTGAATCAGCGTCAGCCACTTTTCGCGGGTGCGAATCTCCTCATCAATCGGCTCGGCGGCTTTCGTGACAGCCGGAATACCGATCGAGATGAGTGACTGCACCTGTGCCTTTGCTGTTTCGGCATCGGTCTGATCAGAAAAATAAGCATCTCGGGCAGCCTGTGCCTGCGCGATCAGTTTTTCAGAAACGGATTCCGGGACATCGCCGTCCGGGAAATCGGTGATGCAGATGAGATGTGCGCTGTCAAAATCTCCCGCCTCAACAGCAGCGAGCAATTCCGCTGCCGGGTCGCGCTGCAAGGTCAGGATGCCGTTTTCGGCGCGCTGAATCAGCAGATAGCTTTCGGCGCCGATGCCGCAGAGCAGCAGCACAAGACACAGCAGCAGGATTATTCTGTTTCTGCGCAGCTTTTTTGTCTGCGCATCCGGCTGCTTCTCTGATGCCATGTACGCTGCCCCCTTTCGACAGATTCCGCTTCCATTATATCATATTA
>CAMNFV010000224.1 GCA_946537515.1 uncultured Ruminococcus sp. | reverse complement strand
ACACGAATCCCGTGTGTCCGAATGAACGCCTTTGTTCATTTCATTGCCCCTATTTTAGCACATTGTGAAAGTTTTGTCAATATCCGGCGGACAGTTTTCCGTATCGGGAACACAAATTCGGAGAAATCGCCGGATTTTCGCACATTCCGAGTAAAATATTTATTCCTCATACCGATATCGAGCAGAGAAAACGCGGTAAATTTCCGGAAAACCGGCCGGTTAAAGTCAATCTCCGGAATAATCAAAGAAAATCTTAATCTGATTTTCCTTGCATCCCCTGCCGCGCTGTGTTATAATGAAGAAAAAAGAACAGGAGAAATCATGGAACAGAAAAAACATCCCGGCAAAATATTTTTCGGAATCTGCTGTGCAGTCTATATCATCATCATGCTGCTGCTGCTTTATGCGAAGGGCTGCTCTGCGCAGGCTTACCGGATCCATGTAGCGGAGCTGAACGGCTACTGGGAAACGGTCCGGCGCTACACTAATTTTGAATTATTGAAAACGATCCGTCCGTTTCTGCAATGGGCGCCCACATTCTCGCTCTATGATAAGATCATGAATCAGGTTGTCGGCAATATCCTGATTTTTATACCGGCGGGCATTTTTCTGCCGGTATATTTTAAAAAGCAGCGGCGGCTGCGGTCATTTTTCGTGACATCGCTGCTGATGATATTATTTGTGGAAATCTCGCAGGTACTCAGTTTTCTCGGCTCATTTGATGTGGATGACATTCTGCTGAATCTGATCGGGTGTCTGTCCGGCTGGCTGATTTTCAAGATCATTTACGGCATCCTGCGGCTGTTTAAGATTGTATCATAAAAGATCAAGGTATCGCTTCGCGATGATCAATAATGGGCAGTGCCCGGCTCCATTTTTATATCATGCAGTTCAGCAAAAGAAAAAGCCCTGTTTCATAACAGAGCTTTTTACAAAGCTGGTGGTCGGACTCGACCGGGCAGTGCCCGGCTCCATTTTTTATATCATGCAGTTCAGCAAAAGAAAAAGCCCTGTTTCATAACAGAGCTTTTTGCAAAGCTGGTGGTCGGACTCGAACCGACGACCTGCGCATTACGAATGCGCTGCTCTACCAACTGAGCCACACCAGCATATTAACTTTATTCAGGACTCGAACCGACGACCTGCGCATTACGATATGCGCCACGGTTTCGCTTGCGAAACCGTTCTCTACACAACTGAGCCACACCAGCATCAATGCCTAATTATTATAGCACATTTTCATAAAATTGTCAAGGGAAAAAGCCGAAAAAAATTTTTTGCGAAAAAAGATAGAAAAAAGAATTGTAATTTTAAGGAAAGTGTGCTATACTATAATAGAATTCGCACACCCAGTTATTCCGTTTCTGCGGAATTGCGAACGATCCATATAGAAAGGAGCGCAGTCTCAACCGACTGCTACTGAAATTATGGCAAAAAACAACAAACGTAAGAGACATATATCCTTCCTCGGTGTCCTGCTGATCTTCTGCATGCTGCTGGTCGTCGCCTCTACCGTCGCGATCAACCTGCTCTTCCGGAACGGCGCAGCACCCAGCTTCCTCGGCAACCGTTACGTTCATTATACAGAGGACGATATGCCGTCCCGCGTCCCGCAGGGCTCTCTCGTCTTCGCAGAGGATACCAATAATATCACACAGAAGGATATCGTTCTTTATCGCAATGAAGAGAATCAATACCGCATTGCCGTTGCAAGCCTGATCGTTGATACTGATTCCAATGTCCCCGATCAGACCGGAAAAACCTATTATCTGACAACCGAAAGCAATACGACCGCTGTTCAGGTCGAGGAATCCTCGATTGTCGGTATCTGCAAGCGCAGAAGCAAGGAGCTCGGCGCGCTGATCGGCTTCCTGTTAAGTCTCCCGGGCAAAATCATCGGACTTGCACTCCCGCTCCTGATTATCCTGATCTATCTCATTTCTTCTATAAGCAAAAAGAAGGATGCCGAGGGCCTCTCCGAAGACGAGGACAATGACCTTGCATTCGTCAAGTCGATTCAGCAGAAGCAGCAGCAGATCGCAGAACGCGATGCAGAGCGCATTGCAAAGGAGCGCAGAAAGACCCAGACCTTTGACGATGCACTCTATGAGGATCCTTCCGCACCGTCCTTCAAGCCGCAGCATCGCCTCTCTGATGAAGAAGTCGCGCAGATGGAAGAGGAAGAAGCTGCACGCCGTGCAGAACGCATCGCAGCAGTCCGCAACCACATGGAGCAGCGCCGCCAGACCGAAACCCCGGACGGTGTCCCGCTCTATACAACGGAAATCATTACCAAAACACATACGCTTTCGATCCCGAAGCCCGATAAGCCGCTGACGACAACCCAGCCGAAGCCGCTCAAGCCGACGCCGACCGAGGATATCCCGCGCCTGACTGCAACCGGTCATATTCAGATCCCGACCGCAGAACAGCTTGCTGAAGAACAGGAAAGCCGCCTGAAGCAGGCGCAGGCACTCGCAAGAGCTGCACAGGATGAGGCATTCAGTATGCCGTACAGACCGCAGCGTGAAAAGCTGACCGAAGAACCCGCTGCACCGGCACATCGCTTTGCAGAACCGGAAACACCTGCACAGAGATTTGCAGAACCGGAAACACCTGCACAGAGATTTGCAGAGCCTGTTCCGGAAAAGCCTGTTCAGGCTGCACCGGTACCGGCACCCGAAGTTCGTGCAGAGGCTCCCGCAGCTGTCACACCGGCAGCCGCCGCACCTGCTCCGGCAGAACCGGAAAAGAAAGTTGTTAAGAAGGTTGTCAAGAAGGTTGTCAAAAAGCAGCAGATCGCTGCCACAAACTTCGATGATCTGATGGCATTCCTCGATAACGAGCAGAAAAAACTGTAATCAGCAAAACAGCCGCAGAATCAGCAAAGATTCCGCGGCTGTTTCATTTTTATTGAAAATTCAGATCATTGCGTTTGGATCGGGCTCTTTTTCATCTGCGGGCTGCTGTGCGATATCCTCCAGCAAGATCAGATGCTGCAAATAGGGGCTTTCAGATTCATCATCATGGAACAGGCCGGAATCCTCGATATCGCCGGTTATCCCAAGCGAATCCCGCAGAAAATCCGGTGTCAGCTCGCCGTCCTTTGCGCGCTCATCAAGCCGCTCCATAACAAGCTGCCGGATCAGCGTATAGACGACTGCAAACATCGGCACTCCGATAATCAGGCCGATAATACCGAATAGACCGCCGCCGAGCATACATGCAAAGAGTTCCCAGAAGGCAGGCAGCCCGATTGACTTTCCGACAATTCTCGGATCGAGGATATTGGCATCAAACTGCTGCAGCGCGATAATAAAAATCAGGAAATACAGCGCTTTCAGCGGATTTTCCATGAGAATCAGCAAGGTACAGGGAACGGCGCCGAAAATCGGTCCGAAATAAGGGATCATATTTGTGACGCCGATGATGACGGCAATCAGCGTGGTATAAGGCGCACCGATGATCGTGACGCCGATGAAGCACAGCATTCCGATGATCAGCGAATCGAGCAGCTTACCGATCGCAGCCGTACCGAAGGTCTGGTTTGCGGTCGTCATCTGCTTGTCGATCCAGTCCGCGGTTTTCGGCTTACAGACCGCATAGAGGATTTGCTTCCATTGCCGCATGAAGCGTCCGCGGCTGACGAGCAGATAAACTGCAATGACAAAGCCGACAATCACAGCATACAGAAAGCCGAAGGTGCTGGATGCGCCGGATGCAACCGCAGACAGGATTTTCTGCGAAACATCAACAGGATCAACATTGCCCATGCCGAGTTCGGTTGCAGAAAAATTCTCCTGGATCTGCCGCAGATACGCCGCCAGCGTATTATCCGCATGAAGCAGCTTCTGGACATGTGCCATGACCAGATCAAAATAGTGCGGAAGCTGGTCGATTGCTGTGGAAAGACCGGTGACAACCTGTGAAAATGTGATCATCACCAGCAAAACGATTGAGCCGATGAACAGCGCAACGACCAGAAATGAGCTGATGCCGCGCGGTAATATTCCGAGTTTCGGATGCTTGGAAATCGGGCGCGCAAGCAGCTTATCGAAGCGTTTTTCGAGCATTGACGCGGCCGGTGCGAGCAGATACGCAAAGACAAAGCCTGCAAAGACCGGTGAGATCGCAGAAGCAATCCGCCGGAAAAAGCTCGTGACATCGCTGAAGTGGATAAACGCAAATGTCAGCGTGATACACCCGGCCAGCACAAGGAATAGCGTGATCGGCCGCATTTGTGACAAAACGATCGGTTCGCGGCGCTGCCGCTTCATAGCAATCCCTCCTGTTTTGTTATTTTGATTGCATTATATCACATTCTCTCAAAAAAAGCAACTCTCACTATTATAAAAATCATGCGCGAAGCGCATACCGCAATTTCTCATTTTCC
>CAMNFV010000223.1 GCA_946537515.1 uncultured Ruminococcus sp. | reverse complement strand
TTCCGTTTTTCCGAACAGATCACCGATCTGCCGGAAGGACAGCTCCCCGAATACCCGCAGGGAAAATACCTCTTTCTGCGGGTCTTTCATCTCGTGCAGAATGCGGTGAATCTTCATCGCCTGCTCGCTGTCTGCCAAGTGATCTTCAACGGAGACACGCGGATCTGCTTCGGATTCGGGGATCTCATTGCCTGTCAGATGCTTTTGTTTTTTGCAGTATGTGAGATACAGATTTTTCGCGATCTGACAGAGCCACACACGCACATCGCAGTCGCCGCGGAATTGTCCGGCGGTTTTGAGTGCGCGGAAGAATGTTTCCTGCGTCAGCTCCTCTGCCAGAGATTCGTTTCGCGAGAGCGAGCACAGATACAGAAATACATCATGAAAATAGGTGTTGTAAAGCGCTTCAACATCCAAAGGTTTTCCCTCCCTTCTGTCCATAAGACTTCGATCGCACGGATTCGTTACAAAAAAACTGAAAAAATTTTTGAAAGAAATTCAAAATGATCCGAAACAGCTTAAACGGCGCACGGATGACTGAACTCCATGCGCCGTGATTGATATTATTCCGGTCTCTGGCCGGGAGTAATGCCGTTCGCTTTCAGTACCAGCTTTAAGAACAGCGGCTTCAGAATGAAAATGATCACATATCCGAGCAGCAGCGACAAAATCAGCGAGCCGAAAAACATCCCGATAAAAGGGGCCGAGCCGCCCGCACGCTTCATCTGCTGATAGCCGAGGATTGTCATGGCCAGCGTAATAACCGGCGTGTAGATCAGATCCGAAACCAGACTCGTAACTGCATTGCCGCCGAGGGAACGCTGCTCTATTCCGAGCTTGCCGCAGACCGCCTGCTCCAGCTTCGGCATCGGAACAAACAATCCGATGAGAATGCTGATCAGCGTACTCAGTAAGAAGCTGATCAGAAACGCCGGAAGCCGGAAATGTCCCGCACGCAAATTGCCGAACAGCGACAGGCTGAAGCTCAGTGAAATTCCCATCAGAAGTCCCATTTGCAAACCGATTTTTTTCATTTATATTCCTCCAAAAATCAAACATCCGCGCCGGAATTATTCTGCCGTACCGAGAATATGCCGCGCAACATAAACACCGGAAGCCGATGCGTGTGAAAGCGAGTGCGTTACGCCGGAGCAGTCTCCGATGACGTACAGGCCCTTATATTTTGTTTGCAGATTGCTGTCAATCTCGACTTCCATATTATAGAACTTGACCTCAACGCCGTAGAGCAATGTATCATCATTCGCCGTACCGGGCGCGATCTTATCCAGCGCATAGATCATCTCGATGATACCGTCCAGAATGCGCTTCGGAATCACAAGGCTCAGATCACCGGGCTGTGCTGCAAGCGTCGGCACAACAAAGCTCTCTGCGATTCGTGTCGCATTGGAACGCCGTCCGCGGATCAGGTCACCGAAGCGCTGCACCATCACACCGCCGCCGAGCATATTGGACAGCCGCGCAATGGATTCACCGTAGCCGTTGGAATCACGGAACGGCTCCGAAAAATGCTTGCTGACCAGCAGCGCAAAATTCGTATTGTCCGTATGCAGCGCGGGATCCTCATAGCTGTGTCCGTTGACAGTCACAATGCCGTTCGTATTCTCATTGACGACAACGCCGTGCGGATTCATACAGAATGTCCGCACCAGATCTTCAAACTGCTTGGTGCGGTATACGATCTTGCTCTCATACAGTTCATCGGTCAGATGTGAGAAAACAGCTGCCGGAAGTTCCACTCGCACGCCGATATCCACACGATTCGAGCGCGTCCCGATCTCAAGCGCTTCACAGACAGACTCCATCCACTTGCTGCCGCTTCTGCCGACCGAAATCACGCATGTTTTTCCGGTATAGCGCTGATCTCCCGCGACAAGCGCATAGCCGCCGTCAATTCGTTCAACAGTTTCGATCTCCGTCCGGAAATGAAAATCGACTTTGTCCTTCAATTCCTGATAGAGATTTTCGAGAACGATATAATTTTTATCCGTACCGAGGTGCCGTACCTGTGCATCCAGCAAATGCAGGTCATTCTCAAAGCATTTCTTCTTGATTGCCGTATTTGCGGTTGAATAGAGCTTTGTGCCCTCGCCGCCGTGCGACAAATTGATCTGATCAACATAGCGCATCAGTTCCAGCGCTTCCTGCTTGCCGATGTATTCATAGAGCGTGCCGCCGAACTGATTTGTGATATTATATTTTCCGTCAGAGAATGCGCCTGCGCCGCCGAAGCCGTTCATGATCGCACAGGTTTTACATCCGATGCAGCTTTTCACCTTTTTGCCGTCGATCGGACATTTCCGCTTATCGAGCGGATTGCCGCATTCAAATACGCCGATTTTCAGATCTTGATTTGCCTGACATAGTTCATAGGCGGTGAAAATGCCGCCGGGACCTGCGCCGACAATCAGAATATCATAATCCATTTTCAGATTCCTGCCTTTCAGAGCGAAGTGACTGCACGGTAAAACCCGCCGCAGATAATGCATCCGCAGCGCGTGCAAAATTCTCCGCTTTCACGAGAATATAATCCGTATTATAAGTAGACACCGCAAAGATGCCGATTTTCGCATCCGCAAGCACACCGGATATCTGCGAGAGAATCCCGATCAAGGAAAAATCAAGTTGTCCCTGAATCCGGAAGCCCTTCCAGCCGTCCTCGCGCACGATTGTTTCGGACGGGGTATCTGCTGTCCTGCAAACAAGCGACAATTCCTCATCCGTCCTGCCGATGAAGTAAAAATCCTTTTGCAGATCAATCGCCGCAGCAGATTTCAGCTGACAAACGGTGAGATCCGCAGAAAGCATTTCCAGTATCATTTGTTAACCATTCCTCATTTCTTTTTCATCCATATATAATATATCACACTCGCCAAGAAAAGTCAATTCTTTTCAGGTTTCCAATAAAGGATGTGCGAAAGTTTACACATCCCCCAGAGATTCGGCAGCGCCATGAGCCCGTTGCAGAGATCACAGAACTGCCAGATCCAGTCCGGTGAACCGAGCGCGCCTGCAAAGCAAATCAGCCCATATCCCGCAAGATAAACAGGCTCCGCTTTGTTCCCAAATAAATACCGGACACATGCCGCACCGCAGGGATACCAGCCGATCATCGTTGCAAATGCAAGCAGCACCATGCAGACTGCAAGAAATCCGCCTGCAAGACTGCCAAGTCCGTCAGAGAATGCTGCCAGCAAAACGGAAGCCGCATTTGCAGCCGGAGCAGGAATCTGCGGGCTTGCGGTCAGCAGTACCAGTCCGGTCGCGGTGCAGCAGATGACCGTATCTGCAAAGACCTCTGCTGCCGCCCATTTACCCTGTGTGTCCGGTTCTTCAGTATCCGCTTCCATATGCAGCAGCGCAGAACTGCCGAGACCCGCTTCATTTGAGAAGATCCCGCGCCGCAGCCCGATACTCATGCTCTGCATCAGCACAGATGCACAGAATCCGCAGCTCGCTGCCCGAAAACCGAATGCTTCGCGGATTATCCGCAGAAATATCAAAGGGATATCTGCCGCATGACGAATCAGAATCACAGCGCAGCCAAGAAGATAAAAAAAGAAGAGCATCGGCATCAGCCAGACCGTCACGCGCCCGATTCGCGCTGTCCCGCCGTTGAGAATCAGCAGCAGAATCACCGCTGTCAGCAATCCGCAAAACGATACAGGTACACCAAACTGTGTGAGCGTCTGCGATATCGTGCTGCTCTGTGCGGCATTGCCCATGCCAAGCGCCGCAACGATACAGCAGCCGGCAAAAAATACAGCCGGAATGCGCTTCCCGGCACCGTATCGCAGATACGCGAGCGCACCGCCGATGCGGTTTCCGGATGCATCCTGCCTGCGATACTGCATCGCAAGGACATTTTCTGCATAGACAAGAATCATGCCCAGCAGCGCCGAAATCCACATCCAGAAGAGTGCTCCCGCCCCGCCTGTCATGACGGCCAGCGCTGTTCCGACGAGGTTTCCTGTGCCCATTGTCGCCGCAAGAGAAGATGCAAAAATCTCCCTCTGCTTCCGGCCGCACCCGCGAAGCAGAATGCTGCCGTAAGTTTCGCGCAGAACCCGGTGCAGGCCGCGGACAGGAACGCCGTGCAGCCGGATTCCGCAGCATAAAGCCGTCAGGACGAGAAGTACAGGCAAAACCCATTGCCACAGGATCGTATTGGATATCTGTAATACGCGCAAGCAGATCACCCCTGCGGAATGATATGCCGCTGCGGACTGTATTCAGAACTTTTTGCGGCTGCTTCCGAATCCGACAGATTCCGCAGCACAAAAGTGCTATAATAACAATGTCAGATCGACATTGTGTTCTCCTAACAAACTCTTGTTTCATTTGACCGCACCGGACGGACAGTCTGTGCGGTTCTTTTTCTGCC
>CAMNFV010000222.1 GCA_946537515.1 uncultured Ruminococcus sp. | reverse complement strand
ATCCGCTTCTTCATGACCTTCGGCCAGAGCTATCTGACCCATATGAAGTGTCTGGAAAATGTCGGTATGCTCTCGACCACGCCGATCAATTTCAACGGTACGGAAATCGTCCCGATCCAGTTCCTGAAGGCGCTGCTGCCGGATCCGGCATCGCTCGGCCCGCGCACCGTCGGCAAGACGAACATCGGCTGCATCTTCACCGGCATCAAGGACGGCAAGGAAAAGACGATCTATATTTACAATGTCTGCGATCATCAGGAATGCTACAAGGAGCTCGGCTCTCAGGCGATCTCCTATACGACCGGTGTTCCGGCAATGATCGGTGCAGCGCTGGTCGCAAACGGCACATGGCGCAATCCGGGTGCCCGTACAATCGAGGAATTCGATCCGGATCCGTTCATGGATATGCTGAATAAATGGGGTCTGCCGTGGGTTGTCGATGAAAACCCGCAGACCGTCGAATAATGCGGCGGCAGGATCTGCCGACCCCCTGCTATATCATTGACGAGGCAAAGCTCCGGAGCAATCTGGAGCTTTTGCACAATGTAGAGCAGGAGACCGGCGCACATATTCTCCTTGCACAGAAAGCATTTTCATGCTTCGCCGTCTATCCGATGATCGCGAAGTACATCAGCGGCGTGACTGCAAGCGGGCTCTATGAGGCACGGCTCGGCGCAGAGGAATTCCGGAAGGAAAACCATGTCTTTTCGCCTGCCTTCGATCCGGCAGAATTCAGAGAATTATGCCGCATCTGCGACCATATCAGCTTCAATTCATTCAATCAGCTTGAAAAATACCGTCCCGTCTGGGAGCAGGCAGGCGTCAGCGTCGGCATCCGCGTCAATCCGGAATGCTCGACACAGGGCGATCATGCGATCTATGATCCCTGCGCGCCCGGTTCGCGGCTCGGCGTGACGAAAGCCAATTTCCGCCCCGAATTGCTGAAGGGTGTCGAGGGGCTGCATTTCCATACGCTCTGCGAGCAGAATGCAGATGATCTCATTACGACATTCCGCGCATTCGAGGAGAAATTCAGAGAATATCTCCCGCAGATGAAATGGCTGAATCTCGGCGGCGGACATCATATCACACGCGATGATTATGACGTATCTGCGCTGAAAAATCTGATTCTTGAAATTCGCGAAACATACGGCGTCGAGGTCTATCTGGAGCCGGGCGAAGCGATCGCGCTCAACGCCGGCTGGCTTGATACCGAGGTCATGGATATCGTGGAGAACGGAATCAAAATCCTGATTCTGGATGCATCCGCGGCCTGCCATATGCCCGACGTACTCGAAATGCCCTACCGGCCGCCGCTTCAGAGTTCCGGCGAATGGGGCGAAAAGCCCTTTGCATACCGCCTCTCTGCGCGCACCTGCCTGGCGGGCGATATCATCGGGGATTACAGCTTTGACCGTGCAATACAGATCGGTGACCGCCTGACATTCTGCGATATGGCGATCTACTCCATGGTCAAAAACAATACCTTCAACGGAATGCCGCTGCCTGCGATCGCGATTCAGCACGAAAACGGCGACTGCGAAATCATCCGGCAGTTTGATTATCAGGACTTCAAATCCCGGCTCTCCTGAGCATGACAACAGAAACGAGAGGGAAAATGGAAATCACATACAAAGATACGCATGAATTTTCTGCGGCGGAATTGGAAGAGCTGTTTCTCTCCGTGGAATGGTCATCCGGCCATTTTCCGGAGAAGCTGCAGGCCGCCATGCGCAATTTTGAAACCGTCTATACGGCATGGGACGGCGAGAAGCTCGTCGGACTGTGCTGCGCAATGGATGACGGCATCATGACTGCCTATATCCACTATCTGCTGGTGCGCCCGGAGTATCAGAGCAAGGGCATCGGCAGAGCGCTCATCGGGCGCATGAAGGAAACCTACAAAGACTATCTGCGCGTCGTGCTGGTCGCCTATAATAAGGAAGTCCGGTTCTATGAATCCTGCGGCTTCGACCGTGCGATCGACGCAAGCGCCATGTTCATCACAGACCTGTGGACATGATCTCAACTGAAAAAGGAACGGTAAACCATGGAAGAAAAACTGACCAAACAGGATTATGAAGACGGCAAGCTCCTGCGCTACTTCAAGCATGTGTTCCTGACGGAGCAAACGCGCCGCACGCTAATGCCGGTGCTCGGTGCCCTGCGCGATACGGAAGTCATTGTCCCCGTGCAGATTTCCGTCAGCGATGCCGATGCGGAGAAGATCCTCCAGCTGAAAAAGGGCGAAACGTTCGACGTGAAAGATCAGCCGAAATTCGCCCCCGACCTTCTGCAAAATGACGAAGGCACGTTCTTTCCGGCATTTTCCAATGCAGAGCAGATGCCCCCGGAATATGCAGAGAACTTTTCTCCGCTGAAGATTTCCGCTGTCCAATGCATCCGCATGGCTTCTCAGATTAAAGACATCAACGGAATTGTGCTGGATGCCTTTACCGAGGCCATGCTGATTCCGATGGAATCTGCGCTGCTGATTCTGAAGATGAAGAGCCGCCTGGAGGAATCCGAATGACAGCGCCGAAAACCGACGGCTTTCATATGCCTGCCGAATTTGAACCGCACCGCGGCACGATTCTGATTTTTCCGAAGCGTCCCGGTTCATGGGGCAAAGACCCGGCCGCCGCGCAGCAGGCGTTTACAATGATCGCAGAGCGCCTCTCACGCTGCGAGCAGGTCTATATGCTTGTCAACGAGAAAACCGCTGAAACAGCGCGCAGAATGCTTCCTACGGCCGTACAGCTGCTGGAGATTGATACCGATGATGCATGGGCGCGTGATGTCGCCCCGACCTTTGTGCGGAATCATGCAGGAGAGATTCGCGGAATCTCGTGGCAGTTCAACGCCTGGGGCGGCGAATTCGACGGGCTGTATGCCGACTGGCAGAAGGATGATGCCGCCGCGGATGCAGTCTGCAAGGCGCTCGGTATCCCTTGCTATAATGCAAGACCGTTCGTCCTTGAAGGCGGCGCAATACACAGCGACGGTGAGGGCACAATTCTTGTCACGGAAGCCTGTCTGCTCAGCGGCGGCCGCAATCCACAGCTGACGAAGGAACAGATTACCGCGTATCTGCTGGAATATCTCGGCGCCGAAAAGGTCATCTGGATTCCGTACGGCATCTATAACGACGAAACAAATGAGCATATCGACAACATCGCCGCGTTCACCGCGCCCGGCGAAATCGTGCTGGCATGGTGCGATGATCCCGATGATCCGCAGTATAAGATGTCGCATGCGGATTTCGACGTATTATCGCAGGAAACCGATGCAAAAGGGCGGCCGCTGCATATCACGAAGCTGCCGGTTCCGCATGTGCCGGTCTGCGTCACAGAAGCGGAATGCGATGATTACGAATTTGCAGAGGGCGAGGATACCCGCGAGCCCGGCGAACGCCTTGCTGCATCCTATGTCAATTTCTATATCGGGAATGACTGTGTATTGGTACCGCAATTCGGCGGAATCTATGCAGAAGACGATGCCCGTGCCTGCGAAATCCTGCGCGGCTGCTTCCCCTCGCGTGAGGTTGTGCCGGTTCCGGCGCGTGCGATCCTGCTCGGCGGCGGCAATATCCATTGCATCACGCAGCAGGTTTGCGGTTCCGCACCGCGATGATTTCAAATTGTATCATAGTCCGAAGAAAGCCGCTCCTTTCAGCTGATCGGAGCGGCTTATTTGCTGCGGTGCAGAAAAAAGCAGATGCAGGATTTCTCCCGCATCTGCTTCATTTAATTCACTTGGAACTGAAATCAGACACAGCCCTGTGCCTTCATAGCCTCAGCAACCTTCAGGAAGCCTGCGATGTTTGCACCTGCAACGAGGTCATCACCGAGACCGTACTCGTTAGCAGCGCTGATGCTTGCCTTGAAGATGTTTGCCATGATGCCCTTCAGCTTTGCATCGACTTCTTCAGCAGTCCAGCTGAGACGCTCGCTGTTCTGGGACATTTCGAGGCCGGAAACTGCAACGCCGCCTGCGTTAACAGCCTTGGACGGAGCAACGATCACGCCTGCTTCCTTCAGCAGAGCGATTGCCTCGTTGGTAGTCGGCATGTTAGCAACCTCAACGTAGTACTTGACACCGTTCGCGATGATCTTCTTTGCTTCCTCAACGCCAACCTCGTTCTGGGTTGCGCACGGCATCAGAATGTCAGCCTTCACGCCCCACGGCTTCTCGCCCTTGAAGAACTTCGCAGACGGGAACTTGTCAGCATAGTCCTCAGCGCGGTTGCGGCAGGAAGCTCTCATCTCGAGCAGGTAGGCAACCTTCTCATCGGTAGAGATGCCGTCCGGATCATAGATGTAGCCGTCCGGACCGGAAATGGTGACAACCTTGCCGCCGAGCTCGTTGACCTTCTTGATGGTGCCCCATGCGACATTGCCGA
>CAMNFV010000221.1 GCA_946537515.1 uncultured Ruminococcus sp. | reverse complement strand
CGCATGCACCGACACAGCGGCAGTCATCGAGCGAGAACTTGCCGTCCTGTGTGATCTCACCGCTCTCAATGCCGAGTGCCTCTTCCAGCTTCTCCATAACGACGCCGGAGCCCTTGACATAGCAGGCGGTACCGAGGCAGACCGAGATGCGGTACTTGCCCTTCGGGGACATGGTGAACTGTGCATAGAAGGTTGCAACGCCGAATACCTTTTCAAGCGGGATATTCAGCTCTTCTGCGATGATTGTCTGGATTTCGATCGGCAGATAGCCATAGATTTCCTGGGCTTTCTGCATAATCGGCATCAGACATCCCGGATCCTCACGGAGCGCATCAATGGTTGCGCGGAGCTCCTGCTCCTGCTCCGGGGTACCGGTAAAGGGAATGGTTGCGATTTTTTTTGCCATATGAATCGTTTCCTCCTTTTATATATTGAGATACGATTGAATTTGACGTTCCGTCCGGGGCAAACCGGGCGGTATTCAGGTGTGGGGAAATGCAAATCCGAGTGCGGCTTCCGCACCTGATAGACAGAAACTCACACCGAGCCTTAATGATTTTACTACATTTCCGCGGAAAAATCAAGATGAAAAGTGCACAACATTTCCTACAACTTTTCGTATGATTCTATGAAGTAACTTCCGCTAACTTATTAAAATTGACGTATCTGCTGAAAAATCGACATATTTTGAAATGATGAAAACTGTACGCCGTGCGCGGACAGATGTCCGGAAACTGCGGTAAAACCCCAAAATCGACACCGCCCGGAAAATTTTATTGCCGGAATCAGAAAAATCGCGCTTTCTCGGCAACTTTTTTGCGTAGAATGAAATACGGACGCGCGGTGCCGGAAGCCGGTCCGCGGACAGTTCCGAAATACAATCTGATGAAAAGAATCTGGAGGTCGAAATGGAACAGCAATCTTGTTACTTACCGGAAGGCAGTTTTCTTGAAACGCCGCAGAACGCGGCAGCGATCGGGAGCGAGGCAGGGCTCAGAGAGGCGATCGCGACAGGCCGGCGGCTTGAAGCCCGCGTGCGTGTCTGTGACGGCGCCCATAATCTGCATGTTGAGCTGCCCTGTATGCGCGGACTGATCCCGCGGGCAGAGGGTGCGCTCGGCATCAGCGAGGGCACAACGCGGGATATTGCGCTGATTTCGCGCGTCAATAAGCCGGTGTGCTTCTCCGTCCTGCGCATTGACCATGATGAGCAGGGCTGCCCTTATGCGGTGCTCTCGCGCAGGGTGCAGCAGGAGCAATGCCGCGAGGGCTATATCCGGCATTTAAAGCCCGGCGATGTCATCCCGGCGCGTGTGACGCATCTGGCGCCGTTCGGCTGCTTTGTTGATATCGGCTGCGGTGTCCCCTCGCTCATCCCGATTGACGCGATTTCTGTCTCGCGGATTTCGCATCCGGCGGACCGCTTCCGTGTCGGCGAGGAAATCCGCGTAATGGTCAAGGGCTTCGAGAACGGCAGAGTGCTGCTGACGCATAAGGAGCTGCTCGGCACATGGGCGGAAAATGCTGCCTGCTTTACGGCGGGGGAGACTGTCGCGGGGATCGTGCGCTCCGTCGAGGAATACGGCATTTTCATTGAACTTGCGCCGAATCTTGCAGGACTGGCCGATCTGCGCCCCGATGTCAGACCGGGACAGCACGCGAGCGTCTTCATCAAGAGCATCGTGCCGGAGCGCATGAAGATCAAGCTTGCGGTCGTGGATGTCTTTGATGATCCCTGCGCACCGCCGCCGCTGCATTATTTCTTCAAAGGGAATCATATGGATGAATGGGTCTATACGCCGCCGCAGGCAAAGAAGCGGATCGCAACGCAGTTTGCCGCGCAGAATCTTTGAACAAAATACGGTGATAATGCACAACATCGGTCATAGAATAAGTCAAAAAAATCATGAGAAAAGAGATTGACATATTACATGCAATGTGCTATAATATCAATCGCTCAGAGAGTCGGACTCTCAGTATTAAGAAAAATCAGAACTGTTAAAAATCAAAAGGATGTGTTCCATATGCTGCAATCAGCTGCGCAGGATATGACAAAGGGAAATGAAGCAAGCCAGATCGTTCGGTTTGCGCTGCCGCTGCTGGCGGGCAATCTGCTCCAGCAGCTCTATAATGTTGCGGATACGGCGATCGTCGGCAAGCAGCTCGGCGATGATGCGCTGGCGGCCGTCGGCGCGACCGGCTCCGTGACCTATCTGTTCTATACGCTCTGTCTCGGCCTTGCGACCGGCGCGGGCATCATGATCGCACAGTTTTTCGGTGCCGGCCTGATGCAGCGGATGCGGTCGGCTGTCTGGAATTCCGCAATCGTGACTTCGGTATTCGGCATTCTGATCAGCATCTGCTCGATCTGGCTGACGGAGCCGGTGCTGCGCTTGATGCATACCGATCCGGACCTGATGCAGATGTCGGTCAGCTATATGCGGATCGCCTGCGGCGGAACGGCTGCGGTCGCCGCATATAACTGGATCAATGCGGTTATGCGGGCGCTGGGGGATTCCAAAACGCCGCTGATCTTTCTGGCGGTCGCGAGCGTGCTGAATATCGGGCTTGATCTGCTGTTTGTCATGGTGCTGCATACGGGTGTTGAGGGCGCTGCCGTTGCGACGGTCGCATCCCAATGCATTGCGGCGACTGCCTGCATCATCTTTGCATTCCGCCGGACACCGGAGCTGCATCTGACGAAAGAGGATTTTCGCATCAGCGGAGAAATGCTCGTTCTTGCGATGAAAACCGGCCTGCCGATCGCCTTGCAGAGCGGCCTGATCGCGATTTCCATGTCAGCGCTCCAGCGTGTAACAAACAGCTTCGGCAGCAAGCCGGTCATGGCGGCCTATACCGCTTCGATGCGTGTCGAGCAGCTGATTCAGCAGCCGTTTTTCTCGCTGAATGCTGCACTTGCGACCTTCTCCGGTCAGAATGTCGGCGCCGGAAAGACCGAGCGTGCCGAGCGCGGGCTCAAATCCGGCCTGCGGATTTCCAGTTTGCTCGCGATTGTGATTGCTGTGATCTTCTGGATTGCAGGCGGTGTGATTATCCGCTGCTTTATCTCGGGTGAGGATGCTGTTTCGATCGGCTATTTTGCATTGCGGACGACTTCGCTCTGCTACATTCCGCTCGGCTCGATCCATGTGGTGCGCGGATTCCTGAACGGCGCAGGAGATACGGGCTATGCGATGCTCAACGGCATGGCAGAGGTTGTCTGCCGGATCGGCGGCGCATTCGTCATGACAACGATGCTCGGTATGGATTACCGTTCGATCTGGTATACGACCTGCGTGACGTGGTTTGTCACAGGACTTGTCGGCTGGATTCGCTACTGCCGCGGAAAATGGCGCAGCAAGGCGCTTCTGCCCGCCGGACATTCTGCTGCTGTGCAGTATGCGCCCGCAGATTAAAGCACAGCAAATTCTTTTGCATATGAAAAAAACGCTCCGGTTCGCGTGAAGCTGACCGGAGCGGCTTTTATTATATTGTTACAAAAACAGAATTGCGAAGGGCAATCAATAATTCTCAGCGCGAAGCTTGAAGTAAGACTGCGGATGTGCGCAGACAGGACATACCTTCGGCGCGTTTTTGCCGATGACGATGTGGCCGCAGTTCATGCATTCCCAGATCATATCGCCGTCGCGGGAGAAGACCAGTCCGCCCTCAACATTTGCGAGCAGCTTGCGATAGCGCTCCTCATGTGCCTTTTCGATCTTGCCGACCATTTCAAAGAGGGCAGCGATTCTGGTGAAGCCTTCCTCTTTTGCGACCTTTGCGAATTCGACATACATATCGGTCCACTCATAGTTCTCGCCGTCAGCAGCCGCCTTCAGGTTTTCAATAGTATCCGGCACTTCGCCGCCGTGCAGCTCCTTAAACCAGAGCTTTGCATGTTCCTTTTCATTGTTCGCAGTTTCCTCGAAGATTTCTGCGATCTGAACATAACCTTCCTTGCGTGCCTTGGATGCAAAGTAGGTGTACTTGTTTCTTGCCTGCGATTCGCCAGCAAAAGCAGCCTGCAGATTCGCTTCTGTTCTTGAGCCTTTCAGTTCCATGGTAGTTTCCTCCTTAATAATGAGTTTCAGGATATATGCACGGATATCCTTTTGTCATTATAACATATTATGAAAGAAAACGCAATGGGCGCGGACGAAAAAAGTACACAAAGGAACTGCCGGGGAGATTAAACGGAGCCGGGCACCGCCCGGTTATAACATATTCCTGCATAAATTTCAATGGGGGATAAGAAAATTAGAAATGAGAAATTAGAAATGAGAAATTGCGGTGTCCGCTGCGCGGACGATTATATAAAGATAGGAGTTAGAAATGAGGAGTGAGGAGTTGCGGTGTCCGCTGTGCGGACGATTATATAAAGATAGGAGTTAGGAATGAGGAG
>CAMNFV010000220.1 GCA_946537515.1 uncultured Ruminococcus sp. | reverse complement strand
GCGCCGTTTGCCGCGATCATATTGAGCACCTGCTTGGAGCCCGGTGCGATCGAGAGCGAAACATCCGGATGAACGGTCTTGCCCTTGAGGATATACGCGACCTTCATCATATCGAGCAG
Source organism: uncultured Ruminococcus sp. (assembly GCA_946537515.1). Taxonomy (GTDB): domain Bacteria; phylum Bacillota; class Clostridia; order Oscillospirales; family Ruminococcaceae; genus Firm-04. Next base: position 4,369 of record CAMNFV010000220.1, on the reverse strand, counting down.
CGAGGAATTCGTGCAGGAGCCGATGCAGACCTGGTCGATCTTCAGCTTGCCGATCTCGCGCATGGATTTGACATTATCAGGGGAGTGCGGGCAGGCTGCCAGCGGTTCCAGCTTGGAGAGGTCGATCTCGATGACCTCATCATAGACAGCGTCATCATCCGCAGCCAGCGGCGTCCAGACTTCTTCGCGCTGCTGTGCCTTGAGGAATGCCTTTGTCATTTCATCCGAGGGGAAGATCGAGGATGTCGCGCCGAGCTCTGCGCCCATGTTGGTGATCGTCGCACGCTCCGGGACGGAGAGTGTCTTGACGCCTTCGCCGGTGTACTCGATGACCTTGCCGACGCCGCCCTTGACGCTCATGCGGCGGAGCACTTCAAGGATGACATCCTTTGCCGCGACCCACGGGCTGAGCTTGCCGGAGAGCTTGACATTGACGACCTTCGGACATGTAATATAGTATGCGCCGCCGCCCATTGCGACTGCGACATCCAGACCGCCCGCGCCGATTGCGAGCATACCGAGGCCGCCGCCGGTCGGGGTATGGGAGTCAGAGCCGATGAGTGTCTTGCCCGGGATGCCGAAGCGCTCCAGATGAACCTGGTGGCAGATGCCGTTGCCCGGGCGGGAGAAATACAGGCCGTGCTTCTTTGCGCAGCTGCCGATGAAACGGTGATCGTCTGCATTCTCGAAGCCGTTCTGAAGCGTATTGTGGTCGATATAAGCGACAGAGCGCTCTGTGCGGACACGCGGCACGCCCATAGCCTCAAATTCGAGGTAAGCCATTGTGCCGGTTGCATCCTGCGTCAGCGTCTGGTCGATGCGGATGCCGATTTCTGTACCGCGGATCAGTTCACCCTCTACGAGATGTGCAGAGAGGATTTTTTCCGTCATTGTGAGTCCCATTTTGGATTCCTGCCTTTCATGCATAAATATACTCTTATATTTTACACCAAAACGGGGCGCTCTGTCAAGTGATTTTCTGAAATAGATCACAGGGTTATGCAGGAGAAGAACGGAAGGACTGCGCGATGTTCCCTTCTCTGAACAATCTATGTGACTTCTTGACTTCTTGACTTCTTGCAATCAAAAATCACGTATTTACGTTATTTCATTTATTTGTAAGAAGTCATAACTATTATGTGCGTGAACTCTTGCGCATATCAATATAAAATAATTAACTAAATGTTGTAATAGAGGCACATATGCAAAATGCACGTATCTATGTACTTTTTGAAAGTGGCACAGAATAGGATTTCCATGCTTTCATGATGTAAAGCATTCAAGAAGTCAAGAAGTCAAGAAGTCAGGTGTTTGTTGAATGGCACGGACAGTCTCTCTGCACACAATTCAGAGGCGCACCGCGTTCCGGTTTCTGCTTCGTTTTCATGGTTCAAAATCGACGGAAACGCTTGACAGATGCAGTCCGGCGGGGTATAATGAAATCAGCTGCTCCTGACGGACATGGAAAGCGAACAGCTTGCATGGAACCTTCCGGAAAGCTTTCGATCGAAGGAGGCCGGTACTGCCGGCCGCGAAAAAAGGAGGATGTGTATGAAGCTCACCTATGACATTGCGGATAAACCAAAGGGCGGAAAGCTCGTGGTATTCGCGCTCCAGCAGATGCTGGCGATTCTTGCGGCAACGATCGCCGTCCCGATGATTATCGGAAACGGTCTGACGCCTGCTGCGGCGATGTTCGGCGCCGGTGTCGGCACGATTGTCTATCTGCTGTTCACGCAGCGGAAAAGCCCGGTATTCCTCGGCTCATCCTTTGCATTTCTCGGTTCTATGGCTGCCGCCTTTGCGGGCGGTGTCTCGATGCAGCTCGGTATGCTCGGCCTGCTGCTCGGCGCTGTGCTGGCGGGGCTTGTATACGTCCTGATTGCGCTGATTATCAAGAGCGTCGGCGTCGGCTGGCTCAATAAGCTGATGCCCCCGGCCGTCATCGGCCCGACGGTTGCGATCATCGGTCTGTCGCTCGCGGGCAATGCGGTCGGTGACCTGCAAAAGGGTGATGTCAGCATCCTGAATGATGCCGGTGAACCGGTCATGGCGGCTTCTCCGTTTGCCGCGATCATCTGCGGCCTGATTACGCTTGCGACGGTCATGCTCTGCTCGACCTACGGCAAGAAAATGATGAAGCTGATCCCGTTTATCCTCGGCATTCTCGCGGGCTATGCTGCCGCGATTCTGATGACCTGCATCGGCTATGCGGCGGATCTCGATGCGCTGAAAATCGTCGATGTCAGCGTATTTTCACAGTATATGTTCCCGGACGGCGCCGTGACGCTCGCCACGTTCTTCAGCTTCCCGAAGCTCACCTTCATTGAGGCATTCCGCGGCACCGGCGAGTTTACCGGCTCCTATTTCGCAACGATCTTCGCGGCATATGTTCCGGTTGCATTTGTGGTATTCGCGGAGCATGTCGCTGACCATAAGAATCTCTCCTCGATCATCGGCAGAGATCTGCTGGAAACGCCCGGCCTGACCCGGACGCTGCTCGGTGACGGCATCGGCTCCATGGCGGGTGCATTCTTCGGCGGATGTCCGAATACGACCTACGGCGAATCCATTGCCTGCGTCGCAATCACCGGCAATGCCTCGACGCTGACAATCTTTGCGGCGGCGATCGGCTGCATCCTGTTCTCGTTTATTACCCCGCTGGTCGCGTTTGTCGATTCGATCCCGGCCTGCGTTATGGGCGGTGTCTGCATCGCGCTCTATGGCTTCATTGCGGTATCCGGCCTGAAAATGCTGCAAAATGTTGACCTCGGCAATAACCGCAATCTGTTTACGGCATCTGTCATTCTGATTGCAGGTATCGGCGGCCTGAGCCTGCATTTCGGCGCTGTTACGATCACCGAGATTGCAACGGCGCTGATCCTCGGCATCCTGACAAACCGGATGCTCGCCAATGCAAAGGATGAAGCGCCCGCAGAGCCTGTCAAGGCCGCTGCTGCGGTGAAATCCGCTCCGGTGCAGAACCGCCAGAATCAGAATCAGGGCAAAAAGAAGAAAAAGAAGAAGTGAGCAAATTCAGAGGATATTGCGATGGAAGAGAAGCATTATGAACCGGAAGAGAGCCGGACAATCCCGTATTTTATCACGGCGGTGATTGCCGCGATCATCGGCGGGCTGCTCGGCATGAATTCTATGATGAAGTTCCCGGGCATCCTTGTGCTCTGGACATTGCTGGTCTCCGGTTCCTTTACGGTCGGCAGTTTTCTGGCGGATATTCTCCGCGGGAGAACAGCGCGTTTCAGCCGTGACGGGATCATGTTCACCGTATCGGCGGTGATTGCGCTGGCCGCGGTTCTGATCGGCGCCGGATATCTGCTGTTCGGCAGGGGCTGGGATGATCTTGCAGGGCTGTTCATTCTCTTCTGGTTCGGACTGCCGCTGTTTGTTGCTGCGGTGATCCGGCTGGTTCGCTGGGGTATGCACCGTCTGGATTCCGCTGCATCCTGACAGAGTTTTGAATAGTCTGCTGATAAGCAATCATACGAACGAAAAAATGAAAGGACATGTAAAAATGGGAAAAACAGTCATTCTGGATCACCCGCTGATCCGCCACAAGATCACGCTGCTGCGTGACGAAAGAACCGGTACGCGCGATTTCCGCATTCTGGTTGAAGAAATCGCAATGCTCATGGGCTATGAGGCGATGCGCGATCTGCCGACAGAGCTTGTCGAAGTCAAGACGCCGATCACGACCGCAATGGAGCCGATGCTCTCCGGCAAAAAGCTTGCAGTTGTGCCGATTCTGCGCGCAGGCCTCGGCATGGTGGACGGCATTCTTGCGCTGGTGCCCTCTGCAAAGGTCGGCCACATCGGCCTTTACCGCGATGAGGTCACGCACGAGCCGCATGAGTATTTCTGCAAGCTCCCGAAGGGGATTGGTGAGCGTCTGGTGATCCTGCCGGATCCGATGCTCGCGACAGGCGGTTCCGCGATTCAGGCGGTCGATTTCATCAAGCAGAAGGGCTGCACGAATATCAAATTCATGTGCATCATTGCGGCACCGGAAGGCCTGAAGGCGCTTCAGACCGCGCATCCGGATATTGATATTTACTGCGGCTGCCTCGACGATCATCTCAATGAGGACGCCTATATTGTGCCCGGCCTCGGTGATGCAGGTGACCGTATCTTCGGCACGAAATAACGCCTATCAGAATAAAATGAAGCCGCCCCGTCCAGCAATGCGCTGAATGGAGCGGCTTTCTCTATGGCAGAATTGCAATCGGGATCAGTTCTCACCGCGGACAAGGATCTCATCGCAGTCGTAGGCGTCACCGAACAGGAATGTGATCGAATACCAGCCGTAGTCCGTGCCGCCGATCTTCCGGCAGCGGCCGCTGATCTCCTCGAT
>CAMNFV010000219.1 GCA_946537515.1 uncultured Ruminococcus sp. | reverse complement strand
CGGCGCATGTCATAAAGCGCGCGTTTGCTGTAAACGGCGCACCCGACAGCTTTGCGGTCAAGAAAATATGTGCAAAATCACGAAAATTCAGAAATCCCGAAAAACGCCTTGACAAAAACCGCACATTTGCGTATAATGAAACTAATCAAAGGCTTTCGCGTGCGAAAGCAGAGGACATGTCGCAAAAGAGCGCTCATCTGACAGAGAGGATGCTGACCCGCTGAAAGGCATCCGATGATCTCTTTTCCGGTACCACCGCTGCTGCGAAAGTGTATGGGAATGAGAAAACGCTCGGGTGGAACCGTGCGCGTTTGTACTCTGGATATAAGAGAAACAAACCGTACCCCGAACAGCCTGAAAACTGTTCGGAGTGCGGATTTTTTATTTTTCCGTGATCCGAACCAACATCAAAACGGAGGGATTCTTATGAAAATTTCATTTGCAGGCGGCAGCTTTGAGAGCGCTGCACCCGTCACGGTCTATGATGCGGCAAAGGAAGCCGGCGTCATTGCACGCGAACACATCGCTGCACTCGTCAACGGTCAGCCCGCTGATCTGACGCAGGAACTGAATGCGGATGCAGAGGTTCAGCTCCTGACCTTTGAGGACAAAGAGGGCAGACATATCTTCAATCATACCGCTGCGCATATCCTTGCACAGGCCGTGAAGCGCCTCTTCCCGGAGGTCAAGCTGACGATCGGTCCGGCAATCGACCGCGGCTTCTACTATGATTTCGATACCGAAAAGCCGTTCAATGCCGATACGCTGACGGCGCTGGAAGCGGAAATGAAGAAGATTGTCAAGGAGAATCTGCGCATCGAGCGCTTCACGCTCCCGAAGGATGAGGCAATCAAGCTCATGCAGGAGCGCGGCGAATCCTATAAGGTCCAGCTCATCGAGGAACTGCCCGAGGGCGAAACGATCAGCTTCTATCAGCAGGGCGAATATATTGACCTCTGCGTCGGCCCGCACCTCTTCGCAACCGGCCTTGTCAAGGCATTCAAGCTGACCTCATGTACCGGTGCATACTGGAAGGGCGACCAGAATAACAAGCAGCTTACCCGTGTCTACGGCGTTGCATTCCCGAAGAAGGAGCAGCTCAAGGAGCATCTCAATATGCTCGAAGAGGCAAAGAACCGCGATCATAACAAGATCGGCAGAGAGCTCGGCTACTTCACGACTGTCGATTACATTGGACAGGGTCTCCCGATCATGCTGCCGAAGGGTGCAAGAGTCATTCAGCTGCTCCAGCGCTGGGTTGAGGACTATGAGCAGTCCAAGGGCTGCCAGCTGACCAAGACCCCGCTCTTTGCAAAGCGCGATCTCTATAAGATTTCCGGTCACTGGGATCACTATCTCGACGGCATGTTTATCATGGGCGATCCGTATGATGAGGAGAAAGAATGCTTTGCACTCCGCCCGATGACCTGCCCGTTCCAGTATCAGGTCTTCCTCAATAAGCAGCGCTCCTATAAGGAACTGCCGATGCGTCTGACGGAGACCTCGACGCTTTTCCGCAATGAGGACAGCGGCGAAATGCACGGCCTGATCCGTGTCCGTCAGTTCACGATCTCCGAAGGTCACTTCATCATCCGCCCGGATCAGCTGGAAGAGGAGTTTAAGTTCTGCCTCGAAATGGCAAAGTATATGCTCGATACGGTCGGCCTGCTGGAGGACTGCACCTTCCGCTTCTCACAGTGGGATCCGGCAAACCCGAAGAACAAGTATGAGGGTACTGCTGAGCAGTGGAATATTGCACAGGACGCAATGGGTAAGATCCTCGATCATCTCGGACTGGATTATGAAATCGGTATTGATGAGGCTGCGTTCTACGGCCCGAAGCTCGATATCCAGTATAAGAACGTCTTCGGCAAAGAGGATACGCTTGTTACGATCCAGATCGACATGCTGCTCGCACAGCGCTTCGGCATGTACTATATTGATAAGGACGGCCAGAAGAAGCTGCCGTACATCATCCACAGAACTTCCCTCGGCTGCTTTGAGCGTACGCTCGCATACATGCTCGAAAAGTATTCCGGTGTGCTGCCGCTCTGGCTGGCTCCGGAGCAGGTTCGTCTGCTGCCGATCGGTGAGGAGCATGTTGCATATGCACAGGCATTTGCCGATAAGCTCACCGCTGCCGGTATGCGCGTGACGGTCGATTCCGAGGACAAGAATATCGGTACGAAGATCAAGAATGCCCGCTTTGACCGCATCCCGTATATGCTCATCATCGGTGACAATGAGGTCAAGGAGAACGGCGTGACGGTTCGTTCCCGCAAGGAGGGCGAACTCGGCTGCCTGAAGCTCGATGATGTCTTCAGCAAGCTCATCACCGAGGTTGCGACCAAGGCAAAATAAGAATAGAGATCATCCGCGGAACGGCCATGCGCTGCTCCGCGGATTTTTCTTTGTATCAGGCCGCAGACGGTTGACATTTTTGCGGCGCTGTGCTATAATATAAATGTTGCAAAACTGTGAACAAAAAGTGAGGTGAGGATCGTGGCAAACGGTGACAGTTGTGGTACAAACGGGCGATTACCGCGAATACGGCGGAGCGTTTCGGGTACGGCTTCATCGGGAGCTGCACCGATCCTCTGACCGTATCTCCGGCTGCCTTGTTTGTATCCGTACAGACAAGGATTTTTTATGCCTATTTGTCCGTTGCTGTCATGAGATCGCAGCAGATTTCATGAAACGGAGGAAAAAGCAATGGCAATGGAGGAGAAGCTGACGGACGTGCTTGAGGCGGAAGAGGCTGCTGCATTGAAGCCTGATTATGAGCACGAAATTATTGAGATTATCCGGGGAAATGCGTCCCCGAAGGCGATTCAGACCAGGCTCGATGACTATCACGCGAATGATATCGCGGAGGTCATGGAGGATCTGAATGCGCCGGAACGCAAAAAGCTCTACCGCGTCTGCGGGATTCCGATGCTCGCCGAGGTCTTTGAGTATCTCGAAGAGGAAGCGGCGGGGCGCTATCTGAATGAAATGGATTTGCAGAAGGCGGCTGCGGTGATCGGTGCGCTGGAAACCGATACAGCGGCCGGTGTGCTGCATGAGATCCCGAAGGAACGCCGCTCGCTGCTGATCGAAATGCTGCCGGCGGATATCCGGCGCGAAATCCGCATGATCGCATCATTCGATGAGGATGAGATCGGCAGCAAAATGACCACGAACTGCATCATTATCCGCGAGAACCTGAGCGTCAAGCAGGCGATGAATGAGCTGGTGCGGCAGGCGGAAACAAATGACAATATCTCGACGCTCTTTGTCGTCGATGAAACCGGTGCGTATTACGGCGCGATCGACCTGAAGGAACTGATCACCGCGCGCAACAGCGTACCGCTTGAAAATCTCATATCGACGTCGTTTCCGTATGTTTATGCACATGAGGCGATCGACGACTGTATCGAGAAGCTGAAGGATTATTCTGAGGATTCGATCCCGGTGCTCGACAACAGCAATCAGATGCTCGGTGTCATTACCGCGGCCAGTCTGATCGAGGTCGTCGATGACGAAATGGGCGAGGACTACGCGAAATTTGCAGGCCTGACCGCGGAGGAGGATTTGCAGGAGCCGCTCGGGCGCAGTATGAAAAAACGTCTGCCGTGGCTGCTGATTTTGCTCTGCCTCGGGATGCTCGTTTCAAGTGTAGTCGGCATCTTTGAGCAGGTCATCTCGCAGCTGACGCTGATCATGGCATTCCAGTCGCTGATTCTGGATATGGCGGGCAATGTCGGTACGCAGTCGCTTGCCGTGACGATCCGTGTTCTCATGGATGAAACGCTGACCTTCGGGCAGAAGATGAAGCTGGTCGGCAAGGAGATGCGCGTCGGCCTCTGCAACGGTCTGCTGCTCGGCATTCTGTCGTTTATCATGGTCGGCGGGTATATCGTGCTGTTCAAGCATAAAACCGTGGGATTCGGCTTTGCAGTCTCCGGCTGCATCGGGCTTTCGCTGATGATCGCCATGCTGATCTCCAGCGCGGTCGGTACGCTGATCCCGCTGTTCTTCAAGAAAATCAAGGTCGATCCGGCGGTCGCTTCCGGTCCGCTGATTACGACAGTCAATGACCTTGTTGCGGTCGTGACCTATTACGGCATGAGCTGGATTTTGCTGCTCAATGTCCTGCATCTGCATGAATGAGAGGTACTGCATATGAATCATCTGACAAGAGAAGAGATCATTGAGATCGTCGGAAAGCTTCAGCGCTGTGAATATGCATCCGAAGCGGAAACTGACAGCGCGATTGCAAAGCTCAGATCCGGCGTGCTGGATCCGAAGATTACCGATTATATCTTTTGGGATGAGCTGACACCGGAGGAGATCGCGGACCGGGCGCTGTCCTATCGCCCGATTCTGCTGTAAATGAAAATGAAACAGCCCCGAAGCGCTTCAGAACGCCTCGGGGCTGTTGTTCAGTCTAAATCAAAATCAATGCGGCATGAGAAATCTCCGCGGCGGATCGCTTCTGCATCCGCAAGGATATACAGCGCACAGATGC
>CAMNFV010000218.1 GCA_946537515.1 uncultured Ruminococcus sp. | reverse complement strand
GAACCCACGTAACCAGCTTGGAAGGCTGGAATTCTACCATTGAACTACACTCGCACATCAAACCAGTGCGGTCAGTTCGGTATCTTTCCGGCACTGCAAGAGTTATTATATCATATTCCGGCGGATTTGTCAAGAGGAAAATAAAAAATTTCCGCTTCCCGTCAAAGTTGACAGCAAATGTGATTTTTGTTATAATAAAATGGAAAGAGAGGTGCAGCGTGATGAACAGTTCCATTCCGATGAACGGCTGCGTCACAACCGATGCCCATTTTCATATGTCCTATGCGGATGCGGCGTTTTTCCATTACTTCGGGGACGATGTGATCTATTCGATTCTGCGGACGGTTCACGATGCCGATACAGAGCGCCTTTTGCAGCTGGCGCACAGTCTCCGCGACGGTCAGACCGAGCAGCTTGCGCTCCGGATGCGCGGCATTGCTGAGGATTTCCGCTGGATGCTCGTCAGCATCACGGCACACGGCGAGGGTGAGAGCCGGCAGTATCAGCTGCGCATCACCGATGCCTACCGGATGCAGCGGCAGCTTTTGCAGACGACCGCCGAGAATACCGCCTACCGTTTTTATCTGAATCTGATGCGTGATCTCGCGTTCAGCTATTCCTTCCGGACAAAGCGCATCCGGCTGATGAGCTTTGACTGCTGCCGGGAGAATATCCTGACGGACATGCGCCTTGCGGACTGGAAAGCGCAGGCAATCGGGAAGGGCATGATCGAAGAACGCGATATCCCGAAATTTGAGAAGCTCTGTTCAGATATTGAATCCGGCGCGAACCGCTTTCAATGTGAACTGGAAACGAGCGTCTGCTCCAACGGGCAGCGCATGGAATACTGCGCCTTCCGCGGCGTCACGCGCTCGGATGCGCCGGGCAGCCGCGAGGTACTCGGCACGATCGGGTTTCTGCACGCGAAATACAAGAGCAAGGAGCCCGGCTGGCTGATCGAAGCAACACGCGATTCCGCGACCGATCTGCTCAATAAAAGTGCGATCTCTGCACATGCAAAGGCCGTACTCGCCGCACAGCCTGCGGAAACTGTCGCACTTGTGCTGCTGACGATCGACGACTTCAAGGGCATCAACGACCGCTACGGGCATATGTACGGCGACGAGGTGCTCTTTACGCTGTCGCATATCCTCAAAACGGAAATCGGCACACGCGGTGCAGCCGGACGCATCGGCGGCGGCATGTTCCTGCTGGTGCTGGAAGGCATCGCGGATGAAACGGATCTGCGCGGCATTCTGCGTGCGATCCGGACAAAATTTGAATGGGCATGGGAATCCGGCGGCGAACAGAAACCGCTTGCCCATGTGACATGCTCCATGGGCGCGGCCTGTTATCCGATCGACGCGAAGGATTACGAAGCGCTGTTCATGCAGGCAGATAAGGCGCTGTATATCGCCCATGAAAAGGGCCATAACCGCTACGTCATCTACGATGTGGAAAAGCACGGTGCCGTTCAGCCGAATCGTGCGCGGGATTATTCCGATCTTTATGCCGCGCCGCCTGTTCAGAGCAATGCGGGCTTCACGGCGGATCTCATGCAGGAATTTCTGCACGGAAAACCGGAGATGCAGAGCGTCTTGCAGCGCATCGGTGCACAATTCGGTCTGGACGGCATTCAGATTTTCACCGCGCCGGACTGGAATGCGGCATACAGCTGGGGACATCCCTTTGCCGGGGACGCGGCGCTGCTGACCGCTGAACCGTTCGTGCAGCATTACAACGCAGACCGCATCTGCGTCATTGACAATATCAATGCACTTGAGGGCATCGACGACGCGGTCTATGCGCGGCTGGCAAATGAAAATCTGCTCGGCGCGGTGCTGTATCTCAAAATGCAGGACGGCAAACCTTCTGCGCTCGCGGCATTCGGGCTTTACGGCAGATTCCGCAAGTGGAGCAATCTCGATATCAGCCACCTGACGATCATCGGCAGTATGCTGACAGCGGAAATCTGATTTTTCATGAGGAACATAATGTTATACAAAGAATTCAGCAGCAGACTGTTCTCCTATCTCGCGCTTTATGAAAAAGGCCTGAAAAAGCAGGCGAATTCCGATATGAAAGAAACCGCCGTATGGCTGCGCGGTCTGCCGGATGCGGAACAGGACAGCATTCTGCATCAGTTTCTGACAGAATACTGCGATGCTGCCCTCTGGGAACAGCTGCATCAGCGCGGAAACGGCGATATGCCCTATGCGCTCAGGGAATACATCCTTTCATGGCTGACGCCGCGGTGCGAAGCAAAACATATGCCCGAACTGCGCTGGTATTATGAACTGTACCGCAATCACCCGACCGGCATCCTGTATGCGGTAAAATATCTGGATGAGGCCTATGCAAGCCCTGAATGCGATCAGAAAACAGTCGATCTGCTGTTTGATTCTTTTGTGGATGAACTCGGTTGGGGCGCGCACCATTTTCCGGACGGATGTATTCTGGAACAGGCGGTCATTGCGCAGTGTATGCAGCAATGTGAAGCAATCCTGGCGGCACATGCGGTCAGCGAATATCCCGCATACAGATTTGAATATTATAAACGGCTGTATGCCTGCTATGAACAATATAAAGCCGACGGCAAAATCAAAAGCTTTGACGCATATCTGAAAGAAGCGGATATTGATTCTTATTATGCGAAAGCATTTCCGCCCCGCAGATAACTTCCGGTTTCCTCAACTGAATATCACTTCTTCGAGATCATCCCGCAGCTGCCGGATGATCTTTTTTTCCAGGCGCGAGATGTAGGACTGTGAAATCCCGATCAGATCCGCGACCTCTTTCTGCGTTTTCTCCTCGCCCCCGTTCAGGCCGAATCGCATCTCCATGATCTGCCGCTCCCGCGGATTCAGCCGCATGACCGCATCGCGGAGCAGTTTGCGCTCGGATTCATTTTCAATATCGCGGCAGACGGCATCCTCATCCGTGCCGAGCAGATCGGAAAGCAGCAGCTCATTGCCGTCCCAATCGACATTGAGCGGCTCGTCAATCGAAATTTCGGCGCGGTACTGCGCAATTTTCCGCAGATGCATCAGAATCTCATTTTCGATGCAGCGCGAGGCATAGGTCGCAAGCTTGATATTCTTCTCCGGCGAGAAGGTCGCGACGGCTTTCATCAGCCCGATTGAACCGATTGAGATGAGGTCATCGAGTGAGGCGGCGGGCGTCTCGAATTTCTTTGCGATGTAAACGACAAGCCGCAGATTGTGGACAATCAGCTTTTCACGCGCAGCCGGATCGCCGTCAGACAGCGCTTTGAACGCTTCCGCTTCCTCGGCGCGTGAGAGCGGCGGCGGCAGCTGATCGGTCCCGCTGATAAAATAAACATCCTGCTCGCCGGACGTACTGAGCCGGCGGCGGAGAAAGTCAATCCAGAATGCGAATAATTGCATAATATACACCTCGTTATCATTTGATACGCAAGCGCTCCTGCACACAGCAGGCCGGTATCACCGCGGGCGTTCCGGGTTGATCGGTCAGCGCAAGCAAAATATCGAGCGGCTGCTCTCCCCTGCCCTGCGGATTCTGCAAGGCGGCATGATCCGGCAGAAATGCAGGCAGCAGGCGCGTTCCGGTTACTGTCTTTACGGGCAGCATCCGGAAGCCCTTTGCGGCGGCGGCGGCAGATTCTGCATCCGGATAGCGCGAAACCCATTGCCCGAGCGCATCTGTCCCGCAGATGATCACCGGACGGCCCGAGAACGCATCGCGAAGCGTATTGCCGCTGTCGGAGAGCGCCGGCAGGCTGAAATCCATGCCGCCGATCCGCAGATGCAGCCGGTATGTGCGGTGACGATTCGCTGCGGCACGCCGCTCCCAGAAAGCGGCGATCGCTGCGGCAGCCGTTGTCCCGAGCAGGAGCGTCAGCAGCGAGATATCCGCGTAGATAAATGAATTTTGCAGATACCACCCGGACGGCGTGCGCCAGGATGCCAGCAGCCAGACCATGCCGCAAAAGAGCAGGCTGCATCCCAGAAACACCGCCGTCTGCCGGAGCAAACAGCGCGCTGTCCTAAAGCCGAATGCAATGCCGCAGAGCAGCACCGCAAGCAGAATCCGCAGCAGCAGCACCGCGGGCAATGGCAGCGGCGGCAGAAAAATACTCATTGCGGACGCTGCGCCAGCCGCCGCCGCAAGCAGACATCGCAGCGCTTTCAGCGGCGTATGCGTCAGGGCGGCTGTTGTGCGGAGCAGCGCGTAATCCGCCCAGAGATTCGAGAGAAGCAGCACATCCAGATAGATCGTCATTGCATTCACCGGATCCAGTATAGCATATCCGCGGCGTGAAACTTGTCAGTTTAAGGTGTCTCCGACGGATTGATAGAAGTATCTCCGATGGATCTATAATGGGGACGCTGTCCCCAAACCCCTGCCAAAGGGATTGAATCCCTTTGGAATCCCCATGTTTATGTGAGAATAGAATGAAGCCGCTCCAATCAGCGTAAATTTGGGCGGCTTTCTGTTTTTTTCATTGCGCTTCCGGCGGACTTTAGATCAATACCCGCG
>CAMNFV010000217.1 GCA_946537515.1 uncultured Ruminococcus sp. | reverse complement strand
AATGAGAGGAGAATGAAAATGACCGAGGAGGAAGCACGCATCATTGCGGAACCGGTTGTGCGGCATATCGTGGACTGCATGGCTGACCGCGCCTATGACCGGATCCCCGAATATGCGGCTCTCCCCGCCGGAATCTCCGCCGCACAGCTCCGGAACTGGTCAGAATCTTATCTCATGGAAAATAATCTCCGCTGCTTCGATCATTACGGTGCGCCGAATCATGCACCTGCGATCTATGAGGATACACCCTATGAGCAGCTGAATGTCTATATCTATAACGACGGCGCCGGATTCAGCGCGGAGTATGATCTGGCATCAGACGGTGAGCTCAATGACCTGATTCTGATCGTTGAATTTCTCTACGACGAGAATCAGAATCTGATCCCGCATCTGGAGGATATCCATGTAGTGTGAGTCATCCGATGTACAATGAACAAGCTGATTCAAAAGGAGAACGCATATGACCGAAGAAGAAGCACGCATCATTGCAGAACCGGTTATCAAAAATATCGTAAACTGCATGGCAGAGGGCAATTATGAACGGATATCCGAATATGCTGCATTTTCAGAAGGCATCACACCGGAACTGTTTCAGGAAGTGGCAGAGGGGTATCTGGAAGATAACGGATTTCCGCATTACGATACATACGGTGTTCCGAATCTTTTTCAGCCGCAGTATGACAAATCACTCTACAAGCAGCTGAATGTTTACGTCTACAATAACGGTTCGGGCTTCGGCGCGGAATATGATCTGACAACAGACGGTGAGCTCAATGACCTCACGCTGATGGTGGAATTCCGCTATGACGAAGATCAGAAATTACAGCCCTTTATCGACGATCTGCATGTGCTGTAACCTTCCGGCCGGAACATCAAAGACCATATCACGGGAGACAAGCAAAATATGAATACACAGTTATCACAGGATTATATTACATTGGAATTGCAGAAGATACTGGAAAAACTCGCATCTGAAGCTGCCAATGAGAAAACAAAATCACTTGCGCGTGCGCTCGTCCCGGAAACCGATCCGGAGCGGGTTCGCTATGCATTGCAGCAGACCGAGGACGCATTTCAGCTCTCGGTTCGCTTCGGGACACCGTCCTTTGACAGCTTTACCGATGTCTGTGCGGCGATCCGCAGAACACAGTCCGGTGCGCGCGTTTCCCTGAAAGAACTGCTTGAAATCGCAAGACTGCTGCGGCAGATCTCTTCGCTCGCAGACTGGTATGACCATTGCGAATCCATGCAGACCACACTCTCTGATCTGTTTGCACGGCTTCAGCCGAATCCGTATCTTGCGGATCTGCTTGAGCGTTCCATTGAAAATGAAGAGCGCCTTGCCGATGCTGCAAGCCCCGCACTCGGTCAGATCCGCAGAAAAATCACGCAGGCAGGCCTGAAGCTGCGCGAAAAACTCGAAAAAATGATCCGTTCCTCAACCATGCAGACCTACTTGCAGGAGCAGATTATCACGATCCGTGACGGCCGCTATGTCATCCCCGTCAAGGCTGAGCACCGCAGCAATGTCGCCGGCCTGATCCATGATACATCCGCGACCGGACAAACCTATTTCATCGAGCCCATGGCGATTGTTGATGCGAATAACGATATCCGCCTGCTCGAAACACAGGAGCAGGAAGAAGTCGAGCGCATCATTCAGAAACTCTGTTCCGAATGCGGCGCTGCGGCAGAACCGATGCTGCAGGGTTATGAAATCGCTGCGGAACTGAATCTCTACTTCGCCAAAGCATCGCTCGGCGCACAGCAAAAGGGCATCATCCCGCAGATCTCCGATGACGGCTCCATGCTGCTGAAAAATGCGCGGCATCCGCTCATCGACCCGAAAACCGTTGTGCCGATCAATATCAATCTCGGCATTGATTTTCATGCGCTGATCATCACCGGCCCGAATACCGGCGGTAAAACAGTCGCGCTGAAAACAGTCGGGCTGCTCACCGCTATGGCGATGTGCGGCCTGATGATCCCGGCCGCAGACGGCAGCCGCGTCGCCTGCTATGACCGCATTCTCGTGGATATCGGCGACCGGCAGAGCATCGAATACAATCTCTCGACATTCAGCGCGCATACGCTCCAGGATATCGAGATCATCAAGGCTGCCGATGACCGCACGCTCGTCCTCATGGATGAGCTCGGCTCCGGTACCGATCCGGTCGAGGGCGCGGCACTTGCCGTCGCGGTCATTGAACGGCTGCGGATGCAGGGCGCTGCCATGATCGTTACGACGCATTATCAGGAGCTCAAACGCTATGCGCTCGAAACCGCCGATGTCGAAAATGCATCCTGCGAATTTGACCTCGAAACGCTCAGGCCGACCTACCGGCTCGTGATCGGTTCGCCCGGAAAATCCAATGCATTCGCAATCTCCAGCTCGCTCGGTATGCCGGAAGATGTCATCGAACATGCAAAGCGGCTTGTCAGCACGGAAAATCAGCGGTTTGAAAAGGCCGTCGAACAGCTTGACCGCACACGCGCAGAGCATGAAAAAGCGCTCGCTGAACTGGAACAGCTCAAATCAAGCATCGCTGTCCATGAAAAGGAAGTCCGCGAGCAGGCCGAATTGCTCGAACAGCGCCGGGAAGAAGAACTCACTAAAATCCGCACACAGGCAAGGCGCATCGTCGAGCAGACCGTCACCGAATCCAATGCGCTGCTCGAAGAACTCCGTGACCTCAAAAAGCAAAAGGATCAGGCCGATTTTGCTCAGAAAATCGCTGCGGCAAAATCGCGCTCCAATCAGACAATAGATCGGCTCTATGAGAATTCCGATACCGATGAACAGGGCGATTATACGCTGCCGCGTGCTTTGCAGGTCGGCGATTCCGTGCTCGTTGTCTCAATGGGCAGAAGCGGAACCGTCATCGCAGAGCCTGCCGGCAAGGTCGTGACCGTCCAGATCGGTGCCATGAAAACCCGTGTCCCGATCGAAAATCTGCGCCTCGAAAAGACCGTTCAGGCAAAGAAAAAGCAGGAGCAGAAAAAAGTTCATACAACGGTTGTCCGCTCCGAAAAGGGCAAAAGCGGCGGCGGACGCTCCGCTGCCAATGAGGTCGATATCCGCGGATGCACCGTCGATGAGGGCATCATGATGGTTGAGAATTTTATCGCAGGCTCGCTGCTCTCCGGTTTTGAAACCGTCACAATCATCCACGGAAAAGGCACCGGCGCGCTCCGCAAGGGCATCCATGAGCATCTGCGGCACATGAAGCAGGTCAAATCCTACCGGCTCGGTGTCTACGGCGAAGGCGAGGACGGCGTAACCGTCGTGACGCTGAAATAACTGAATCTCTGAAAGGAAACGGCTATGCAAAATACCCGTGATTATTCCGATATTACGCCGGTCGATCTGGCCAATCCGTTCCGCAATCCGACCGAGGAACCGGATTATTCGCCCGATTACCGTGCAATCGCCCCGGAAATCGCGCTGCCGGACAGCAAGCTGTCGCTTTTTCCTGCGCATCAGGAAAAAGCAACGATCAAACGCTATTTTGCGCTGACATTTCTCTCGCTGCTCTTTGCGCTGCTGACAGCGATGACCGTTTATGTCGCGCTGCAAACAGTCGCAAGCGCGATCATCCGGCAGGTCGATCTGCGAAAGCTCGGGGAGCTGCCCGACAATTATCACTATATTTTGCAGCAGTATCTCAATGACAGCTCAATCAGCTATGCGATCAATCTCATCTCATTCCTCTGCGGCAATCTGGCGGCATTCTTCGTCGGCTGCAAGCTCACCGACCTGAAACCGCGCGGATTCTTCAAGCTCCGCAACCTGACAGTACCGCGCCAGATCTGCTATATTTTTGTCGGACTCTGGTTCCAGATGATCGCCGGGCTGATCGGTGAACAGCTGATCAAGCTTGCGAATTCCGCCGGCTACTCCATTTATGTTCCCGATACCGATATGAACGGCTCCCTCATGCGGGCCGCCATGCTCGCGCTCTATGCCTGCATCATCGCACCGGTCACAGAGGAACTGCTCATGCGCGGACTTGTGCTCAAAAATCTCAGCCGCGTCAGTCAGCGGCTCGCGATCATACTCTCTGCTTTGATCTTCGGGCTGATGCATGAGAATCTGCTGCAATTTCTCTTTACATTCCCGCTCGGCATTCTGCTCGGCTATATTACAATCCGGCATAATTCCGTCACACCGGCAATCATCGTGCATATCGCGGTGAATTCATTCGGTGTTGCGATCTCGCTCTGTGAACGGTTCCTGTCACTCCATACGATGCGGATCGTCAATATCTCGCAGATGCTCGCGATTTTGCTGATCGGCTCCGTCGCGCTGCTGTATCTGATCGCCACAGAACGCCTGCCCAATCAGACGCCGCATCAGAGTATGCGCAGCGGCGTCCTCGTCATGGCATCCCCGCTCTTCTGGATTCTGATTCTCGTTCACCTCGGCATGGCGCTGCTGGCAAGCACAGGAGCTGCCCTGCATTGAGCAAATCGCAGAATAACCCGCAGGATCATCCTGCACAAATCAGTTATCAAAGCTTTAA
>CAMNFV010000216.1 GCA_946537515.1 uncultured Ruminococcus sp. | reverse complement strand
TTACTGAATTTGTTTGAGAATCTCGCCGGATGCCGGATCGAGGAAGAGATAGCGGTCGCTGCCGTCTTTCTCTGCGCGCATCACGATGCTGTATCCGCCGTTTGCGGTTTTCTCAAAGCCGCGGACTTCAAGCTCCGGGTAATCTGCCGACGCAAAGATCTCTTCGGTCTGTCCGCCCAGACTTCTGCATACAGAATAATGCAGGCGCTGTGTTTCTACGAAGCAGAAGCTGCCGTCCGGCGCAAGTGTCGGGAAATACGGGAAGAACGCCGCTCTCTCTGAAATCTGAACCGGCTGACCGTTCACGCGGGTATAAAGCTGATAGTCCGTTGTAAAGTAGTATTCGTCATCCCAGCCGCGGTAAGCGTCAATGATCTCGCCGTATGCAAGCGGATCCGGCTTCTCGTCGATCTCATCGCCGGGGCAGTCCCTGACGTCAATATAAGAATCCTGTACCACCATCATCTGTGTTTTCGTGCCGTTGCAGAAATATCTGGTCGTATTTGCCGGAGCAGCTGTATTTGAGAGAATCTTTCCGCTTTCATCGGTCCAGATTTCAAATCCTGCTTCATTCGCGGAACTTGCAACATGCATAAAATAACGGTTTTTGATATGCCAGATACCCCGGCACTCGTAATCAGAATTCATCGAATAGAGAAACTCAGTCACTTCTGCCGGATCGAAGCGGTTTGCCGCGGTCCCTTCGGATACGATGATGAGCTCCTTGGTGTAGACGCGCTCACCGTCCGAGATGAACGGCTGTGAGGGTGCCTGTGCGCCGTTGATGCGGGGCGGAAGCGGTTCGCTCTGTCCGCCTGTCAGCGGGGCGCGGTACCATTGACCGGAGAAGAAATAATAGTTCTCGTCATCGCGGAAGAGATTTGTTTCACCGTGTTCATCCCAGTCAACCGGCAGGATGATACCATTGCCGCCGAATACATTGTCGATCAGAATCTCTGCGGCTATTGTGGTTGCTGCGGTTGTTGTTGTGATTGCGGTTGTTGCTGCCGCGGGTGCGGTTTCCGTCTGCTGTTCTGTTTCGTCATCAGGCATCAGATAGAACCGGATCTGGCCTGTCTGACGGTCAAGCACGAGCTTTGCATAATCATTGACATTTGCCATGACATATGCTTCATTGACATCCTCAAGCTCCATAAAAGGCGCATCTCCTCTTATGCGTTCAGAATTCCGGATCTCTTTCGGAACATCCCGCTTAAAATCGACGAGGACGGTCTTGTTCTTCAGCTCTGCATCATAGCAGATGATCTGGCTTTCATCTTTCGTCATTGTGTAGATCATGCCGTCATACGGAATAAAGGAAGGTGTGCAGTCCATTTCGTCAGACAGAATTTCAGTTTTCCTCGTTTGCGGGAAATATCTGAGGTATGTCCAGCTGCGTGCATCGGGGTTGCCGGGGTTCCTTCTGACGCCGTAAAGTGCATCATCCTTGCCGAAACAGAATTCGACATCCGGAAGCGTATGCAGTTCAAAGTTGTATTCTTCGGGCGTGAAGAGATAATATGCACCGTTCTTAAACGGTCCGCAGCAGAATTGGTCACCGACCGGAATGGAGAGATACTCTGTTCTGTTGTCAGGAATATGGGCTTTGCGGGTTTCACCTGTTGCAGCGTTATAGAGATATCCGCAGGATCGCTCTGCTGTTTCAGACTGATTCGGTTCTACCGTACGGTTGTAGAAGATGTGATAGTAATCCTCTGTCAGCCTGTCAATGACAAAGTATTCGGAGACTATCCGGTCATCTGCTGCATTGCGTTCCGGCTGCAGATCGTCTTCCCGGACTGTGAAGAACGGGGCGGTTTCCGGTCTGCCGTTTTGATCCAGTCTGTAAAGGCTTGTGCCTTCCTGCGTATACCAATCTTTTCCGTCAAATACCAGCGGCGTGCTTTGCGGGCTTGTTGTCAGCTTTGTGATCTGTTCATCCGGATTGCGGGAGCCCTTTGCCCAGACAGAGAACAAATCATTCAGGTAGATATTGGTATCGTCATACATCAGGATGCTGTCGATTCTTCCGTGCAGCGCGCCCTTACCGCCGAGGACATTGACATCGGTATCGGCAACTTGTTCTGCGCTGTTGATAAATGACTCGAAGCTGAGAACACGGCTTGTTCCGGCCTTGCGGTCGATCAGGATAAGGTTTTCATCGGCACTGATCAGCACATACGCATCATCAATGGCGCCGACCACAATACTATAGGAATTTGCAGCATCAAGCGCCTTGGTGACTGCATCCGGCTGATTGCTGCGGAGATCATAAACGGTTTCCTCATTTGTCAGATCCGGATCTGTGCAGACAAGCTTTGAATTCTTATCCTTGAGCATATAGATCTTGCCGTTGTAGGGCATATGCTGATAATTCGCCTTCGATTCAATTTTGGTGATGACCTGTGTATCCAGATCTAATTTGCAATAGTTGTTCTCCTCATCTGCATGACGATCGACATAATACAGGCAGCCGTTTTCGATCAGAACGCCGGATTGTCTCAGGCTGTTCTCCGGAAGGGCTGTCAGCGGTTTGATTTCCGGCGGATCGAGTGTAATGTGCATCGGCGTGCCGTTCATCGAAGAAACAATGGTATCGTGTCCGTCCGTCAGCATCTGCGGCTGCCATTCGGCGGTGACGCTCATGATCTCATCCGTCTGTCCGGTCGCAGGCTGATAGAGATAGGCCGTGTAGCTGTGATTCATGATCAGCGTAATGGATTCTTCTCTCCAGTCTCTCGGATTTCCGTCTGACATGCAGATATAATAATAATCGTCTGTGATTTTCCGGATATCGGCGATATAAGCTTCCTTGCCGGAAGAACCGCTGCTCTGATTGCGGATTGTAAAGAAGGGCGTTTGGTCTATATGGCTGCCCTGCATATCAATGCGGTAGAGCGCATCATTTTCCAGCTGATAGAATTGTTCACCGTCCCAGTAAATGTCGGTTCTGGGTTCCCGCTGTTTTACTTCTTCCAGCTCACCGCCGCTGCGGGAAGCCTCAAAGGCTGCATTCGCAAAATAGAGTTTGCTGTCATCGTAAACCAGGTAACCTGCAACATGGATTTCGCCGGTGCCGCCGAGGAAATTGACCTCGCTGCTGACGGGCGGCTGTGCGTGATTCTGTTTTGCCTGCTGCATAATAAACCAGCCGCCGCCGACAAAGACTGCACATGCAGCCGTCGCGGCAAGGCCTGTTGCAATGCGCTGTAAGGGTGCTTGTTTGCTGCTCATACGGATACGTTCCTTTCCGGTCTGACGGTTCTTTGTATCCGGGCGCTTCCTGTCTGTGCTGACTGTTTTCGCTGCCGGAACCGTCTTTTCTGCTTGGGCAGGGGATTCTCCGCCGGCTTTGACAGCCGGTTTTGCAGCTTCGATATACGTTTCAGGAATATCCTGCATCGCTTCAAATATTTCGATCGGCTTCATAAGAATCCCTCCTGTTCGAGATGTTTCCGGAGCTTCTGGCGTGTGCGCATCAATGTCACCGAGACTTTTGATTTCGATATCCCGAGATCATCTGCGATCTCCTCAATGGAGCAGACATACCAGTATCGCTGCACGAAGATCTTCTGCTGCTCGGGCTTGAGCGTTTCCAGGAAAGCGGTGATTGCCTCCCGGAGCGAGCGGCTGTCGGTCAGCTGTTCGACGGTGTCAGGATCGCCGCAGCAGTCGTGCAGTTCATCGAGTACAAAGGTGACTTCTCCGCCGCCGCGTTTCTTCGCGCGCTGCATTTTAAAGCGCTGTGTCGCGACGGAGCGTGCAACGGATGCAAAATACGCATAGACATTCTCCGGTCTGGCCGGCGGGATATGGTCCCAGAGTCGCATCAGAACATCATTGACGCATTCCTCTGCGTCCTGCACGCTGCCTAAAATATTATGTGCAATGGTATACAGATAACCGCCGAACTTTCGCTGCGTTTCCGCAACCGCGAGTTCATTGCGGTCAAAGTACAGCGCGATGAGTTCTTTATCATCCAACGTGATCATCATCCTTTCGGTCCAGATTTGAAGCGGCTTCAGATTGACAGACGGCAAACGTACCCGCTGCATTACATTTTTCCGAAAAAATTTTTTGCAGGATCGTTTCATGATAGGATTTTTCAGATTCTATTGCATTTTTCGATGTGTTATGATATAATGATAAAGGGTGAAGCAACAGGCTTTATTCTGTAAGTAAGAAACAGAAACGGAGGATATCATCATGAGAAAAAATCTCGGCGTACAGCCTGCACTGTTCCCGATGCCGGTTGTCATCGTTGCGGCATACGGTGCAGACGGCAGTATCTGCGCAATGAATGCTGCCTGGGCACAGATCTGCGACACGGATAAAATTGCACTGTTTATTGACGCAGACCATAAAACAACGCAGAATATCATGGAGACAAAGGCATTTACGGTGAGCATTGCCAATGTGGAAAATATGGAAACGGCTGATTTCTTCGGTATCGCGACCGGAAACAAGATGCCGGATAAATTTGCGCGCTCCGGCTGCCATGCCGTCAAGAGCGAATTTGTCAATGCGCCGGTCATTACCGAGTATCCGGTGACGCTGGAATGCACGCTTGCCGAGGAGATCAATACCGAGCATATGCACGCAATCGTCGGAACGATTGTCAATGTCAGCGCAGAGGAATCCGTCGTCGGAGACAAAGATAAAATCTGCCCGGAGAAGGTTCATGCGCTGATCTTCGATCAGTACAGAAGCGGCTATTTTACGGTCGGTGAAAAGGTCGGTCAGGCCTGGAATGCCGGTGCCGGGCTGATGAAGAAATAAGCAGGG
>CAMNFV010000215.1 GCA_946537515.1 uncultured Ruminococcus sp. | reverse complement strand
GAGCGGTGCCGCATTTGAAGCAAAATAAAGGCGAAGCATAACGGAGGCCGGCACTGCCGGCAGGAGGATTATGGAACAGAATCATGAAAAGCTGCTTGAACAGCTCAATGCGTTTACACGCAGAAATCATACGCTGGATGAGGTCTATCTCTTTGACCTCATCCTCTGCGACAACGAGATCGACCGCGACGGCGATTGCTTTTCCGATGCTGCACTCGCGGAATTGCAGAAGCGCTTTGTCGGTGTGACCGGCATCTTTGATCACAATCCCAAATCTGCAAACCAGAATGCCAGAATTTTCCGGACAGAGCTGCGCACAGAGCCCGGACGACTGACAAAAGCCGGAAAGCCCTATCGCTGCCTTGCGGCCAATGCCTATATGGTCCGGACAGCGGGCAATGCAGATCTCATTCGTGAGATCGACGCCGGAATCAAAAAGGAAGTCAGCATTTCCTGCGCGGCCGGGGCGCGGATTTGCTCTGTCTGCGGCGCGAATCATCTGCGCAAGCCGTGCAGCCATGTCAAGGGCAGAACCTACGGCGGGACGCTCTGCTATACGACGCTCGATCAGATCAGCGATGTCTATGAATGGAGCTTTGTCGCTGTTCCCGCGCAGCGTCATGCAGGCGTCACCAAAACACTCGGCGGTGCGCCCTGCGATGCGGAAACCGAATTGCTCCGCGCTGCCTACGGCGATGCACTCCAGCTGCTCGACCGCGTGTCGGATTCGCTGCGCAGAGATGTCATCCGGCTCTGCTATCGCTGGGGCGAGAATGCCTGTGCGAAGGCGCTTGCGGATTCCGTACAGCATATGGATACCGGCGAGCTGCTGACGCTCCGGCAGTCCCTCATGCAGGGTGCGGAGCCGGTTTCCCAAAAGCCGCAGCTGCCGCTTCCGCAGAACGGCAATCCGCAGAAATCTATGCAGGATTTCTCCTGCGGAGCGGGGGCGGATGTATGAACGATGCGAAGATTATGCAGGTGTTTCAGCTGCTCGCGGTCATTCCGGATGCAGAGCCCTGGCGCGATCTCGCAGAGGCAGAGATGAAGGCCGTCGAAGCGGAACTCCGTCCCGATGCGGATTCCAACGACAAGCGCGTTTCCTTCTATGTCGCGGCGCGCGCAAATGTGCAGTACAGGCGAATCATCGCGCAGAGCATCCCGACCTATGCGGGAACTGTCTCCAATGATGCGGAATCTTCGCTTGCGGAGCGGCTCCTGCGCGTCTACCGTGCAGAATGTGCGCCGCTGCTGCGCGATGATGCATTTATTTTCATGCATACGGAGGGATGCTCATGACAGAAACCCTTTCCGGCGCGCTGATCGAGGCGCTGCGGGCGGCAGGAATTCCCGCGTATCCGGAATACCCGCAGATTCTCAAGCCGCTTCCGGCGGTGCCGTTTTTCGTGACGGCTGCTGCTTCGGAGATCGTTTTCGGGCTGCCGCTGCAATCTTCCTTCGGTGAAGCGGTTCCGGTTTCCATGACGATCCGGCTGCGCCTGCACGGCAGTCCGGCGGCCGATTTCAGCCAATATGCAGAGCAAACCGATGCCTGCATTCTGCAAACGCTTATGCAGAAGGATACCGATCTGCGCGAGATCCGCTTCGGGGAGATTCGTTATGTAAAGCAGATCGACAGGCTTGTCCGTGAAACGCTGCTGCGTGTCAGCGGCATCTGCTATCTGACCGAGGAGGACTCTGCATGATACCCGATTTTCAAAAAGAATTCCTGATTCTGACACTTGGCGGAATCGCCCTGTATGTCACGGATTATCAGGTCAAAACGGAGGTTCTCGTGCAGCGCACTTTGCTCTGTGACGGCAGCAGCGAGATCCGGCTGCTGCCCGCTGTGCCCTGCATTCTCAGGGTCAGCGGAACCGTCCCGCAAAATGAATGCGGCGCCTATCTCACCGCGCTGCAAACTGCGCTCCGGACGCATCAGCGCTTCGATACGGAATTTGCAGGGATGCAGTTTACCGGATTGCAGCTGACTGAAATCACCGGAACCGAAAAACAGCACGACAAAATCGCGGTGCTCTCACTTTCGCTGATCGGAGGGATGGAAGCATGAATGTCAGCTGTGTGCTGCATTATCCGGACGGGACCGAGCTGACGGTCACGCGCTGTCTGCGTTTTACGCTTCTGCGTGACCGCTATCAGGCCTTTGCTGCGCTCTATGCGCAATTCCTGACCGATCAGCCGCTGGAGGCACCGTCGGAGGCAATCTTCTCAATCGGCGGGCAGCTGCTGCATGACGGCTGCGTCGAACATGCGGAATGCGTGCTGGAAGCCGGTCAGTATGTGCTGAAATTCAACAGCCGCAGCTTTACCGCCGCGCTGACGCGCAATCAGCTGGTTCCGGGCGTACATACGGCTGTCACGCTGCAATCGCTCATGGAAACCTATGCGCTCCCGAAGATCACCTATGATACTTCGATGCCGGAGATCCGCTATATCTATGTGCGCGAGAATGCCGCGATGTGGGATTCCATTATGGCGTATAATTATAAGCTCAACAGCGGCTTTCCCTATATCCGCGTGCCGAATCTGCTCTGCATGACGCCGCAGACCGGACAGGAGGCAGTCATTCTGCCCGCGGATGCGCTCCGTACCATGCAGAACGGCGGCGATTGCAGCGAGATGATCAGCCGCATTGACATGGCGGATGCAGCAGGGGCATACGGCAAATTCACCCGCAGCAATCCGGAAGCGATCAGCCGGAATATTGTCCGGATCAGGCAGATTCTGCTCGATAAACAGTATGTTTATGATCCGCAGGATGCGCTGCGCTGGCGCATTGACCTCAGCAACCGCAGAATCCGGAGCAGGACGCTCTCCTATTCCGGCTACTGCGGCGAGGATATTGAGGATCTTGTGCAGGCAGGGGAATTTCGTGCGCGTGTCAGCAGAATCCGCATCACCGGCGACCGGAACGGCATCCGCACAGAGGATACTTTCTATTTTGATCCGTTTTGTAACCCCGCATGACAAAACTGTTACCGCCGCAGACTTGCATTTTTCGGAGAACTGTGCTATA
This sequence comes from uncultured Ruminococcus sp., assembly GCA_946537515.1. Lineage (GTDB taxonomy): Bacteria > Bacillota > Clostridia > Oscillospirales > Ruminococcaceae > Firm-04. The sequence goes on along the minus strand of CAMNFV010000215.1, from coordinate 1,817 downwards.
ATAAGGCGAATGCATCCGTTGTGGATGCCGAATTATGAATTTATATTTTGGGAGGATCCGAAAAATGACCAATAAACTCCGTTCTGCCGCGGTACTTCTGCTTGCGGCTGCGCTGTGCAGTACTTCTGTATTCTGCACCGGATGCGGAAAACAACAGGAAACAAGTGATGCCGATTCCGATGCGGGCAGCATTTATGTTCCGGAAGTGCCGGAGAGCCGTGTGGATGAGAATACGCCGGGTGAAGATTATACCGGTGTGATCGGCGATACGATCAACTATGCCGACAAGCTTGATGTCACGCTCAATGATGTCATTGAGATTGACAATATCAATAAGCTTGAATACCGCGTTCTGCTTGCGGAAATCACAATCCACAACAAAACATCCGAGAAGATCGACTGCTCGACGATCACGCACTTCTATACGCTCATCGACGGCGAAGAGGATACCAATTCCGTGCGCGATGTACAGGCTGCGGTTTCCGCCAGAAAGTATTATACCAGCATCAACAGTCCGCTTGAAAACTTCAATCAGGCGATTGAGGGCGGACAGACGCTTGACGGCTACGTTTATATCTATGCGCCGTCATCCTGGAAAGAGATGAAGCTGGTCTATACGCCCTATAAGTACTACAACACAGACCAGATTATCTTCACGCTGGCGGAAGAGAATTTCCTGCACAAGAGTTACAGCGAATAAATCACACAAAACGCCGCTCCGGTTCTGCATCGGAGCGGCGGCTTTTTTATGCGGTTTCTTCCTCTTCGGCTGCTGTCAGCGCGCCGGAGAGATAGCTTTCGGGGTCAATATATTTGTCATTCTGCTGCACCTCAAAATGCAGATGCGATTCCAGGCTGCTCTCTGATTCATTTGTATCGCCGAGTGCACCGATGACCGTGCCGCGGGAGATGATGTCTCCGGGCTGGACGTTCAGACCTTCATTCAGGCCGCAATAGCGCGTGACGGTTCCGTTTTCATGCAGCACCGTCACGCAGATGCCGAGCAGCGCATCCCGCGTGACGCCAGTTACCGTGCCGTCCTCGGTGCAGCAGACATCCGAGCCGTAGGACGCGGCATAATCTGCGCCGTTATGCGTGGACCAGATGCCTGTCGTGCCGGATTTCACCAATGCACCGTGGCTGAAGGGCTGAAGCAGCGCGCCTTCGACCGGCGGAACCGGCGTTTCAACCGGCGCTTCCGTTTCCGCAGGCGCGGGCGGTTCGGTTTCCTGTGCCGTTGTATGGTGCAGGATCGCTGCGGCCTCTGCGGCTGCTTCCGTGACGGTTTCCGTAATGGTTTCCGTGCGCGGCGGTGCGGTATAATTTGTCGCACGCGGAGCGGTTGTGCTCTGCGGCAAGCGCGTAGCAGACGGTGCCTGTGTTCCGGTATACTGATGCGACGGTTCCGCGGGCGGCGTCAGCTTTCCCGCTTCCGAATAGGCATACCAGCAGGCTGCACCGACCATTGCTGTGCTGAGCGCCAGCGCGGTATAAAAGCCTTTGCCGGTTACGCCGGCATGAGTTTTCTGTTTCATAGATATCGCCTTTCTTTCAATGGTTGAAGCCTCGTCACCCGATTGGCTTTCAGCGCTAGTATGTTCGGCTTTCGCGGGAATATGCACGCGCCGAAAAATCTTTTTTCAGACGATATCAAAACCGCGGACCCTGCGCTGAAACAGGATCCGCGGCGTATTTATGTTATTGCATCGGATAATTGTTCGGCGGTGTCTGCGGATAGACCGGCTGTGCGGTGGGATTGACAGGCGGTGTCTGCGGATAGACCGGCTGTGCGGTGGGATTGACAGGCGGTGTCTGCG
>CAMNFV010000214.1 GCA_946537515.1 uncultured Ruminococcus sp. | reverse complement strand
GTGGCGGTCATAGACGGTGTGCTTCGGCGGATCATATTCCGCACAGAGCGCATTCGCGAGCATCAGAGCCGTGCCGGAGGGCGCGTCAATCTTCTGGTTGTGATGCTTCTCGATGATCTCAACATCAAACTGATTGCCGAGGACGGCTGCCGCCTTCTTGGAGAGGGCGATCAGAAGCTGAATGCCGATCGACATATTGAACGAGGAGAAGAGCGCAACATGTGCGGACGCTGCCTGAATCTGTGCGAGCTGTGCATCAGAATAGCCGGTGGTTGCCAGCACGACCGGGGTGCCGGTTGCCTGCGCATAGGCGAGCAGACCGTCTAAGCTGTTCGGGTGGCTGTAGTCGATGATGACATCCGGCTTTTCGGTCATCTCTGCGGGGGTTTTATAAACCGGAACCGGCAGCGCGGAGCCGTCCCCGATATCAATGCCGCAGCAGACCTCACAGCCTTCGCGTTCGGAAACTGCCGCAAATACATTTCTGCCCATATGGCCACAGATTCCGCTGATTGCAATTCGTATCATGTTTTTCATTCCTTTCGTATATGATACCGCAATGCCGCCTGAACTGCTCCAGACGGCATCACAATCTTTCTTACTTGAGCAGGCCCTGCTTCTTCATTTCCGCAACGAGAACCGCCTTGGTCTCATCTGCCATTTCATAGAGCGGCAGACGACATGCGCCGGCTGCATAGCCCATCTGATTGACAGCTTCCTTGACCGGGATCGGGTTTGTCTCGATGAACAGCGCGTGGATCAGCTTGAGATACTTCAGCTGAAGTGCAGCAGCGGTCTTGTAATCGCCTGCGAGTGCAGCTGCACACATATCATGCGTTTCCTTCGGTGCAACATTTGAGAGCACGGAAATGACGCCCTTTGCGCCGAGGCTCATCATCGGGACGATCTGGTCGTCATTGCCGCTGTATACGGTGAGCTGATCGCCGCAGCGCTCGATCAGATTTGCGGTATAGGTGATATTGCCGACAGCATCCTTCATTGCGACGATATTGTCGATCTCTGCAAGCTTTGCCGCAGTCTCTACGTCAATGCCGAGACCTGTGCGGGACGGTACATTGTAGAGGATGATCGGCAGCTTGACGCTGTCTGCGATCGTCTTGTAGTGGACATACAGGCCGCGCTGCGAGGTCTTGTTATAGTACGGTGTGACAAGCAGGAGTGCATCTGCACCGGCTTCCTCTGCTTCCTTGGAGAGCATTACAGCGGTTTCTGTCGCATTGCTGCCGGTACCGGCGATGACCGGTACACGGTGCTTGGTATGCTCGACTGCAAACTTGATGACATCAATATGCTCCTGCTCGGAGAGCGTAGAGCTTTCACCGGTCGTTCCGGCGATGACAAGCGCATCGGTGCCGTTTTCGATCTGGAAGTCGATCAGTCTTGCGAGTTCCTCATAGTTGACGGAACCGTCTGCGTTGAACGGTGTCACAAGTGCAACTGCTGCACCGGTAAAAATGACAGGCTTCATTCTATATCATCCTTTCCAAAAATCAATTCGTATGCAGGAACGCAGCAAAATCCGATTGCAGCCACGCGAGCAGCTGCGGATACTGCGCTGCATCAAATCCGGAGACCGCGGCGGAATCGCTGTCCTGCGCGCAGAGCGCAAAGATCAAGTCGCCGTAGATCGGACATCCGGTATGGTAGAGACAGGTGCCGAGCGGATTGGAAGGGAGCTGCCGGTCGCCGCCGCGTGCATCAATGAAGAAACACAGCACGGCATCTGCGGCATCAAGCTGCGGCAGATTCACCGAAACGCGCAGGCGCTCCGTCACATCCGTATGCAGCAGATCCACGAGCAATGCTCTTGTCACGCTGCCCGGCGTCACCGGAATCTGCTCCGGTACACCGTTTGTGCTGACGCGCAGCAGGCTTTCGCACAGCTTCATTTCATCCGCCCCCTGTCTTAAAGTATATTTTGGGTTACAGCATTTTGACAAAGTTCCGGACAACATCTCCGGCGTGGACAGGCTTACCGATCGTATCGAGCGCATCCCCGAGGCCGAACCGGTAAACCGGCAGCGCCTCATCGGGATCGAGCTCATGGATCGCGTCCATGACAGAATCAAATCCGGCGTCCTGAATCGGGACAAAGATCCGCTCTGTCTCATCGCGGTCATTCAGAACCATTGTCACGGAAACCGACCGCTTGGAGCCTGTAACCGCAATAAACCGCTCTTCTGAAGAGAGCAGGAATGCGCGGTACTCCATGAGGGTTTCCTTTGCGCCGCAGGCAATCAGCAGTTCGCTGAGTGCATGTGCTTCCAGGTCGGTCGCATCGTCATGCAGCGCCAGCAGATAGTTCCGCGGCTTCAGTCCGTAGGTATGTTCCCGCAGAAACGACCGCAGCGGGCCGCGCTGGTGATTATAGGACTGAAAATACGCCGGAACATACGGATAAACGGGCGCTTCCTGCGGCGTATAGGTATCGAATGTGATACCGCCGTAGACCTTGAGGTCGCTGTATACTTCGATCGCCGCGATCTCAATGGTATCATTCATCGGGCAGACAAATACATGCCGCATGATTGCACCCCCTTATCCGGAATTTTGTGTGAATCAGTCAAAATAGCCCTTTGCTGCGAGCAGTTCTGCCAGTTCGACCGCACCGCCGGCAGCGCCGCGCAGCGTGTTATGGGAGAGGCAGACGAACTTGTAATCAAAGAGCGAATCCTCGCGCAGTCTGCCGATGGAGATCGCCATGCCGCCCTCGAGATTTCTGTCGAGCTTTGCCTGCGGGCGATCCGGCTCCTCAAAGTAATTGAGGAACTGCTTCGGTGCGTGCGGCAGACCAAGCTCCTGCGGGATGCCCTTATACTCTGCCCATGCAGCCTTGATCTCATCCTCGGAAGGCTTATTCTCAAACTTGACAAAAACAGCAGCGGTATGGCCGTCCGAAACCGGAACGCGCAGGCACTGCGTGGTGATCAGCGGGCTCTTCGCCTTGACGATCTCGCCGTTTTCGATCGTACCCCAGATCTTGAGCGGCTCCTGCTCGGACTTTTCCTCTTCGCCGCCGATATACGGGATTAGGTTGTCGATCATTTCCGGCCAGCGCTCAAAGGTCTTGCCGGCGCCGGAGATTGCCTGATAGGTGCAGGCGAGAACCTGGGTAATGCCGAATTTGCGCAGCGGGTGCAGCGCCGGAACATAACTCTGAATCGAGCAGTTGGACTTGACAGCGATGAAGCCGCGCTTGGTGCCGAGGCGCTTCTTCTGGAATTCGATGATTTCGAGGTGCTCCGGATTGAGCTCCGGGATGATCATCGGGACATCAGCGGTGAAGCGGTGTGCGGAGTTATTGGAAACGATCGGGCACTCTGCCTTTGCGTATGCCTCTTCGAGAGCGCGGAGTGCATCCTTCTTCATATCGACTGCGCAGAAGCAGAAATCGACCTGCGAAGCGATCTTCTCGATGTCTGCACCGGCATCGTAGATCACGAGATCTGCAAACTTCTCCGGCATGGGCTGATCCTTGAATGCCCATCTTGCACCGACAGCCTCACGGTAGGTCTTGCCGGCAGAGCGGGAAGATGCCGCCATGACCGTGACCTTGAACCACGGATGATCAGCGAGCAGCAGCGCAAAACGCTGGCCGACCATGCCCGTTGCACCGATGATGCCAACACGAAATTCTTTCATAAGTATGAGTCCTCCATTCTTGTAGTTGGTCTGTACGCGGTTTCGCACAGACAAATTGCCTGAGGCAGAAAAAAATCCGCCAGCATATGGCGGACATTGAGCAGGTTGAACGGATTTGCTTCCCGCTTTGCCGGTTCCCCGCGCTGCGGATGAAAACAAAAACCCGGTCAGCACTCCACAAGGGGATTCTTCTGAACCCCATGTGACAGTCACGCACCTGTTCGGTACGCGCCCAGCAGCGCCGATGCCGTATTCGGTTCTGCTTCGGCGGTCTTGCCTTTTCTGACGGAATCCGATCTTGCGATCACGGGTCCGGCACCCTCATCCGGCAGGACTCATCAAGCCCGCGCCTCTGTCCGTGTTCTTATTCTATCATATTGTGTGTGATTTGTCAATACCCAAATTTGAAAATTTGTATTTCTGTCTGATACATCTGTGCATAATACGTGAACAGTTAGTGAAATTGCTTGACACCGCACATAATATATGTTAAAATAGGATTATCAGCAATTCCCCGGGATATACTAAGTGAAAATGTAAGGTCAGGAGCGTGAAAACATGAAAATCCGTTTCAATGAAGACGAACAGGTTGTTGCACGCATCCGCGAGGGACTGCTCAAAAAGGAAGGCTACTGTCCCTGCCGGCTGCAGCGCACCGAAGAAAACCGATGTATGTGTCTTGAATTTCGTGAGCAGATCGCTGATCCGGAGTTCGAGGGCTACTGCCATTGCAGGCTCTACTATAAGGAAAAATAAGGAGGATTCACATTATGGCAATTCTGCATATTGAAGATACGAAGGAATTTGAAGCTGAGATTCTGGATGAAAAGGGGAAGGTTCTCGTCGATTTCTGGGCATCCTGGTGCGGCCCGTGCATGATGATGGCACCGGTTCTGGAGCAGCTTGCTGAAAAATATCCCGACGTGAAGGTCGCAAAGGTCAATGTCGATGAGGTACAGCAGCCTGCGGTTCAGTTCGGCATTGACAGTATCCCGGCATTCCTGCTCTTCGAGGACGGCAAGGTCATGAAGAAGGCTGTCGGCGCAATGCCGCTGGAAGCACTCGCACAGCGCCTCGGGCTTTGAACAATACTGTAGAGCCTCCATTCTCAATCCATTGGAGACACCGTTTATATTGAAAAGATGTATCCGCTGCGCGGATGCTATTTAGAATGGGGAAAGCTGCCCTTTTAAAAAAGGGGAACTTTCCCCAAGCCCCTATCTTCCCAAAATGGAATGCTGGGGAGTTTCGATGCCTGCGGGCATCGACAAGGGCTCTGCCCCTTGACCCCGCAAACTTTTGAAAAAGTTTGATCAAAACTTTTATGATGCTGTGCGCCG
>CAMNFV010000213.1 GCA_946537515.1 uncultured Ruminococcus sp. | reverse complement strand
GAAGGTCAACTGCGGCAGAAGCTGAAATTTTCTTATCCAGCTATTATAAATCATCATCGCCGCAGGCGATGCCGCAATTTCTCATTTCTGTTTTAACTTTCTCCCGGCAGCATGGCTTGCTTTTTACGGGAGAATATGCTATAATGTCCTTATATTTTTCTTCCGGCACTGCGAAAACGGTGCTGCCACGCAAAACCCGAATCATAAAGGAGTATCGGATGACACAACAGCAAGAGAATCTTACAGCGAAGAAACAGCGGATCTGTCAGCGGCTTTCCGCACTCGGTCAGGCGCATATCTGCGCGTATCTCGAACAGCTCAGTGAAGCGGAACAGGATGCAATGCTGCGGCAGATTGATACGCTTGATCTCAGCATTCTCGATCCGGAATGCGCGGATGAACAGCGCGGCGTCTTTACCCCGCTTTATGCAACCACGCTTGAAGAGATTGACCGGAACCGCAGCCGCTTTACGGAGGCAGGTCTTGCGGCGATCCGTGCCGGAAAGGTCGGAGCGGTGCTGCTCGGCGGCGGTCAGGGGACACGCCTCGGCTGCGAACACGCAAAGGGCATGGTTGATATCGGGATTACCAGAGAACTTTTTATTTTTGAGTGCCTGATGAACAATCTCAGGCGCGTGACGGAGCAGGCGGGGGCATATATCCCGCTGTTCATCATGACAAGCGTTGAAAATCACGATGAAACAGAAGCATTCTTTGCGGAGAAAAATTACTTCGGCTACAGCAAGGAGCATATCCGCTTCTTCCGGCAGGAGCAGCTTCCGACCGTCGATCCCGAGGGCAGGCTGATGCTCTCTGCGCCCGGCATAATCTCGACTGCGCCGAACGGAAACGGCGGCTGGTATGCTTCCATGGAGAATACCGGGCTGCTGCACGAACTGCGGCAGAGCAGCATTGAATGGCTCAATGTATTCGCTGTGGACAATGTATTGCAGTCGATTGCGGATCCGTGCTTTATCGGTGCGGTGATCGAATCGGGACATGTTTCCGGTGCAAAGGTCGTTGCGAAGGCTGATCCCGATGAAAAGGTCGGCGTGCTCTGCCTGGAGGACGGCAGACCTTCGATCGTCGAATATTACGAGATGACAGAGGAAATGCGGACGCTCCGCGAGCCGGACGGCAATCTTTCCTACCGCTTCGGCGTGATCCTCAATTATCTGTTCCGCGTCGATCAGCTGGAGGAAACGCTCAACTGCAAGATGCCGCTGCACAAGGTTTTCAAGAAGATCCGCTATATGGATGAAAGCGGCAATACTGTCCGGCCGGAAGCGCCGAATGCTTATAAATTCGAGACACTCGCACTCGACCTGGTCAAGCTGCAAAAGAACTGCCTTGCCTATGAGGTCGAACGCGAAAAGGAGTTTGCACCGATCAAGAATAAAACCGGTGTGGATTCTGTTGATACGGCGCGGGAACTGCTCCGCCGCAACGGTATCATGCTCTGATCATGCAGAAAACTGCACATCCGCCCGGGTGTGCAGTTTTTTCTATACAGAGAGAGGCAGATTCTTCCGCGGAAAAATATGCGCTTCGCTGAAAAGACTTGACAAACCTGTGGGTTTCGTGGTATACTAATTTTTAAGAGTATATGTCCGGATACTGCGGTTTTCTGCGCTGTGCAGCCGGCCGCCGGGCGGGACAGTATGCTCCTTTCATTTTTATTGATTACGGAGATTCTGATATGCTTGAAACAATCCAGAAGATCGGCGCGGCATTCCGGCTGCCCGGTACGTTCGATGCCTTTGAAACGATCACCAACGGCAATATCAATGCAACGTTCAAGGTCACCTACAGCGATGCGGACGGCAATCCCAAATCCTATATCTTCCAGCGAATCAATACCGTCGTGTTCAGCAATCCTGTGCAGATCATGCAGAACATCGACCTCGTCACAACACATATCCGAAACAAAAATCCGGACGGCGTTACGCTGCATTTCCATCATACCGCGGACGGCAAGAACTATCTGTTCGATGATGCCGGCAATTTCTGGCGCATCATGAACTATGTCGATTCGATCACCTTCAATACCTGCGAGGATCCGGCTGTCATCGAGGCAACGGGCCGCGCATTCGGTGAATTCCAGAATCAGCTCAGCGATTTTGACGGCGCACAGCTCTTTGAAACGATCCCGGATTTCCATAATACCAAAAAGAGACTGGATACCCTCTTTGCACATATCGCAGAGGATCCCTGCGGGCGCGCCGCAGAGGTACAGGATGAGATCGCATACCTGACTGAAGTCCGCGAAAAGGCGGCGGAGCTTTCTGTCCGCTTTGCAAACGGCGAATTCCCTGTTCGTGTCACGCACAATGATACGAAATCCAACAATGTCCTCTTTGACAAAGAGACAAAAATGCCGCTTGTCGTCATTGACCTTGATACGGTTATGCCCGGCATGGCAATGTACGATTTTGCGGATGCGGTCCGCTTTATCGCCAATACCGCCGCAGAGGATGAACCCGATGTCAGCAAGGTACACTTCGATACTGAAAAATTCCGCGCATTCTGCAAGGGCTTTCTCGGTGCCGTCGGCAAGTCGCTGACACAGTCTGAGCGCGACAGCCTCGTGCTCGCGGCCTTCTCCATTACAATCGAACTCGCGTCGCGGTTCCTGGATGACTATCTCACCGGAGATACGTACTTCAAGATCAACTACCCGCTGCACAATCTCGACCGCACGAGATGTCAGCTCGCGCTTGCAAAGGATATCATCCGCAAGCAGGACGAGCTGGAGCGGATCGTGAAAGAAACCGCTGCCGGCTGAACATCTGAATATTCCGGAACAGACAGCGCAGCTATACGGCCTTGCGCTGCCCGTTCCGGTTGATTTCTGCTGCCAGCCTTCAACCCTCACTCACTGCTTTGACACAACGGATCATGCCGCAGCGACTTGATCCGCTGTGTGAGCGTAGTGAGATGAGGATCGGGAATTTGAAAAGTTATAAGAAAGGGTTTTCATCATGAAAACAAAGCTCAAAGAATATGCCGGTACGTTTACGCACCGGAAGTTGCTGCTTGCAGTTGCAGATGCCTTTATTCTGGTAGCTGCTTCGTTGATTGCGAACTTTCTGCTCTCGCTGTTCGGCTGTGGAATTCCGGTCTCCGATCTGATTGTCCCGATTGTTATCGGAACAATCTGCTGCTTTGCATTTCTCTTCATCTGGGGTGCATACAGCAAGATGTGGCGCTATTTCCGCAGCAAGGATTATCTCTCCTGCGTATTCGGTGTGATCTGCGGTCTGGCCGTGACATGTCTGTTCGCGGCGATCCTCGATAAGAAGATCCCGTTTGCATTCACACTCGCACATATGGCTGTTTCGATCGTCGGCATCTGCCTGTTCCGTCTGATTTTCCGGAAGGCGTTCATAGAGATGTCCGAGACCGGCAAAAAGCTCGGAAAATTCAAGCGCACTATGATCATCGGCGGCGGCGTAGCATGTAAGATGCTGCTGACCGAGATCGAAAATGCGCGGAAATCGCCCTATGACGGCGACAAGGTTTCCGCGAAATACCTGCCTGTCTGTATCATCGACGACGACCACAACAAGGTCGGTCAGGATGTCATGGGTGTTGAGATTGTCGGTACGACGGCGGATATTGTCCGCTTCGCAGAGGAGCGGGAGATTGAGCAGATCATCTTTGCGGTTCCTTCGGCGCCGGAAGATGAGCGTATGCGCGTGCTGGAGATCTGCTCCAAGACCAAGCTCCCGGTCAAGACGGTGCCGTTCATCGGCAACCTGATCTTTGATGAGAATAATCAGACTTCGCTGCTCAAGCAGGTCCGTGATATCAAGGTCGAGGATCTGCTCGGCAGAGAGCCGATCAAGTTTGATAATGAGGATATCCGCAAGTTTATCGGCGGAAAGGTCTGTATGGTTACCGGCGGCGGCGGTTCGATCGGTTCGGAGCTTGTCCGGCAGATCGCAAAGTACAACCCGAAGCAGATCATCATTGTTGATATCTACGAGAATAACGCCTATGAGATCCAGCAGGAGCTTGTCATGGAATACGGCAGCAAGCTGAATCTTGTGACGCTGATCGCATCTGTCCGCGATTATTACCGCATCAACCAGATCTTTGAGCGCTATAAGCCGCAGGTCGTTTTCCATGCCGCAGCGCATAAGCATGTGCCGCTCATGGAGGTCTCCCCGATGGAGGCAATCAAGAACAACATCGTCGGTACGTTCAATGTCGCCTCTCTGGCGCAGTTCCATCTCGTTGAGAAGTTCGTCATGATCTCGACCGATAAGGCCGTCAATCCGACGAATGTCATGGGTGCTTCCAAGCGCTGCTGCGAGATGATCGTGCAGTATCTGGCACAGCAGAAGGATTCGACCAACCGCACGGAATTCGTGACAACGCGCTTCGGCAACGTGCTCGGCTCGAATGGCTCGGTGATTCCGCTGTTCAAGAAGCAGATCGAGCAGGGCAAGCCTGTGACGGTCACGCATCCGGATGTCATCCGTTATTTCATGACGATTCCGGAGGCAGTTTCCCTTGTAATGGAGGCCGCGGCGATTGCACACGGCGGCGAGATCTTCGTTCTGGATATGGGTAAGCCTGTCCGCATCGTGACGCTCGCAGAAAACCTGATTCGCATGTACGGCAAGGTCCCGTATAAGGATGTCGAGATCAAGTTTGTCGGCCTGCGCCCCGGCGAGAAGATCAAGGAGGAGCTGCTCATGGATGAGGAGGGACTCCAGAAGACCGCCAATAAGCTGATTTACATCGGCAGACAGATCGAGATCGACGCGGATTCCTTTGCGGAGCGGCTGCGTATCCTGCGCGACGCTGCGGAGGAGAATAATGAGGCGATTGCTGTTTCGGCGCTGCATGATATGGTTCCGACCTTCATCACGCCGGAGGAGTTCAACAAAATGGAACTGGAAAAGCACCAGAAGGAAGAGGCCGAAAAGACCGAATCCAATCATGCATAATCCCCAAAAGCACCGGAGAGGTTTATTTCTCCGGTGCTTTTTTCAAATCCGTCCGCGCAGCGGACACATTGATTTCTCATTTCTCATTTCTAATTTCTCATTTTCCCAAATATCTTGCCAATGAGAATTATTCTCTGCTC
>CAMNFV010000212.1 GCA_946537515.1 uncultured Ruminococcus sp. | reverse complement strand
GGCGGCGCGGGCACACCGAATGCCCGCGGCGGCATGGCAACGAAGATCAGCGCGGCAAAAATGGCGGTCGCAGCCGGCATCGACATGGTCATCATGAACGGCGAAAAACCGGAGCGGCTGTATGATCTGCTGCTGGAGGACAAAGCCGTCGGTACGCGCTTTGTCGCACAGTAATGGACAGCAGCGAGCATTTTGTGTTTCGCGCCGGGAGCAGTCCGCTTTCCGGCAAAGGAATTGTTTTCACAAAAAAACGCCTGCGCAATATGCTGCTGATCAATACAGCGCTGACGGCAGCATTGTTTCTTGCATCGAAGCTGAGAGGCTTTCCGCTTCAGCCGCGGCTGCTCTGTCTGCTTCTGATGCTGCCGGTTCTGATGTACATTTCGCGGCGTGCTGTCCTGAGAACAGCGGAAGTGAACGGTCAGCGTCTGACCTATCAGAACCGTGAATTCGATTTTACGGAACTGAACCGCATCATGATTGACCGAGCCGGCGATATCGCACTTTACGCAGGAGACAGCGTGCTGCTGCGGCTTTCGGTAACATATCCCAATGCGGAACGGCTGCTGGAATGGGCAGCGAAATATAACATACCGGTTCTTGATCATCGCTGCTGAGCGGGAGCCGGGCGAGGAGGAATGAATCATGGAACAGTTGACGGTCAGGGAGCTGGGCGCGAGAGCCAAGGCAGTCTCCGGCATTCTCGCGGCAGCTTCACCGAAGCAGAAAAATGACGCATTGGCTGCGATTGCGGATGCACTGGTCAGCCGCACGGACGAGATCATCGCGGCGAACAAAATAGACCTTGACAACGCGGTCAAAAACAATATGTCGCAGGCGATGCAGGACAGACTGCTGCTGACACCGGCACGCATTGCAGGCATTGCAGACGGCGTGCGCAAGCTGATCCAGCTTGAGGAGGTCATCGGCAAGGTCGATTACGGCGTCGTGCGCCCGAACGGTCTGCGCATTCAGAAAACGCGCGTGCCGCTCGGTGTCATCGGCATTATCTTCGAGAGCCGCCCGAATGTCACGGTCGATGCGGCGACGCTCTGCATGAAGGCGGGCAACTGCGTGATTCTGCGCGGCGGCAAGGAGGCGTTCTCCTCAAACACCTGCCTGACGAATATTATGCGCGATGCAGCGGCCTCTGCGGGGCTGCCTGCGGATATCATCCAGCTTGTGCCGGATACGAGCAGAGAATCCTCGAACCAGCTCATGAAGCTCTCGGAGTATCTCGATGTGCTGATTCCCCGCGGCGGTGCGGGGCTCATCAATGCGGTTGCGGAGAATGCAACGGTTCCGGTCATCAAGACCGGCGTCGGCAACTGCCATGTCTTTGTGGATGAATCTGCGGATCTTGAAATGGCGGTGAATATCATCGACAACGGCAAGACGCAGCGTCCGTCCGTGTGCAACGCGGTCGAAACGGTGCTGATCCACCGTGCAGTCGCGGAGAAATTCCTGCCGATGATGAAAGCAAAGCTCGACGAGCACAGCGTCACGCTGCACGGCGATGACGCGGCAAAGCAGGTGCTCGGTGACTGCGTGCTGCCGGCGAACGAGGACGACTATGCACTGGAATATCTGGACTATCAGCTTGCGGTGAAGATCGTCGCGGATGTGGACGAGGCGATGGCGCATATCGCGAAATACGGCACGAATCACAGCGAGTGCATCGTGACGAAATCGCTGGAAAATGCCGAGAAATTCCAGCGCGGGGTCGATGCTGCGGCGGTTTATGTGAACGCCTCCACGCGCTTCACGGACGGCGGAGAATTCGGCTTCGGTGCGGAGATCGGCATTTCGACGCAGAAGCTGCATGCCCGCGGCCCGATGGGACTTGACGAGCTGACGACCGTGAAATATCTCATCAACGGCGAAGGACAGATTCGCTGAATCCAAAAAAGCTGCCCCGAAGTGATCGGACAGATCGCTTCGGGGCTTTTGTATTAATTACTTTCTGCGGCTCCCTTTGCGCGGTAATCGCTGAGTTCCTGCTTTTCCTCATCCGACATGATCGGGACAAGCATCTCGATCGGCTCGGCGTACCATTTCCCGTCATAACGGGCAGCAGACATTTCTGCCGTTTTTTCCTGCGGTTCGCCGCTTTCATTCTTTATGCGCAGCTTGACCGTGAATTTGTATGCGCAGTCTACCCGGCGGAAGAAATCAGTGATGTCATTGAAGTCCGCGCGCAGCCCGGGATCGCGCTTCCGGTATCGCATCAGATCTGTGTAATCCTGTTCCAGTTGTCCGATCTCCGCCCACTCTTCTGTCACCTCAGTCGGTTCACTGAGCGTAAAGGCGATGATCTGCGAATATTCGTCGAGATAATTGCTGATCTCCTCCGCAATCGCCTCCTCCGTATCGGGCTCTCTGTAGCCGCGCACAACTTCCTCGATCAGCGAGAGCTCCTGCATTTTATCGCGCTGTTCATCACAGCAGGCGGTGAGAAAATCGTTCATGACAACCTCGGCTTCCTTTGCCGGATCCGAACCGTTATCGGGGAACTGAATCGGATACCCGCCGATGACGGTTCCGGCGATCTTGAGCAGCCACGCTTTCCGCAGATCCACAGGGTGCCGGAATTCGACATCGACCGTGATAAAGTCGTCCCAGCCCTCGCCGCTGAAGACCAATTCGCAGACAGAATCGACCTCCAATGTTTGGAATTCCGCAGCGCTGGAGTTGTCTGCCGCGTAGGCGGCATAGAATTCCTTTTGTCCGGTGCATTTTACCAGCGGCAATTCATGCCCGCCGTCAACCGCTTTGCCGGACAATCCTTCCGTGAGGCGCAGACCGAACGGCGAAACATAAACAGCAGCGTAATCTCTGCCGTTATAAGGAATCACGGTATCGGGCTGCAAATACGTGCAGGAGCCGGCGCCGCCCTTCAGAAAATCGGCGGTGAGCATCTGTGCTTCGCCCGCCGGCATCATCTGCCCGCTGTACGGATTCTTCTGCATCGGGAGCGCCCGGAGCGCATAACTGAGAAAATCCAGCGAGAAGAACTGTTTGCCGTGCGCATAGTTGACCGAGCTGACCCAGTGGCAGATCTGTCTGCCGTCCTCTGCCTTGTCCTGCCCCGTCAGTTCGGCATGCAGCTCCTCGGTCTGAAGGCCGAGAATCTGATTCTGCATGACCGGCAGCAGGGACAGGCTGTAATCGGACGCATCTGCCTCAGCGGGAATCACAGTATCGAAGAAATAGTACAGATGATAGGCGTCGCCGCCGATCGCGGTCAGAGTGAATGCGGCATCATCGGTTTCCCATCTGAGATCGCAGTCCTGTCCGAAGTCGCTGTAATCGAGGCCGCCGCCGAAATAGTCCTGCATCAGTGCGGCATAATTTCCGGTGCTCTCTGTGCTCTCTGTGCTTTCGGGGACGGTTTCCGCCGTCTGCGGGTCTGCTACGCCTTCAATATACAGCGGAATCTGCGTATTTTCCAGCACGATCGCAGAGCATCTGAGCGGGTTGACCGGCGTGCCGAGCGGGTAATACCATGTGGATGCGGTGACCTCTGTTTCGGGGTACAGATTTACGGTGTATTTCGTCGGGGATTCCAGCGGCATCTCAGCGATCTTGCCGTCAGCGGTTTCCAGAACGCACACCGCCGGGAGCTCCTCCGGATGATTCATCTCAATATCTGTGCCGGTCGTTTTGTCCGCTTCCTCCTGATATTTTTTGTAGGGGAAGGTGTCTGCGAAGTCATCCTTCAGCATGACCGTCAGCGGTGTGACAGCAATGTGCGTGTATGCGGACAGACCGGTTTCGGGCGGGAAGCAGGCATCAAACCACTCCGGCTTCTGAATGAAATCGAACTGAAGAAAATTCAGCTCGTTTGAGTCCGGGTCTTGTGTGTCAGTGCCTGCACATTCCCACATCCAGCCGTGCTTCGCATCGGGTCTTCGCTCGTTCACCTGCACATAGAAGCCGACCGGCTCAAATCCAAAGCCGCTTGTGTCATACACCACAGCGTGCATATGCCAGACCTCGCCGCCGTTCTCCCCGTCATTTGTGACGGCATACGCAGTACCGGGGTCGCTGCCGGTTGAACCGTAAAGCGGGGATCCGTTTTCTTCGTGCATGGAATAAAGTGTCTGCACACAGGGCCAGTCCTGATAGTTCATTCGGTCTATCCAGTTTGCATAGGTTTCAGCATCCGCATATTTCTGCCCCTTCAGCGGGATGACATCATAGAAAAAGTGCATCTGGAACGCATCGCCTGCCGCGGCGTGCAGCGTGATCCGGTAGTCGGCGCAGTCCCATACATAGTCGAGATCCATTCCCATGCCGGTAAAATCATAGGTGCAGGGAACACCGGTTTTGTATGCGTAGTAATCCTGCATGCACTGCGCATAATGCGCCGTGCCCGGCGTGACCTCCTGAATCTCACTGACAGCGGGTGTCTGCGGGGTGTTTTTGTCATGCAGAAGATTTGCGAACAGTGCGGCATTGCCCGCAACCAGTGCCGCCGCGATGCCCGCGCCGGCGATTGCCTTGCCGTTGATATGCCGCTGAATCTTCTGTGATTTCTGTTTCTCTGCTTTGCTGCCGGACGCTGCCGGCCGCTGTGCCGCTTTCTGCATAATTGCCTCCTTCAGAGCCGGGTCGGGCTTCAGCCGTTCCGTTACTCTGCTGTAATCCTGAATTTTCATTTCAACTCAACTCCTCTCCCAGTTCACCTTTCAGCATGTTCCTTGCGCGGTAGAGCTGTGTCTGCACGGCTGTCCGGCTTTTTCCGGTTATATCGGCGATTTCCGCGACCGAATAGCCCTCGAAGTAATACAGATGGATCACGGCGCGGTATTTCGCGGGCAGTTCCATGACGGCGTGATAGACGCTGCTTTCCTCCGGCGATTCGTAAGTCAGGTCCGCCTCATCAAGCGGGACGCTGAAGCGATAGCGGAAGGAGCGCAGCAGGTCTTTGGCGCGATTGACCGTGACGCGCATCATCCATGCGGTTTCGTGGCGCTTGTCACTGAACACAGGGGCTTTCTCAAAGCGTTTGAGGAACACATCGGAGGTGATATCCTCAGCATCGGCGCGGTTTTTGCAATAGGCAAAGGCCAGCCGGAATACAGACAGATGATATTCGTCGTAAATTTGTTCCATTTGCTGCTGTGTCATGGAGGAAGCTCACCTCGCTTTCTGAAAACAGTATGGGATACTAGGGAAGTACTGATTAAATCCCGCCTGACGGCTTGGCACGCAATCTACTTGCA
>CAMNFV010000211.1 GCA_946537515.1 uncultured Ruminococcus sp. | reverse complement strand
ATGGAACAGCGGTGTCAGTCGCAGGCCAAAGCGAGGGGCACCGGCGGGCAGCGCCATAATAATTCTGGGAGAGTCATCTCTGGTAATAAAAGCAGTATCCGCTGCGCGGATGCGATTTTGAATGGGGAAAGCTGCCTGTTTGCTTGCAAACGTGGGGATCTTTCCCCAAACCCCTATCTTCCCAAAATGAAATGCGGGGGAGTTTCGCTCGTTGCGGCGGGCAACGCCTGCTTGAATTGATCTAAAGCCCGCCGCGGGCGTAATGGAAAAAGAAAGCCGCCCCAATCTGCTTGATCGGAGCGGCTTTATTCTATTCATGCATAAACCGGGCTGCGATACCGCTTATCACAGCGCGCTGAGCATATCCTTGAGGTTCTGGATCAGCGCTGTGATCTTCGCCTCGCGCTCACGGATATCATTGACGACCTTCTCCGGCGCCTTGGAGATAAAGCTCTCATTTGCAAGCTTTGCCTTGACAAATTCCAGCTCCTTCTCGGCTTTTTCGAGATCCTTCGTGATTCTTGCGCGCTCGCTTTCCACGTCGATCAGTTCCTTGAGCGGCATACAGAGCTTTGCGTCAGCCGTCGCGACAGTTACCATACCGGAAAGATCCTCGGGCTCCTCGCTGACAGCATTCACGCCCGATGCACCTGCGAGCCGTGCGAGGAAGTCGCCTGCCTCGGCATACTGCTCCGGATTTGCGGTGATGATCGTGATATGCGATTTCTTGGAATTCGGGACTTTATGCTCGGAGCGGCACTCACGGACAGCCTTAACAGCCTCCATGATCTTCTCCATACGCGCCTCATCCTCCGGGAAGCTCAGCTCCGGACGAACCTCCGGCCAGCTCTGGAGCATCAGGAAGCCCTTGTCATGCGGCAGCGCCTGATAGATTTCCTCGGTGATGAACGGCATAAACGGATGCAGAAGCTTGAGAATATCGCGGAGCACATATGCAAGCACATTCTCGACGTTCTTCTTCTTTTCCGCATCACTGCCGTTGAAGCGGTTCTTTGCAAGTTCAATGTACCAGTCGCAGAAGCTGCTCCAGATGAAATCATAGATCTTCTGCGCGGCAACGCCCATTTCAAAGTGCTCCAGATTATAGGTCACTTCGCGGATGACGCTGTTCAGGCGGGAAAGGATCCACTTATCCTCAAGTGCGAGTTCCTCCGGCAGACGAATCTCGTCGATCGACATATTCATCAGCAGGAAGCGCGATGCGTTCCAGATCTTATTCGTAAAGTTGCGCATTGCAAGGATCTTTTCCTCGCTGTAACGCATATCGTTTCCGGGCGAGCTGCCCTGCACGAGCATGAAGCGCAGCGCGTCTGCACCGTACTGCTCAATGACTTCGAGCGGGTCAATGCCGTTGCCGAGCGACTTGGACATCTTTCTGCCCTGTGCATCACGGACGATACCGTGGATAACGACCTTCGAGAACGGTGCCTTGCCGGTGTATGCAAGACCGGAGAAGATCATTCTGCTGACCCAGAAGCCGATGATATCATAGCCCGTTACGAGCGTGCTTGTCGGATAGAAATAGTTGTAATCCGGATTTTCGGTATCCGGCCAGCCGAGAATGGAGAACGGCCAGAGTGCCGAGGAGAACCAGGTATCCAGCGTATCCGGATCCTGTGTCAGATTGGTGCTGCCGCACTTTGCGCACTTGCAGGGTGCAGTCTTTGCGACATTGGTCTCGCCGCAGTCATCGCAGTACCATGCCGGAATGCGGTGACCCCACCAGAGCTGACGGGAAATGCACCAGTCGCGGGTATTCTTCATCCAGTTGAGGTAGCTCTTTGTGAAGCGCTCCGGCACAAACTGAATCTCGCCCGCTTCCGCAGCCTTGACAGCCGGTTCTGCCAGCGTCTTCATGCGGACAAACCACTGCTTTGAGATCATCGGTTCGATGGTCGAATGGCAGCGGTAGCAGGTGCCGACATCATGCTTCAGATCCTCAACCTCTTTCAGCAGGCCGAGTGCCTCCAGATCGGCAACGATCGCCTTGCGCGCCTCATCGGTCGTCATGCCTGCGTACTTGCCGCAGTCGAGAACCTCAGGCTCGCCCTCTGTCAGGCGGTTGCTCTCCTTGAGTGCATTATATTCCGCAACATCCTCCTTGCCGGTCATGTGGCCGTCATAGGTGAAGCAGCGAACCATCGGCAGATTGTGGCGTCCGCCGACCTCAAAGTCGTTGGGATCGTGTGCCGGGGTGATCTTCACGACACCGGTACCCTTCTCCATATCTGCGTGCTCATCGCAGACGATCGGGATTTCCTTATCCAGCAGCGGCAGAATGACATGGCAGCCGTGCAGATGCTTGTAGCGCGGGTCTGCCTCGTTGATTGCAACAGCGGTATCGCCGAGCATGGTCTCCGGACGGGTCGTCGCGATCTCAAGGAACTCGCCGGTCTCCTTGACCTTATAGAGAATATGCCAGAAATGGCCGTTCTTCTCCTCATATTCGACCTCTGCATCAGAAATCGAAGTGTTGCATTTCGGGCACCAGTTGACCATACGGTTGCCGCGGTAGATCAGCTTCTGGTTATAGAGATTGATGAAAACCTCCAGAACCGCCTTGGAGCACTGCTCATCCATGGTGAAGTGCTCGCGCTCCCAGTCGCAGGAGCTGCCGAGTGTACGGAGCTGCTGCACGATGCGGTTGCCGAATTTTTCCTTCCATGCCCATGCGCGCTCCATGAACTGATCTCTGCCGAGATCCGCTTTGGTCAGACCTTCCTTGCGCATTGCCTCAACGATCTTCGCCTCGGTCGCGATTGCAGCATGGTCAGTTCCGGGGATCCAGAGTGCTGCATAGCCCTGCATTCTCTTGAAGCGGATCAGAATATCCTGCATGGTATTGTCAACGGCATGTCCCATGTGGAGCTGACCGGTGACATTCGGGGGCGGCATGGAGATCGAATAAGGCTTCTTTTTCGGATCAATGATACCGCGGAAGCAGCCGTTCGATTCCCACGCCTCATAGGTGCGCTTCTCGACCTCTCCCGGGTTATATGTCTTTGGTAATTCTCTGCTCATCAATATTATCCTTTCAGGTAAAAGGTGTCTCCGACGGATTCAAAATGGGGGCACCTGCACACTTCGCTATGAGTTTGCAAGCAAACTCACCCCAAGCCCCGCTTAAGGGATACTATCCCTTAAGAATCCCATTTTCTATGCAAAAAGAGCATAAATCGGGAGTCCAGAGGGACAACGTCCCTCTGGCAGGGCTTGGGGCGGAGCCCCATTCTGAATCATCGTGCAACGATACAAATATTATTTCTTCAGGCTGATGTGTGCTTTTCTGCCGTCCTCATAGTCAATGTCATATTCGGTATCGGGCGCTGTAATTTCCCCGATGCTGCTGAGCGTTTCGCCGCAGATATACTCTGCCCATGCCTGCGGATAATCGCCGGTCAGGGAGAGCGTGATGCGGTCGGTGATCGCGCAGTTCATCTTGCGGCGCGCATCCTGGATGCTGCGGACGATATCGCGGGCAAAGCCCTCATCGCGCAGTTCATCGGTGATCGTCAGATCCAGCGCGACAACAATGCCCTTTTCGCTTGCAACATGCTGGCCTGCCTTTGCATTGTAGGTTACGAGGATGATCTCGGCATCGAAGGTTTCCTTTGCGCCGTTGATTTCAAGCTCTGCGCCGTTTGCGGTCAGCGCAAACTTGTTGCTCTTGATCGCCTTGATGATCTCCGGAACGCGCTGCGGATAGCGGTCGCGGATCTCATTGAAGTTCGGTGCATACTTGACCTCTGCAACGCTGTCAACGCTCTCCAGCACTTCGACCTGCTTGACATTCAGCTCCTCTGCGATGATATCGCGGAATGCCTCGATGACAGGCACGCCTGCCGGATCGGAGATTGCAACGCCGAGTCTGGTCAGCGGCTGACGGTTCTTGACATTGTTCTTGCTGCGGATCGAACGTGCGAGATAGATCACGCTGCGGACAAGCTTGACCTGCTCCAGCAGCTCATCATCGCGGAAGCTCTCCGGGATCTCCGGGAAGCTGTCGAGATGAACAGAGAAGCCGTCGGTCAGCGTCTGATAGATCTTTTCAGAGATGATCGGAGCAACCGGTGCAAAGAGCTTTGTCGTATTCACGAGGACATAATAGAGCGTTTCATATGCATTGCGCTTGTCCTCGGACATGCCCTTATCCCAGAAGCGGCGTCTGGAGCGGCGGATGAACCAGTTGGTCAGGCCGTCTACCAGCTCGATCAGGCTGTCAACATACTTGTTGACGAAATATGCATCCATATTCGTCCGGATCGTATTCGTGACCTCATAGAGCTTTGCGAGCATCCAGCGGTCAAGCTGATTGCTGCTCTTGGGCGGCGTCAGCGTATCCGGCTTGAAATCGTCGATATTTGCATAGGAAATAAAGAAGTTGCAGGCATTCCAGTAGGGCAGAATGATCTGCTGATATGCATCCTGAATGCCGTTGTCATCAAAGAGCAGGTCGCCGATCAGCATTGCATTCGTCTGATAGAGATACAGTCTGAATGCATCGGTGCCGTACTGCTTCATCAGCAGCATCGGGTCGGTATAGTTCTTCGAGGACTTGGAGAGCTTCTTGCCGTCCTTTGCGAGAATGGTGCCGTGTACGACGCAGTTCGAGAAGCAGGGCTTATCAAACAGCGCAACGGAGAGAACATGCAGATAATAGAACCAGCAGCGGATCTGACCGGTGTACTCGACGATGAAATCGCTCGGGAAATGGGAATCGAACCATTCCTTATTCTCAAACGGATAGTGCTTCTGTGCGAACGGAACGGAGCCGCTCTCAAACCAGCAGTCCAGAACTTCCGGTACGCGGACCTTGGTACCCGTGCAGCCCGGGCAGTTACACTTGAATGTAACCTTATCCATATACTGGCGGTGCAGGTTTTCGAGGCGGATGCCGCTTGCCTGCTCGATCTCGTCAATGCTGCCGAGGACAGTTCTGTCGCCGCAGGTATCGCACTCCCAGATCGGGATCGGGGTGGACCAATAGCGGTTTCTGGAGATATTCCAGTCGCGGGCATTCTCCAGCCACTTGCCGAATCTGCCGTGCTTGACAGTCTCCGGAACCCAGTTGATATCCTCATTGTAGGCGATCAGCTTATCCTTGATCTTGCCGACATTGAAGTACCATGCGTCCATTGCCTTGTAGATCAGCGGACGCTTGCAGCGCCAGCAGTGCGGATAGTTATGCTCGATCGTGCCGTCTGCGACTGCCTTG